>JAFGRA010000184.1 GCA_016935415.1 Anaerolineales bacterium
CGCCTATCCTCCCAGAATCTGCCGGATGTGGATTTCGGCGCGCCGGGGGACAGCCCCAGTGAGGGGGATCGTCCCAGCTTGAGCGGCAATCCCCAGACCTTGGACACCGAGCATTTCCGCATCCACTACACCACTTCCGGGACAGATGCCGTCCCCACCGCGGACGCCAACGGCAACCAACACCCCGACTTCGTTGAAGAAGTCGCCCGGGCGATGGAATATGCCTGGTGGGCGGAAATCGAATACCTGGGCTGGACAGCCCCGCCGGGAGATGAAGACGCCGGGGGCGATGACCGCTACGATGTGTACCTGGCAAACACCCTGGAAGACGGCACTTTTGGTTACACCGAAGGCGGCTACCCAGAAACCATCATCGGCGACAACCCCAACAGCGGCGTGGTAGAGTACAACGCCTCATTCTCCTTTATGGCAATCGACAACGATTTTGTTGAGGCAGAAGACCTGACCGAAACGATTTTGACTCCGGTGGAATACATGTACTCGACCACCGCCCACGAATTCAACCATGCCCTGCAATACGGCTACGATTCCGAAGAACCGGCCGACTGGCTGTGGGAAGCCACCGCCACCTGGATGCAGGACGAACTCTACAACGACCTCAACGATGGGCGTGACGTGATCACGGCGGTCGCCAAAGCACCCGACACCTGCCAGTTGGCCGAGGGTGGGCAAGACCGCGTCGAGGATGACCTGCACTGGTACGGCCAGTGGGTGTTCTTGCGCTACATCTCCGAGCAGTACGGCCAGCAAGCCATCCGCACCCTGTGGGAGAATGCCATCGAATCCGACGGCTACAAAGCCTTCGACGAAACTCTGGCCGGCCTGGGCACCGATCTGAAAACGGTCTTCAAGGATTTCAGCGTCGCCATGCTCACCCGCGATTTCGAAGAAGGCAGCGATTACCCGGTCGTGCGCCTGGAAGGTGAGGTCTATGCCGGTGAAAGCTTCCAACCCGTGGACGGCGTCGGGCAAATGGGCGCGGACTACATCGAAGTTTTCGGCGATGATGTCCTGACCGTCAGCCTGGACTCGCAGAACCTGACCGGTATCTTGGTCGGCGTACAGGGAGATCAAATCGATGTTTTCGACATGTCTGGCGGTAAGGCCAGCGTAGACGCCGGAGCCTACACCCACCTCTACCTGATCGTACTGAACCTGGAACAGGCCCGCAGCGAACACTCGTGCAGCTTCAGCGATTACGAAGTCGAGATCAGCCGCGGCAGTCAGGCTCAATCCCCCACCAAGACGTTAGGCGTGGCTTACTTCGAAGCTCCCCAGGTCGAAGGCTTGCTCGATCCCAATGAATATTGGGGCGAAGACGAGCTGGGCGCAGAGGGCTGGGGGGATGAGACCGCGGGCGAAGATTACGGGAGCGCCATCGAAGCTCCGGAAAACCTGATCCCGGACTACCTCCCCACCGGTTACGAATTCTACGAAGCCTACGAAACCGATGCCCGCGACTTTGGCAGTGATGATGAAGCCCTATCCTGGGTCCCGACCGCCGATTGGGCTACCGTGCTGGATTTTTACGGCCCCGGGGATTACGATATCCTCAGCGTAGTTGCCAGCGAAAGCGACTACAGCGATCTCAACGACTACCTCTACGACATCGACTTCGAAGCTTATCCAGAGGAGTTGTTCACGATTGCTGGCGAAACCGTGCTGATCGAAGACTGGAGCGAAGGCGACACCTACAGCCACGCCACCTTCATCCGCGATAGCGAGTTCATCATCGTCAGCGGCTCAATCACGCCCAGTGAAATGCGCCGGGTGATCGAAAGTTTAATAACGAAGTAATCGGCAAGTCCTCCTCCATTCCCCCCTGATAAATTGGTGGGTCTGGAAGAAGGAATAAATCAAGTTCCTGAACTGAAATCCTGGTGGTTATTTGCTCATGCTTGGCAGCATGACCACCAGGATTTTTTGTTTTTTCCGCGGCATACGTTAATGCTCACTTAATCTCACACACTGACAGAATCCCCACTTACAGCTATAATACCTCCCGAATTTGTGGCATAATAGCCCAAAGGAACTGACTGTTTATAGGCATTGTAAAAAAGCTAAGCCGATAAGGTTTTTATCGCGGTAATTAGCATTTTGCCCCAGACAGTCAGTTACCATAACAAATATGCACACAAAATCCAATGACTAACAAAACGCATATTTGCAAAGGCCGTCCCCAATTATCAGGATGGCCGATAGGAAGGAGAACCATGTTTTCTAAAAGTATAAAAATCCTGATACTGCTATCCCTGGCCGCACTAGTTTTGGCGGCCTGCGGCGGCGGAGACGGAAACGAACCCGCGGTTTCAGAAGGCGACATGATCCAAACTCAGGCGGCCGAATTTGCCAACCAGGCCCTTACCCAAACCGCCCAGGCTGTCCCCCCGGCAACCAACACCCCTGAACCGCCGACCCCCACCCCAACTCAGCCGGAACCCACGGCCACCCAGCCGACCCTGCCAACCTTTACACCAGACGCTGGGGATGCCGGTGAGGGCGGGGCAGAGACCACCAATCCCACCGCAGCCCCCGCCCAACCCACGGCGACCAATGCTCCCCAGCAATCGAATAACAGCGGTAGTTGTTTTGCGGCTTCGTTCGAAACCGAGACTGTCCCTGATGGAACCCGCTATTTCTTTGGGCAGCCCTTTACCAAAACCTGGCGCATCAAGAACACTGGCTCCTGCACCTGGAAAGCTGGGCAACTCGAACTGGTCTGGCTGGACAGCACCAAGAACGGGCAAAGCTTAACCGAACTTATGGGTGCAGGCTCTGTTATTCCGTTGATCGAGGAAGGCACCGTTCCCCCGAACGAGTACCTGGAAATCTCCGTGGACTTCGTGGCCCCAAGCGAGAAGGCCAAATACAAAGTCTTCTTCAAGCTGCGCCAGGAAGGCACCATCTTCGGCGTGGATGGCGGCGGTACCATTTGGGTCGAAATTGAAACCTACGACGCCGAAGTGGAAAGCCGCTAACTATACCCTTATCACACTTTCACAATACCCCGCCGGTTTGGCGGGGTATTTTTATTTTGCCGAGCACAAAATCTGATATGATTAATTGCAATCCAAGTGCCGCTTCCTGCATCTCATATTTATTCACCAGGCTCTTTATCAGGAGGAAAATGATCGATGAGTGAGCACGCCGCAACGCCCGCCTATAGTTCAGAAGAGCGCATCATGGGGGCTATCTCCCATGCAGGCATCATCCTAGCCGCCACAGGACTAATTGCTCCCATTATCGTCTGGATCACCCAACGTGAGAAATCGCGCTTTGCACGTTTCCAGGCCCTCCAGGCATTAGCTTACCAGCTTGGCAAATCGTTCATATACCTTGCTGCCCTACTTCTCGCTTTCATTCTAACATTCGGTCTCATTGCGATTGAATTTTTGAAGGGAAATCCGGTTAGCAGGACCGCCACTCCTGATCTTTACATCTTTACCCAAGTGCTAGGGCTTATTATTCTCTTCAGTACGATGGCATTGGTTATATTACTCGGCCTAATTGGTTCAATCGCTTGCCTGGCCGGTAAAGATTTCCATTACCCGTTATTGGGGAAATGGATACAGACTTATCTGGACAATACAGTAGAAAATGGAGCGCAAGAAGACACGAATGAGCCTAATTTACGAGAAGACCAATTGATTGCTGTATTATCTCATGCAGGCTTTCTAATCCCTTTTTGGGGTGTGATTGTCCCCGTGATACTGTGGTTTAGCGAAAAAAACAGATCAGCGTTATTACGTTTTCAAAGTTTACAAGCGGCAATATTTCAACTGACCAGCATCTTCTTGATTTATTTTTCATTTGGATGTTATGTGCTTTCCGTTTTCGTTCCTGCTCTAATTTCAAATGCTAACTACAACTTAGCATTAACTTTAGTAGAAATCGGATCAAACATCATCAATCTGATGTTTCTGATAGGCGGACCACTTTACCTGCTATTCGGTTGCATCGCCGTCTGGCGAGTATCGAAAGGTTACGATTACCGCTACCCACTACTCGGTAAACTGACAAAAAAATTGCTCAATCACAAACAAAATGCACAATCTATCACAATAAGCTAAAATGAATCATGAGAAAAATTAAGCCAAAAAGTTTGGAAGACAAGATACTAGCAGCCATCAGTCACTTTTTTAATGTTATTGTTGCCATAATCGTGTGGGCAGTGCAAAAAGACAAATCCAAATATGTGCGGTTTCAAGCAATTCAGGCAGCCGCCTATCACATCTTAATTTCAATTATCAACGCGATCATATTTACAGTAGCTTTTGCCTATATTTTCACGATAATATTTAAGTCAGAAAGTCTCGTGATTCGAGAAGATTCACTCTGGAAAATCGCCAGTCCTTTTTTACTTTATATTCTAGTGCTCTGGCTTACGCGTCTGATTGCCACAATCTGTGTTCTACGAGGTAAGGACTTTCGTTATCCCTGGTTGGGAAAACGCGTTGAAAAATTCCTCAACAATAAATAATTATCGGTGCAAACAAGGTATCATCCAATCATGGCGCTAAAACTTTTCCCACCTTTATCCCACACTATCCCACAAATATCCCACATTTGTGAACCACTTATCCCCGTCTTTTCCCCTCAAAATCTCCCGCTATCCACAGCTTATGCGGTTAAAATAAGCATATTATCCACAAATCTATCCACAAGAAGAGAGTTATGAGTGAACCGATCGAAGTTTTGATTACTGTTGATTTCAAGGAAAACCAAATCCAGGGCCTGCAGGAAGCCTTTCCCAGGCTGAACGTGACCCTGCACCCCACCCGCCACACCGAGGAGATTCCCGCCGAAATCTGGGAAAACGCCGAGGTACTCTATACGTTATCGGTTTTGCCGGAACCAGAGCAGGCTCCCAAACTGCGCTGGGTGCAATTCCACAGCGCCGGGGTCGACAAGCAGATCTCCGCCCCGATCCTGAAAAAGTCGGATGTGGTCGCCACCTCGTTAAGCGGAGCGAACGCCCAGCAGGTCGCCGAACATGTTATCGCCATGATGCTGGCCCTGGGGCACAAGATCCCCACTGCCCTCGCCCACCAGGGTCGCCATGAATGGTCGGCCGACCGCTTCAAGCTCTTCGTGCCGCGCGAACTCTACGGCAGCACGGTAGGCATCGTCGGCTACGGCAGCATCGGCCGCCAACTGGCGCGCCTGCTGCACCACTTCGAAGTCAAGGTGCTGGCGACCAAACAGAACGCCATGCAGCCCGAAGACGACGGCTACACCCCAGCAGAGCACGGCGATCCCAAAGGTGATTACTTCGAACGCCTTTACCCGCCGCAAGCGCTTGGCTCGATGTTTGCAGAATGCGATTTCGTGGCCGTCACCGTACCATTGACGGATACAACCCGCGGCATGATCGGCGCGAAGCAACTGGATGCCATGAAATCCAGTGCCTTCCTGATCGATGTGTCGCGCGGCGGTGTGGTCGACCAGCAAGCCTTGGTCAGCGCTCTGGAAGAACGCAAGATCGCCGGGGCCGCACTGGATGTTTTTGCAGAAGAGCCTTTGCCAACCGATAGCCCGCTGTGGGAGTTACGAAACGTAATTATTACCCCCCACATCGCCGGAGGTTCCTACCATTATAACGACCGGGCGTTGACGTTATTCAAAGAGAACATGCAGCGCTACTTGGACAAAACCCCTTTATTCAACCAGGTCAACATTCAGAAAGGGTATTAATGTCTGAGCGTTCCAAACGGAATCCCTTCCGTGCCATTCTCTTCGATCTGGGCAACACACTGCTGTATTTCACCGGAGACTGGGCGCAGGTCTTTGCCGAAGCCGACCAGAAGCTCTTGGAGCAATTGCTGGCCTCCGGGTTGGAATTGGACGAAGCCTATTTCTTGAAAGAATTCCGCGACCGAATGAACACCTACTACCGGGAGCGCGAAGACAACTTCATCGAACTGACCACCGCTTATATCCTGCGTAATCTGCTCGCCAGCCTGGGAAAACCAACCAGCGATGAAATTGTCTGCCCGGCGCTGCAAGCCATGTACGCCGCTTCCCAGCAATACTGGCTGCCCGCCGAGGATACACTGTCCACCCTTGGAATCTTGAAAGAACAAGGCTACCGCATGGGGATCATTTCTAACGCCGGGGACGATGCCGACGTACAAACCCTGGTAGAAGACGCCGACATGCGCCTTTTCTTCGATTTCATTCTGAGTTCGGCCGCCTTCGGGCTGCGCAAACCCAACCCGGAGATATTCGAGGTGGCACTGGGGCATTGGGATTTTGCCAATGAAGAGGTCGTCATGGTCGGGGATACGTTGGATGCCGACGTTCTGGGAGCCAATAACCTGGGCATCTACAGCGTGTGGATCACCCGCAACGCCAACACACCCGCCAATCGCAGCAACAAGGAACACATCATCCCAGACGCCAAGATTTCTACCCTCGGCCAGTTGCCGGAGGTACTGAAAACGGCGAGAGAGTAATTCCCCATTTTCCTCAAGTAATTAAAGCAAAATGGCACGAACAATAAAGTTCGTGCCATTCGCTTTATTCGCGTAATTCGTGTTGATATTTAATCGCCTGCCTCAACAACATCGCCGTTGGCAGCGGCCTTGCGGCCTTCCTGCTCATTTACGAATAACAACAACATCAAGCCGACCAGCAAGAAGATCACAATCGACACAATTGCAATGCGATGGCCGACCTGTTCGGTGACCATGATTGCCACTTCGTTGTCCGCTGCCACCAACTCGGCTTGTGCCAGCGTGTTCAGCAGCCAGACAGAAATCCCGGTCGCTGCGAAGCCCATCACGCCCGGGCCAATGATGGAGGACGTGCGTCCCGCAAGCGCAAAGAAGCCGTAAAACTCGGCGCTCTTGCCATCCGGGGCAAAAATACTGACCAGCGTACGGCTAATCGACTGCACACCGGAGATCGCAAAACCCGCCACCGCCCCAACGATGAAAAAGCCGACCTTGCCATTGATGAACATCATCCCGCCGACTGCCAGCAGCATCAGGATCAGCGACTGCACCAGGCTGTTTTTAAAACCCATGCGCTCCCCCAAAGCGGCATACACCCACGCCCCCACTACGCCGGTGACCTGCACAACGATCACGAAAATGATCAGTTCGGTTTCTGAAACGCCGAAGATCACCGCCCCAATAATAGCTGCAAAATCGAGCGCGGCGATGATGCCGTCGTTATAGATCAGCAACGCCACCATGAACTTGATGAATTCTTTATAATTGCGCACCGATTTGATGGTATGGCGCAACCGTTCCACGGCGATCTGCCAGTAACGCTTATCGCCCTTTTCACTCGCCGGGGTCTTCTCCTCAATGATAAAGAAGGCGGGAAGGGCCGATACCGCAAAAAATACCGCCGTGATGATCAAGGAAAAGCGCACAAAAAAGGTGTTGCCCGGATTGAGTTGGATCAACACCAACACGATCACCAGACAGATGATGCCCCCCAACGTCCCAATCGCCCAACCATTCCCGGAAACGCGTCCCAACTCCTCTTGATCGGCCACGTCGACCAGCAGCGAGTTATAGAATACCTGCCCGCCGCGGTAGCCAATTTCAGCAATGATGAACAGTACCATCCCCAATACGATGTCACCCTTCTGCACCGTGAATAACAATCCGGTGAAGATCACTGCGATGGCAGTCATCACCAACATGAACTGCTTCTTCTTGCGTGAATAGTCCGCCAACGTACCCAGGAACGGCGAAATCACGGCAACTACCAGCATGGCGATGGTCAGCGACAAGCCCCACAGCGCCGACCCTTCCGGGCCGTTGACCACACCCTGTTTGAAATAAGCGGCATATACTGCCAGCAGCACCACCGCGGCGTAAGCCGAGTTGCCGAAATCGTAGAAATACCAGGCCCACTGAGCGCGCCTTTTTTGCTTTATGTTTTCTTGTGCGGACATTGGATTGATTCCCTTCGAAGATTAGTTTATGAAACATGCATCAGCATGGTTGGGTCGCTGCATTACCCTGCTAGAAATAGCATCAACACTTACGTTAACACCAAAAGCGCACTAGGGTTCGCATACGTAAAACAAGAGGAAGGAGCCAATTCTCCTTCCTCTTGTTTCAAACTTCAACTTATTCGGGCAATGTCATCATTTTCGCAAGAATACTGATTCTGGTCACCAGCCCTACTCGCACAACTCAGCATATCCGAAGGCTTCGATATTCCACAAAGACCCGGCAGTTTGATCGAAATCAAAACCGCAGATGTCCGAGCGGGCAGCAGCTACCTGCTGGTGCACGAACAGCGGCACCACCGGCAGCTCGGCCGCAAAGATTTGCTGTGCCCACTGATGATTGCTGGTATAAGCCTCAGTGCCCGGCAGGGCGGCCTGGGCCGTTGCGCAGGCCAGATCGAAGTCGGCGTTGCGCCAGCCGGTCAGATTCCAGCCACCCCAGCCATACGGGAAAATATCCAGATCGCCGCCCGGCACGGCCTCACCCAGGTACAACTGGCAGGACGGCTCATCCGCCAACTGCCAGGAGAACTGCGCCAGGTCGAACTGCCGCCCAAACAGCGGGGCTTCCGCCCCGGTGGCGTATAAGTCCTTGGGTGGCGTGGCCTGAACTTCAACGGCGATGCCGCAGGCTGCCAGGTTCTGCATCAATTGCGCTGCAATCGCCTGGTGCAAGTCGTCATCTGTGGTGCGGTAGGTTAGCGAAAACGGTGTGCCGTCGATCACACCAGTGACACCGGCTGCCACGCGCACGCCATCGCCACCCATTACCCAGCCTATCCCGTCGAGCAAAGTGGCGGCTCCTTCGGGGTCATAGGCATAAGTTTGCGCATCGGCGGTAAACAATGGATTGGCGGACGGCAAATAGGTGTGCATCACGGCGTCCTGGCCGTAAGCGAACTGAGCAGCCAACGTATTGCGGTCGAGGCACATCGCCAGCGCCTGGCGGGTGCGGGCATCGCCGAAGTAATCGGCGCGGTCGCCGGAAACCTGATTATAGCCATCGTCATAGCCGAGCGGCACAATGCCGAAGTCGAGCTGTTCCCAGGCCGCAGCATTGGCAAAATCGAGCACAACCTCCCCGTTGGCCTGGGCAGCCAGCAGTTCCTCACCCGCGGCGCTCAACCCGGTCGATTCGTCCAACACGTCGCATTCCCCGGCGCGCAGCGCGGCCAGGTTGGCAATCGCATCGGTACCCACAAAGCGGAAGATCAGCATGCGGAAATACGGCAGGCCCTCGGCGCTGCGGTAGTAGTAAGGATTTTTATGTAAAGTAATCTCTTCGCCGGGCGTCCATTCAGAAACGGTGTACGCCCCCCACCCCAAGGGTGTGCGCGCAGCCGCGTCTGTATCAGGCAAGTCCGCGGCGGCGATGCTCTCCAACTGGTGAACAGGCAGCGGCAGCCAGAAATAGGCCGTGTAATCTGCCGGACGGTAACCGGGCAGGCCGGTCCACATCAGGGTGGTGGCATCCAATACCACGTAAGCGGCGGTTCGTTCCACGCGGTCTTTGGTGGTAGCCGTTTCCGGGTTAGCATCCACGGCATAGGCATAAGCCGAATCAGCCGCGGTCAGCGACTGGCCGTCCGCCCATTGCAGGCCAGAGCGCAGCTTGTAAGTCACCACGATCTGATCCATCTGCAAGTCACCGCCAGCGTAAGCCACCGCGCAACCGGCGTCCTGGCAGCCGGAAGGGCGCACGCGCGTCCCGGGCTGCAACTCGACCACAGCGCCATCCGCATTGAAGACTTTCGACCCAGTCGAAACCAGCACGCCCTGCACGCCCACCCCGCCATTTTCCAGCGTAGGCACTTCAGTCAGGATTACCGGCTGAGGCGCGTATGCCTGGTAATCGAACGGCCCGTCATAGACCGCCTCCAGCACCTGCCGGGCGGCGAAGTTCGGGTTGCCGTACGGGTAGAGCGTGTTGGGTTCCTGACCCAGACACACCACCAACGGTTCGGGATAAGCCGGGTCCTCGGTGGGCGGCGGTTCTGCCGGTGCGCTGGTCGTCGTGGGAATGCTGGCCGTGGGAGCAGTTTCACTTTCACCACACGCAGTCAGCAAGATCAGTGTAAAAGATAGTAAGGGTAGTACATATAGTTTTCGCATGAAGGAACGGAACACTCCTTTAAATCAAAAAGTAATGGCAGTATCCTACCACTACTTTCGAAGAAAACAAATTATTTAGAATAGTCGATTACGCCTATTGCAGGCGCTTAGAACACCTGCCGGAAGATGGCAAACTCGGCCTGGAAGACCGGGACGATATAGTGCGGCAGGTAGGCATAGAGCTTATCCTGGGCAACATAAACTGACTGATCTGACAAAACCATGTCCGCAAGCCAATCCAAAAAGACTTTCAAGGGACTCGGCTTGCGAGACCGTTCGATGGCCGCGGCCATCAAAATCTTATGCCGAACATTGGTTGGCGGTACTTTATCCTTCGACCAGTTGCGCATCACTCTCTTCAGTGAAGCATCAAACTCCTGATCGGTTAGCGGCCGCCTTTCATGTGAACTCATATTGAGCCTCCGCCACAATGTCTTCAGAACTCATAAATTTGCGTAGCGCCTTGCGTCCGTAGTGCAGCCTGGACTTGACCGTCCCGGCCGGGACCTCTAGAATCTCGGAAATCTCCTCCAAAGACAATTCATTGATGTAATGCAGCACGATCACCGTTCTTTGGGCCGGTGGAAGCGTCTGGATAGCACGCTCCATCTCTGCCCACTCCTCATCGTGCTCGGCGACCTGGGAGGGCTGGTTGCTGCCGTCACCTGCCAGCCATTCAGCGAAATCCTCAATGGGATGCTGCCAGCGGCGGCGCTTCAGCCAGGTGTAGGCCAGATTGACAGTGATGCGATAGAGCCAGGGTTCAATTGGTCGATCCGGGTCAATTCGTTCGGCGAAACGGAACAGACGCAGGAAGACATCTTGTAGAAGGTCTGCGGCTACTTCTGTATCGCCGGTTATACCCAGCGCCGTACGGTATACCATCTTGTTATGAAGATCGTATAGCACGCCCAGCGCGTCCAGGCTCTTAGCCTGCAACTGCAATACTAGCTTCCGATTTTCTATCGAAACCACATTCACTGCCTCTCCAGCTTTTATTACATACACTTATAGGCGGCGTAAGGTTCAAATGTATGCTAAAAGCCAACTAACAGTTCGGTAAGGAGATTGTAACCGCGCCCAAAATAGCTTGTCAATAGCCCGGAAAGCGGCAGCAAGCCCCTTCCTTTATGCGCAAAGTGTGTTATACTCCGGCGGTTGGTTGGAAACAACCCACAAAAAAATTAAATAGAACATGTTTTGAAAATTCCAAATGGTTGCTCGTCAATATCTGGACGAGCATTTTTCTTGCCGCAGGGGGTTAAGGGAAAGCGGCTGGTAGAACCCACGACGTATTCTGCAAAGACTGCGCTCACTTCACAAGGGTTGTGATGCTTTCGGAGTTATCAAAACGCAACAGGAGATTTTGATGACGACTGAATTTTCGCAGCTCGACCTGCACCCCAAGCTGGTGCAGGTGACGACCGAACTCGGCTATCACACGCCGACTGAGGTACAGGCCCGGGTAATCCCGCTGATGTTGGCGGGCAAAGACGTAATTGCCCAATCCCAGACCGGTTCTGGGAAGACGGCCGCGTTTGCACTGCCCATCTTGCAGAACCTGGTCTACAACGGCGGACTGGGCGAAGTGCAGGTATTGGTGCTGGCCCCCACGCGTGAACTGGCGATCCAGGTAGCCGATGCCATCAAGCAATACGGCCAACACCTGCAAGTCAGCGTAATGCCCGTATATGGTGGGCAGCACTACGGCACCTCCAAGCGCCGCCTCAAGGAAGGCGTGGACGTGATCGTGGGCACCCCCGGCCGCTTGCAAGACCTGATGCGCCAGAATATCCTCGACCTGAGTGGTGTGCACACTGTGATCCTGGATGAGGCCGACGAAATGCTCAGTATGGGCTTTATCGAGGACATCGAAAACATCCTCAGTGAAACCCCAATCGAACGCCAGACCACGCTGTTCTCTGCCACCATACCCAAGAAGATCCGCCAACTCGCCGATAAGTACATGAACAAACCGCAGTCGATTACCGTCGAGCGTAAGCAACTGACCGTCGCCACCACCGAGCAGCGCTATTATCTGGTCAATCAAAAAGACAAGCTGGCCGCCCTGACCCGCCTGCTGGAATTCGAAGAGATTGGGGCAACGCTGGTCTTCACACGCACGCGCGCCGGTTCCGGCCAACTGGCAAACGAACTGACCCAACGCGGTTTCCCCGCCGAGGCTTTGAACGGCGACCTGGCACAGGACGCCCGCATCCGCGTGCTGAACCGCTTCCGCAACGGGCAGGTCAAGGTGCTGGTTGCCACAGACGTGGCAGCGCGCGGATTGGACATTGACGACATTTCTCACGTCATCAACTTTGACATTCCCGACAACCCCGAAGCCTACGTGCACCGCATCGGGCGCACCGGCCGCGCCGGTAAGGACGGGATCGCCATCTCATTGATCACTCCCCGTGACATCCACAACCTGCACCGCATCCAGGGCTATACCAAGCAGCCTATCCCGGCGGCCGAAATTCCGACAGCAGAAGATATTTACGAACGGCGTGAAAACCAACTGGTCGAAAAGATGCTGGTCTGGCTGCAACGCGACCGCTGCAGACGCGAAGAGGAAATTGTCGAAAAGCTGGTCGTCGAGGGGAACGATCCGGCCAAGGTGGCCGCCGCGGCACTCAAGCTGGCGCGCGTGGAAGAAAAACAGCGCCCGGTCGAAAAGATTGGCGAAGTACAGCAACGCCGCGCTAAAGGCAAATACAAGAAAAACAAGCCCAGCTCATATCGCGGCAAGAACCAGCGCAAACAGGCCCAGCAAAACGGCAACGACAGATCGGAAGTTTCGCACGAAGACGGCATGGTGCGCCTGAGCCTGGGCCGCGGCCGCGCCCACGGCATCCGCCCCAGTGAAGTCGTCGGCACGATTGCCGCGCGTGCTAATATTCCCGGTAAGGTGATCGGCAAGATCCTGATCGACGATCAACGCACGCTGATCGATGTGCCCGAAGAATATGTTTCCCGCGTGCTGGGACAAACCGGCGCCTATCAATTCCGCGAACATAAATTCGTGACCATCGAACGCGCCCAATAAAAAGGAAACAAAAACTCATTAAAGATAAGCAGCGCTCTTGAAGAGCGCTGCTTTATTTCATACACAACACTAACCCTGGTTTCATCCTACCTGCGATGGATTTGAGTATAATTACTGCGCACCGATCAAATAACAATGGCTCGCCCGGCACAGTATCTTTGCTAAAAATCGCACCCAACGCGAGCCAATTATAAAAGCAGAAAACACACAATGGCAGAACATCACGGGATCCGCCCGGTTGAGGCAAAAACACTGACCAATGCAGACCACCTGCGCAAACTCTTGAGCGAATTGGAAAAAGAGATTGGCAGGCTGGGATATAGCAAACCAGAACAGGCCCTGCGTATCCCGCCCCTGTTCGACCAGGCCAACGCGCTGGTCGAAACGATCAATGAAAAAGGGGTGCACGTAATGGGCGAGGCCGGGCAATTGACCTCCCTCCTAAACACCTTCCACAGCAACGGCAAGCCATTCATCAAGAGTATTGGCGGCACAGCTGCCCTGAAAGCCGCCCGCGCCGAGATCCACCCCCCGGAGGATCATTGGTGGTGGTATGTCGACCATATCCTGGCCGAGCAAAGACAGCAAAACCTGCGCCGCACGCTGCACGGCATGGGCATCGCCATCCTTTTGCTTGGCATTTTCGTGCTGATTTACAATCTTTTCCTGGCCCCGGACGAAGAAACTGTCGCCCGTTACGAACGCCAAGCAGCCGCGGAAGACCTGGTGTCGAACGGAAACTATGAAAGCGCGTTGACGGAGATCGAGCACGGCTTGCAGCTGCTGCCCAATGATCCAGAATTGCTGTTATATAAAGGATTCCTGGAAGAACGCCTGGGCAATGCAGAGGCCGCACAGGAAGCCTACACCGAATCTTTGCAAGGCCTCCCGGATGAGGAAACTTTCCTGGTCAGGCGCATACAACTTTACGGTCTGACAGAAGACACGGAAGTGATCCTGGCGCGCGCCGAGGAACTGATCGAAAAATACCCGGAAACCGGGTATGGGTATTTCTATAAAGCTGTTGCGTTGGAAAACATGGGGAATTTATTAGAGGCCACCGAGTATTACGACCAGGCCAGTGCGGTTGCGATGGAAGCCGACGAAATCCAACTCTCGGCGATTGCGCGCGTCAGCCTGGCAAACCTCCAGATGCGCATCGAGGTCCCCCAGCAAACGGATCAGTCTTCATCCCCGTAGCGAATCCGCACATACGATTCATAGCGTTCGGGATGGATCTTGCCCGCCTCTAAGGCCGCTAATACCGCGCAGCCCGGCTCCTCAACGTGGGTACAATTGCTGTATTGGCATTCCGGCACCAGTTCAGCCAACTCAGGGAAATAGCCGTCCAGTTCTTCCGGTTCCACGTCCCACATCGGCAGCGCCTTCAGGCCGGGGGTATCGGCCACATAACCACCCTTATCCAACTTGAACATCTGGCGCACGACTGTGGTATGGCGGCCTTTACGCGTCGCCTGGCTGACCGCACTCACGCGCAACCCCAGATCGGGCTGGATGGCGTTTAATAAGCTGGATTTGCCCACCCCCGACGGGCCGATCAGCACTGAAATCTTGCCCTTTAGTTGGCGGCGCAGTTTGCGGATGCCGCGTTTTTTCTTTACCGAAGTGTAGAACACCGGGTAACCCAATTCGGGGTAATGCCCGAAGAGATAGCGCATCTGCCTGCGGCTGACCAGGTCGATCTTGTTGGCAATGATCTGGATGGGAATTTCCTGGCGTTCGGCAATGATCAGGAAGCGGTCGAGCATACGCATGTTGGGCGGCGGATCGTCGCAGGCGAACACCAGCAAGACCTCATCCAGATTGGCGATGATGACCTGTTCATACAGGCCGCGTGAAGAAGGCGCCATGCGTACAAAAGCGCTCTTGCGTTCTTCTATTTCTTCGATCATGGCTGTGCCGTCTTCCTGGAGTGAAACTTCTACCCAATCCCCCACCGCGATAAGGTCACCAGTACGAGCGCCTTGCTTCAAGCGCCCGCGCAAACGGGCTGTGATCTCACCGTGCGTTTTTGTGTCGATATCAAAAAAACCAGATTGTGATTTAACTACGATGCCGCGAATATTTTCCATAAATTTATCGGATCGATAACACTCCTCTTGCCTCTAGTTATAAATCACCAAAATGGGGCAAGGCGCCCCTTGCCCCATCCACCCCCATTTATATCACACTTGAACGATTACTGCGCTTAGGCGGCCTCCGCTTCAGCTTCGGCCTGCTTGACCAATTCGGTTTCGATGTTGATGCCAACCTTCTCGCTGACCAGTACGCCGCCAGTTTCCAGCGCCTGGTTCCAGGTCAGGCCCCAGTCTGTACGATTGATAGTTGTGCTGGCGGTAAAACCGGCGCTGGTCGTGCCCCACGGACTTTGCGCCTGCCCAGCATAATTCACATCCAGCACGACTTCGCGAGTGATGTCCTTGATGGTCAGGTCGCCGACCAGTTTGGCTTCATTGTCCGAGACCAGTTCCACACGCTTGCTCTTGAAAGTCAGCGTGGGATATTCTTCCACATTGAAGAAATCGGGGGAGCGCAGGTGGGCGTCACGATCCTGGTTGCGGGTGGTCAGGCTGGCAACGTCGATGGTGATGTCGACCTCGGTGGCGGCCGGGTTTTCAGGATCGAACGCAATCGTGCCTTCGAAATCTTCGAATTCCCCGCGTACTTTCGCCAGCATCATGTGGGTCACGTTGAACTCCAGGTGGGTGTGGGCTGCATCAATTGTCCAAGTCATTGTAAATCTCCTTCTATATTCGTTTAATATTATTTTATTTGATATCAATTATTTTGATATTAAACTATTTTAACAAAAAAACACGACCTGTCCAGGGTTATAAAGACATTTCTCATGAAAATCTTACTTTACCCGCTCAACCGGCATTGCCCTGCCCCAATTTGCGCAACAGATCGCCCAACTGCTGCTGCTCGGCCGGATCGAGCACATCGAAAACTTCGACGATAGCCGCGACCTGCTCGGGTAATACGGCTTCGATCAACGCCTGCCCGCTTTCGGTGAGATGAATGGGCACCTGGCGGCGGTCTTCAGGGTTGCGCTCGCGCCGCACCCAGCCCTGTTTTTCCAGGTTGTCGATCACCATGGTCATATTGCCGCCCGACTTGAGCAGCTTCTGGCCGATCTCACCCGCGCACAGCGGGCCGAGATGGTACAACGTTTCCAATGTTCCAAACTGGCTGGGGGTTAGTTTTTCAAGCGCTCCGCGTTGGGCCAGGCTGGCATCGACCGTGTTTGCGGCGCGGGTCAGCTTAATGAAGGTATCCAGGGCAAGTTTTTCTTTTGCCGTACCGGCATAATGTGTTGGCATCGCCATCCCTTTCAGATTAAACAATTCGACATAAAAATACTATCAGGGTAACGGGAAGGTGTCAAGCACCCAAAGAAAATAAGATCAGGATGATCCCGGCCAACAAACCGAGCATACCCAAGAACGAAACGCGCAAATCCCAATGTTCGGTGCGCGTGCAGGTAAAACCTTTGCGGCGTTTATTCCAGGCGTAGATGCGCCAGACGCGCTCACGCGCAAACATACTGCCCAGACTTATTAAGATACATATCCAGCCGAGCACGGCATAGAACATGGAGTTACTATATCATGAAACTCTAATTATCCGCGCACCTTGAAATAATTTTTGGTCTTCTCGACTTTCTTCTCCCCCACGAATTGTTTGCGAGTCCTCCCTGGGCGGCTGGCGATCACGATGAACGGGCCAAGTACCGGAACAATGATCACCAGGATACCCCAGGCGATATATTCCCAGGTTTCCAGTTCCCGCCGCCGCAGGTAGCTGAACCCAAGAAAGGTCATGGTGACGATGAAAATGCCCAACGCAACAATCATCACGTTTGGGTGAATGGGCATAGCCGCTCCTAAACAGAACAAAAGTTCGCAATTCTATTTTATAGGATTTTTGGTGATCTGGCAAGTTGAATTTTAAACTTGATTTGGAACGGCGATCACCACGATGGGCTTGCCCTGCATTTGAGTCAGGAAAAGCATTTTTTCTTGCTCCCCTTCCAGGCGCAGGTCACGGATCAGATCTTCGGGGACGATAGGCGAACCGCGTTTCTTGACCGTCACCCGGCCGACGTTGCGCTCGCGCAGGAAAGCACGCAGGCGCTTGAGTTGGAAAGGCAGCCAGTCTTCCACCTGCCAGGCGCGCGCAAACGGCGTCTCGACGTAGGCATCGGCGGTCAGGTAGGCGATCTCGGCGTCGAGCTGGGCGGCATTCAACTGCTCCCCGACCACGGTGACCAGACCGGCGCGCAATATGGCGGGATCGGGTTCGTAGATATAAGCGCGCGGCTCGCTCAAAGGAATCTTAGGGATATGTTCGGCGGTGAGTGTATGTTCACCGGGCAGCAAGGTAGCGCGCCGTTCGGTGGTCTTGAGCGGGCCAAACCACAGCACGGCTTCCTTGAGTTCGCCTTTCAACGAAATGAATTCAATCTCGGCATCGTACGCGGAGAGCTCTTCCAACTTCACCCCCGGCGAGATCTTCACGCCCACGGCCGGAGCCTGCGGCAGCCAGTATTCTACGATCCCGAGCGGCGGCTCGTAATCCCGCACGGAATGGATGCGCTGGCCGTTCTTACGGCGGGCCGGGTCGAAGAAGATGCCGGTACCAGCATTCAATTGAAGCGGTAAAGCCGCGGTTAGTTCAGCCTGGATAAAGCCGGTGCGCTCGGCCAAGCCCAATGCGGCGGCGTTGGCGCGCGCCATCTGCACGCGCAGGTCATCATAGTCAACACCAATCGTCGGGGTAACTTCTGCCAGGGCCAACGTGTCCCCACCAATCGAGCAACCCAGGTCGAGCACGCGGTCAAGACCGGCATAACGCGCTGCCCGGTAAGCGGCCACTTCCCAGGAGGAAGCCTGCTCAAAGGCCGAACGCTCAAAGAACATCTTGCGTGCCTGGGGGAACTTACGCCCGGCTTCTTCACGCAGGATGGCGATGGTCAGCGCCATGCGCGCCACCTCTGTGGGGTAGCGTTTGTTGAGCAGTTTGAAATCCTGGAGGAAATCTTTTTCGCGCGGCACTAACGCCTCGGCTGCTTCAAGGATGAACTGCCCCTGGCGGGTGAAGAGTGCTAGGAATGCTTCAAGTTGCATACTGTTCAATGTTTTCTCAACTTTTTGTTGATCTTATCTATGTCAAAAACTTCGGAGTCAAATGGCTCACCATACCATTCAATATATCTTTCATGTTCAGGGTGTTGGGGGTCCTGCGTTTCAATAAAATATTCATAACCCCAAACACCGCCCACATCTTCCGGTGGGCAAGCGCGCTTGCCCTTGATGCAAATTGGATAATCTTGCTGGGGGTCAAACGGTAGTATCTTTTCGAGCAGGATAATATGCTCCCAACCATCCCCAAAATCGTATTCATACA
>JAFGRA010000185.1 GCA_016935415.1 Anaerolineales bacterium
GGTTGAGTGGTGTCCTCCCTGCCGAGCCGGATATCGTCCAGTTCGGCAAAGTACCGACCTTATCCATGAAACTAGCCATCAACGAGGGTCAACTCTCCCACGCCCGTATTCTCGAGCAATTGGTTGCCAGTGAAGGCGAAACCCGTTCCGTCAAGGTCGCAGAAAACAATCTTCCGCAGCGCATTACGCGTTGGATCATCGCCGTAGCGCTTTTCATTGCCGTGCTGATCCCGGTGGTTGGTCGCAAGATGACCGCCCCGTTGCCCAACGTTCAAAACGAACTCGTCATCCAGCGCGCCACGCTGCCGATCCAGGTCGGGATCGAATCACTCCCAACCGAAGCGAACATCTTGATCGCCTTCGATTACCAGCCCGGCTTATACGGCGAAATGAGCGCGGCCGCATCCGGGATGGTCGACCACTTATTGCGCAAAAACGCCAAGCTGGCGTACATGTCGACCGAACCCACCGGTTCCGGCCTGGCACGCCGCTTCTTTAGCGATACCCAAACTGACACCCAGCACAACCATGCTGCCCAGTTGGAACAATTTTCCACCGATCTGGGCTACCTGGCTGGAGGAACAGCCGGTTTGCAGTTGCTGGCACAGAACCCAATTGGTGCCATGCCCGCGCTGAACACCAGCCCGAACCTGCCCGGCTTCGGAACGGTCAATGATTTGAATTATTTCCACATGATCGTGGTGGTAACCGATGACGCCGACACCGCCCGGGCCTGGATCGAGCAGGTGCAGCCGCGCTTGAACGGCACACCGCTGCACATGGTGGTAAGTGCCCAGGCAGAACCATTGGTATCCCCTTACTTCGAGTCCGATCCCAAGCAAATCGACGGGTTGATCGCCGGTGCCGCCGGTGGCGCGGTTTACGAACAGGGTTCAAGTTTCCATATTGCGCGCAAATACTGGAATCCCTACAGCACCGGCGTTTCGGTAGCCTTACTCGTCATCATTGCAGGTGGCGCATATAGTCTGGTACAGTTCTTCATCACCCGCCTGAGGGAACGAGATACATAGCTATGGCTGATTTACCGATTCTAGATACGATTGGCGGCGTTCTGGCGGTGGTCTTCACCCTGCTGGTGCTGTTCTACGCCCTGGGCGATAACCCCTTCACCAGACTGGCGCTGCACATCTTCATTGGGGCGGCGGCAGGTTATACCTGTGCTATCGCCATCAAGGACGTGCTGCTGCCCAACTTGCTGGCCATGTTCCAGTCGGGAGCGATGATCGAATTGGGCATCGTGATGGCCTTCATCGTGCTGCTGCTGACCAAGATTTCGCCGCGCCTGGCCCCGCTCGGCAACCCGAGCACGGCGCTGCTGGTCGGTGTAGGCGCAGCTACCGCAGTAGGCGGGGCTGTGCTGGGCACGATCTTCCCACTGGCAACCAACGTGGGTACGTCCAGCGTGCAGCAAGACTTCTTCGGCAATTTCCTCTCTGCCGGGATCATCGTGGTCGGCACAGTCACCACGCTGATCTATTTCCACTTCGGGGCCAAGAGTATTCCTAACCAGATTCCCACGCGCAACCAGGTGATCGAGTGGATCGGAATGCTGGGCAAGGTATTCATTGTGACTTCTTTCAGTGTAGTTTTCGCCGGGGTACTGTCCGCTTCCATCCTAGCGTTGGTGGACCGCCTCTATTTCATCTGGGATTTCATCAGTCAATTGTTGGTAGCAGGATAAGCGATGACAAATACTTCCTTAATCGATGCAGATACCCTCCTGGCCGTCGATGTCGGCGCGGTCAACACGCGTGCTCTGCTGTTCGACTCGGTCGAGGGGCGCTATCGCTTCCTGGCAGCGGGCAACGCTCGCACGACGGCGGGTGCGCCGATGTATGACACCAGCGAAGGTGTCCGTTTTGCCCTCGACCAACTACGCGAGATTTCCGGCCGCTTGCTGGTGGGGGCCGACGAACGCCTGATCGCGCCCAGCACGGATGACGGCGCCGGGGTCGACCAGGTGGCAACCACCTTCTCGGCTGGTGCACCCCTCAAAGTCGTTGGCGTCGGTTTATTGGAAAACGTCTCCCTGGAAAGCGTGCGCCACCTGGTACAAACCAGCTACACCCAGATGATCGAAACCATTGGCCTGAACGACCGCCGCAAGGTCGAGGAGCAGGTAGACGCCATCCTGCGCCTGCGCCCGGATGCGATCATCATTTCCGGCGGCACCAATGACGGAGCCAGCCGCTCAGTGCTCAAGCTGGTCAACGCGGTTGGGATGGCACTGTACCTGCTGCCGAAAAGCAACCGCCCGGAAGTGCTCTTTGTGGGCAATACCGACCTGACCGAAAACGTAACCAACTTCCTGCAGCCGCTGACGACAGTGCGCGTGGCTTCCAACGTGCGCCCAGACTTGAAGGTCGAGCAGATCGGCCCGGCCGAATACGAACTGGCACAAATGTTCAAGCACGTCCACACCAAGCGCATCATGGGCGTCGAAGAACTGGACATCTGGGCGGGCGGCAACCTGATGCCGACCTCCGCAGCCTTCGGGCGCATTATCCGCTTCCTGAGCTCGGTGTCCGATGACGCCGTGCTGGGCGTGGATGTGGGCGCTTCTTCCACAACCGTTGCGGCGGCATTCGCCCGCAAACTCAAACTCAACGTTTACCCCCAGATGGGTGTTGGGGAAGGCCTGACCGGCATCCTTAACAATTCAAAACTGGACCAGGTCTACCGCTGGATTGCACCGCGCGTTCCGGAAACCTACGTACTCGATTACCTGTACAACAAACGCCTGTACCCCGCTACCCTGCCTGCCACGGAGGAAGACCTTGCCATCGAGCAAGCTGTGGCGCGCGAAGCCGTGCGCTATGCCCTGCGGCAGTCGGACAGTAGTTTCCCGAAAGACATCGAGCGTCCGCAGGCGGCAGATACCATCCCCTGGTTCAACTTTATCCTGGTGGGCGGCAATGTGATTGCGCGTGCCCCCAGCCTGGCGCAGAGCATGTTGATGATCCTCGATGCCATCCAGCCCACCGGCGTCAGCCGTGTGCTGCTGGATAAAAACGCGCTCACCCCAGCATTGGGCGCCGCTGCGGTGATGAACTCCATCCTGGCCGTACAGGTGCTCGAATCGACCAATTCGTACGTCTATATGGGCACCACAATTTGCCCGGTCGGGAAGGCCCGCCCCGGTACGCCCGTCTTGCAGCTGCGCGTGCGCTATGATACCGGGCAGGAAAAGACCTATGAGGTCAACCAGGGTACCATCCAGTTGATCCCGCTGCCGCTTGGCCGGATGGCCCAGGTGCAGTTGCAGCCCCTGCAGCGCACCGACATCGGCTGGGGGCCAGGGAAGGGCGGCACATATCCCAAGAAGATCTTTGGGGGTGCATTCGGCCTGGTCGTAGACGCCCGCGGCCGCCCGCTGGAATTACCAAACAAGCCCGAAGAGCGCCGCAACACGCTCCAAAAATGGCTTTTCTCACTACAACGTTAAGTCACCGGCCTTAATCGGTTTGGATTTCCTTTAAGAGTCCGTGACCAAAGTTGCTTTATTGGCATATCTCTTGCACCATCAGGCAAGAAGGAAGATCGTATGTTAGCGACCGTAACGCACATTATCCCTATGGCTTCTATCCAGCGCACCCGCCTGCTCCCCATCGAAGGCGACGTACTGGTACGCGCCGGGCAAAAGGTGAACGCCACCGACATTATCGCCCAGGCGAACCTGAACCCCGAACACGTGGTTTTGGATGTGGCCCGCGGCCTGGGCGTACAGCCCGGAGAGGCGGCCGAATATATCGAACGTGAAGTGGGCGAGAAGGTCAGCCAGGGATCGATCATTGCCAGCCGCCCCGGATTGGCCGCGCGCGTCGTGCGCGCCCCGCGCGATGGCGTCTTGGTCGTGATCAGCAGTGGTCAGGTGATGCTCCAGGTCAGCGCCAAGCCATTCCAACTTACTGCCGGTGTCCCCGGCACGATTGCCAAGGTGGAAGCCGATTACGGCGCGGTCGTTGAAACGACCGGCTCCTGGCTCCAAGCCGTGTGGGGTAATGGGCACGTCAATTACGGTACGCTGGTGGTGATGGCCCACGATGCCGACCACGTGCTGGCGATCACCGAACTCGATCCCAGCCGACGCGGTTCGATGGTCTACGCCGGGCATTGCAACGAACGCAAAGTGCTCGAATCGGCCGCTGAAGTGCAGCTACGCGGATTGATCCTGGGCAGCATGGCTACCAGCCTGATTCCGGTAGCAACCCGGATGCCCTATCCAATCATCGTACTGGATGGCTTTGGTCAGTCCGCGGTGAACATGGCCGCCCACAAATTATTGGCAAGCAACGAAGGCCGCGAGATCACAATTAACGCCGAGCCTTATGACCGCTTCAGCGGCAAGCGCCCGGAAGCCATCATCCCCCTGCCAGCGGCCGGTGAACCCCGCATCCCGCGTAACGTCACCCGCTTCTCGGCCGGACAACAGGTACGCGTCGTACGTGCACCGTACACCCACAAGGTGGGCATAATCGAGACGTTGTCTCCCGAACCGGTAGCTTTTCCCAGCGGCCTGCGTATGGCTGCTGCCCGAATCGAATTTAGTGACGGCAATAAAGAGCTTGTTCCGCTGGCGAATATCGAGGTTCTAGGGTAAAAATAAAGATACTCGGCTTTTCAGCGGGTTATCCATCCGCTGGCCGAGTATAAAGGAGAGACTTGTATGTTGGACGAATTCAATATCGACGAGATCCCCGAAGAGGACGAATATCCCGAGGAGGAAGAAGGTAATCGCACCTTCATGATCGCCGCGATTGCGATTGGCGGTGGTATCCTCCTATTGATCGCCTGCTTTGCGATCTATTTCTTCTTTTTCCGTGGCCGCGGTGTAGATCAAGAAGCCGCCAATCAAACGCAGATCGCCCTCAATGAAACGGTGGCGGCAGGAGATGCCGCGACCGCCGAAGCAGCGACCCAAACAGCCATCGTAGAGGCTTTCACCGACACCCCCACGATTACAGCCACGCTGGAACCGACCGGCACGCCGACCGCCACCCAGGAAGTGATCACGCCAACCACCGGCGGAGTTACACAAGCTGCGGCGACTACGGCCGCTCCGGACCAACCACAGCAAGGCCCTACGGCTGACCCACGCACGGCCACAGTGCAGGCGTTGCTTACGCAGGCCGCCGTAGCCCAAACCCAGGCTGCCGCACAGGTACTGACGGTTACGCCGACACCGACCCAGGTGCTGCCGGATACCGGCTTTATCGACGATTTCGGGGTGCCCGGCCTACTGGCTGCCGCCTCGGTGCTGGTACTTGTGATCTTCCTGGTCAGGCGGTTACGCGTCGCGAACGGCTAACTGCGATCCGCCGGCTGCGGGTAGCTGAACGTGCCGTCAGCATTGGGCACGAAATCCTCTACCGCAACCACGGCGTCCAGGTTGAGTGGGCCGTAAATGTGCGGGAAAGTCTCTCCACCCGTGCTGGCCTCCCAACGGATTTCCGCCTGGACTTTAGCCGGAGCGATGTGCAGTAAGACCTGCCCGGCAGCGCCCTGATAATAGCGATTAGCCGTCCCCTCGATTTGTTCGGGACGTGAACAATGAATGAAGCCCTCGCTTTCGAGCGAGGGCGTTTTATATACTCCCGCGGCCTGCGCCGCTTCCCAATCTTTACGCGCACACATGTGAAATAACCGGTTCATTTTTCAGCCCTCACGTTGACTTGGGGTTCTTCATTGACCAACAGGGTGAAAACATCCGGGCGGCTGTAATGCCCGGCCACGTCCAGCGTCATGCTGTATTCCAGCGCCAGACCGGGGTCGATGTCGGCGACCACCAGGGTTTCTTCCTGCCCGGCCGGTCCGGCGATGATCTGGGCGTTGGGGGCGATAATGGCCGAGCCGCCGGTCATGAACGGCCCGGTGCCCGGCATCTCATCCAGCAAATCGACATCCACCGGGAAATGATCGCGTTCCAATACAGAACCGGCCGCGATCACGAAACAGCGTCCTTCGAAGGCGTAATGGCGCGAGGCCAGCATGTGCACCTCGTTGACGGAGGGCCACACCGCAGCGTGGATCAACTCATTCTGCTGGTGCATGGCCTGGCGCGCCAGCGGCATCCA
>JAFGRA010000024.1 GCA_016935415.1 Anaerolineales bacterium
CTGGGGCTGGCGATTGCCAAGGGCATCGTGCGCGCCCACAGCGGGGAAATGTGGGTGGAAAGCGAATTGGGGCAGGGCACCAAAGTGTGCTTTACGCTGCCGGGGTAAGAGCTTCTCTCTTTGTTACGGTATTCCCCAAAACTCAATATGATCTTTGTTAGTGTCATAACATACCAATAAAGTTCCATCGGGGGATAATAATAGATGCCCGCTGAAGGTTGAAAGTGTTCGAAGCTGGGTTCCGGCTTTCCAATCCCAAATCCTGATATTGTTGTCTTCAACAACAGCCATTAGCAAGTCGCCATCATGAGAAAAAATAGCGGGAGGACGAGGATATTTGTAGCTATCCTCGATAACTTTTATTTCTTCCCATGTTGAGGTATCAATTAAGACAACCTTACCCCACCGTCTTATTGCCAAAATGCTTCCATCCGGTGAGAAGTCTAGTGTATTATCACTTTCAAATTCTATGATTCGATTTCCAGTCCGTATATCCCAAATTATAGATTTGTCAAACAAAACCGAAACGAATATCGAATCGTCAGGGGAGAACAAGACAGTCCAAGGTAAATCATCTACCCCTTCAAATGGATCCTCGGGGCACCAGTCCCCATGCAAAACTTGAAGTGTATCACCTGTTGTTAAATCCGATAAAATGATGTTACAGGAGTCTGTTGACTGTGTTGCGATAATCGTTCCATCATTTGATATTGAGAAATTAGATGGAAACACATTTCCAGAAGGATTGGGGAGCAAATCACCCGAAACCAATTCCCAAATCGCTGCATGATTCATTGAGTACCACCCAGCAATCAAGAAGCGATCATCAGACAGGGAAAACAGGAATTGGGGATATGCGCCGCTAACCGGTGTGAATTCAACCTCTTGCAAGGTTGCGACATTCCAGACTTTATACTCTCTATCTGCAAAGACAACACCTAACTTACTTCCGTCTTTCGAAAATGCTACATTGACTATGCCATGGGTATTTAGCTTAATGGTATGTAACAATTCCAGGTCGCCAACCGAATCCACATCGATGACCTTGGAAGGATCGAGCAGGATTGGGGCCGGTGTTGACGTTAATGTTGGTGTGTGGGTGGAAAGCGCGGTGGGGGAGGCTGTGGGCGTGGCGCTGGGCGCGGGGGAAGATGTTGCTGGTGGTAGCGTTGCTGTGGGGGTGGTTGGATTCTCAGTACAGCTTGCCAGCAGCAGGATGAAGATTACGAGCAGGAGATATTGTTTTTGCATAGTTTCTCTCTTTGTTATGGCACTCCCCATAGATAAATCTCACCATCGAACTCGTTATAAGATACCAAGATTTTTCCGTCTGGGGATAGAACCGTTGGGAGGAAACTAGAGACCGACAGCGTGCGAAGTTTGGTTTCAGTTTTCCAATTCCAGAAAATGATATCTCCATTCCTGGCACAGGCAATCAACACTTCACCATCGGGAGTAAATTCGGCCGACTGAATTCTTGCTGAAGTATCCGTGATGATTTTTATTTTCTCCCACGTCGAAGTATCAAAGAACACAATATTGCTTTCACCTTCTCTTCCTGATAAAACTTTCCCGTCAGGAGAAAACGCATGGGCACTCACATTTTCAAGCTCTATAATACGTTTCCATGTAATTGTGTTCCAAACGATAGTTTTATCAACGCTTAGGCTTGCAACGAGTAAAGAATCATCTGGAGAGAAAATACATCATAAGGACGCGGGTATGATTCAGAGGCAGATAAATCATCAATGCGCCAATCTCCATTTAGAGTCCGGATTGCACGATCTTTCGATAGGTCTGACAAAATAATATTGCGGTTGTCTGGAGATAATGTTGCCAGGATATTGCCGTCATTTGACAGCGCAATCTTCTCAAGAAATAATTTTCCAATAAATGAGTGAAGCAATTCGCCTGTGATCAAGTCCAAGATATAGGTTTCATCTGGGCCAGCCTTCGCGACTAAGGCTTGGTTATCCGGACTAAAAAATGTGTAAATTCTGTCTTGTTTCGATATCACTGATGTGCTGATTTCTTGTAATGTTGAAACCTCCCAAAGTTTAACGGCTCCTTCATAAGGAGCAACACCTAATAAACTGCTGTCCTTTGTAAACGAGATACTTGTTGGACCTTTCGCGTCCATTTTGATTGTATACAACAATTCAAGATCACCAACGGAATCTACATCGATGACTTCTGAAGGATCGAGTAAGATCGGGGCTGGTGTTAAAGTTGCGGTTAGCCTGTGGGTGGGAAGCGTGGTGGGGGAGGCTGTTGTTGTGGCGCTGGGCGCGGGGGTAGCTGTGGCCGGTGGTAGCGTTGCTGTGGGGTTAGCTGAATTTTCCATGCAGCTTGCCAGCAGCAGGGCGAAGATTACGAGCAAAATCATCGATTGTTTTTTCATCATGTCCCTCCTTTTTACAGGACTTACCAGATTTTCTTATCCCAGCCGAATTGCTTCAACTGGCGGTAGGTTTGCAGCCATTCTTCAGTGGTGGCGTCGGCCAGTTTGACGTTGGCGATGTCGTCCAGGTACCAATCCTCAGCGATGGGGATGCTCAGGTAATCGAGCATCAGGCAGAGCGTGTCTTCGGGGGCGCGCACGAAATCTTCATAGACCACGGTCAGCGGGGCGACCCCGGCCTGGTCGAAATACTCCTGCCAGACGACTTCGCGCAGCAGGATGTCCTGTACGAGGTGGTCGATGGATTCGAAATAGAACTGGGGGGCTGGGAAAGAGCTTTGCTCTTCCCTAAGCAAATCGCTCTGTGATTTGTCTGCTTCTGAGGCAGTGAGGTCCTGGTTGGTGCGGTGCCATACGTCGGATTCGATGGCTTTCCAATGTGAGATCGCCTGGCGTACCTTATTGCGGCGGGTGAGGAAGATGTACTGTAAATTGGGGAAGAGGTCGGCCATGATCTCGTGCCCGGCCAGCGGGCGGCCCTGGTAGGCTGGCAATTGGCGGCACTGCTCGATAAAGGGCAGCAGGTGGCCGCCGGTCATCATCTTGGCGCCGAACACGCCGTTGGGCGTGGTGCGTTCTACGAAGACTCTCTCGATCAACGTTTCTAAGGTGTTGACCCCAAAATATTCGTAGAAATGTGGGAAGCGGTCGGGGTAGAAGAATTCGCCCGGTTTTCCGGCCACGCCGGTGCGCGTCAGTACTTCGCACAGCATGTCGGAACCTGTGCGTGGGGTGGTGCAGATGAAGTAACTTTGGCGCGGGCGCGCGGTGGGTTGCATGGGGATATTATAAATTACAAATTGCAGATGGCAAATTGCAGGATGCAAGATGCATGATGCTGGCATAAGGCTGCGAATGCAAATTACTATAAGGCTAGATGGTTGTATCCTCTTGGGAAGCACACATTATTTTGTTGCCGCGACTTCAGTCGCCAGGCAACAAGGCGAGACTTTATTCCAACTTTTTGATGAAAGTTTGAGAGACCTTAAGGCGTTGGTAGCCAATGGAATCGTAAAAGCGATGGGCATCCACGCGCTGTTCACCGGAGCGCAAGAACACGGTTGTGCAGCCCTGCTCTTTGGCCCAGGCTTCGACCGCGGCCATCAGCATACGCCCAATGCCCTGCCCGCGCTGGTTTTCGTCGACCACCAGCGCCCCGACCTCGATGTGCCTTTCCACCATCAGCATGGGCCGCATGAAAGCATGTACCCAGCCGGCTACAACATCAGCTTCAGTCCGGGCAACAAACACGGTCTGTCCAGGGTCGGCCAGGGCGCGTTCTACAGCCATGCCAATCTCTGCCGGGGAGATCGGGTAGCCTAATTGGGCAGATAGGGAAGCCAGGGATGGGGAATCGTTAATAGAAGCCGGGAGGATGCGCATCATGCTGGTTTAGATGAATAACTTGAGCGGTTCGATGAAACTGCCAAAGATCAGGCGATAGATGATCAGCAGCCCCAGCGTGGAGGGGACCACGGCGAAAATGAAGGCGATGATCGGGCCGGTTTGCAAGTATTGTTTGAGGTCCTGGTTGCGGCGTTTCCACAGGTAGAACCATAGGATGGCGATGGTGGCGATCAGGATCAAGCCCAGCACCAGGGCCTGCCCTTCCAGGATGGCAAACCCGAAGCCGATGCTGCAAACCAGGCCCCAAACAAACGGGGACAGGTAGCGTTGGTTATCAAACGAGGACGGTTCCTGGTAATCGGCAATCAGTAAGCAGCCGAATACCACCACAGCCGCGCTGAAGGCCAGGACATGGGACATCTTTTCATCCAGGAAAAAGATCAGGGCATAAGCATCTGAGGGCAGAACGTAGCCTTGCACCACGGTGCTGAAGACGTTGATCGAGTTGGCGGTAAGGTGCATAGCATGGCCGTAGACCAACTGGCCCGCGGCGTACATGTAAACGATCCGCAAGAAGCGATGGTCTTCTTCCTGGGGCAGCTTTGTGTAGATCAGGACGACCATGATGATAAAAATCGGCGCGGTAATTACCAGGTCAATGAAATCCGCAACCCGGAAATTCCAAAGCCGATTATTCTTAAATAACTCCCCAACCACCCCGATCATCCCAATGGCGACCACGCTCCAAACCAGGGTGTTAAACATGGCCAATTTTCTTTGCATGTATTACGCCTCGATGTATTACGCCACAATTTACCAGTATTATTTATCAGTATACTTTTGTGTAGACAATTACACAATAAAATAATTGAAAGCTTGCAGAATTGAAAGGTTATTTGTTGTATTTTGGTAACTTTTGTGCAACCGAGGGTGTCAAATTCCCCGAATAACTTTAATAATGGAGACTTATCTGTTTTCCTGCAGCCGCCAGGCCAACGCGGTATGCCGTTCGGTGACTTTGTTGTTCTTGACGGCGATGGCGGTGGCTTTGGTGTTGCTGACCAGCACGCACAGGCGTTTGGCGCGCGTGATCGCCGTGTAGAGCAGGTTGCGTTGTAACATCATGTAGTGCTGGGTGAGCAGGGGCAGCACGATGGCGGGGAATTCTGAGCCTTGCGATTTGTGCACCGAGATGGCGTAGGCCAGCACCAGTTGATCGGTCTCGGACCAGTCGTAGGTCACCGAACGGCCTTCGTAATCGACGGTCAGCGACTGCTGCACCTGCGAGATCTCCTTGATCCAGCCGATGTCCCCGTTGAAGACGTTTTTATCATAATCATTCTTGACCTGCATGACCTTGTCGCCGGAGCGGAAGGTCTGGCCGTAGAGCGTGCGTTCTGGTTTGAGCGCCTTGGGTGGGTTTAGGGCGGCTTGCAGTTCGGCGTTGAGGTTGTGGATACCGGCCGGGCCGCGGTACATGGGCACCAGCACCTGGATGTCGTCGCGCGGATTGAGGCGGAAGCGTTGGGGGATACGCGTGGTTACCAGATCGACCACCCAACTGGCGGCTTCCTCGGGGGTGTTAGCCGGGAAGCGGAAAAAATCTTCGCCACTTTCCGAGTCGAACTCGGGCAGTTCACCCTGGTTGATGCGGTGGGCGTTCTCGATGATGTGCGAGCCGGCCGCCTGGCGGAAGATCACACTCAGGCGGGTGATGGGTACGATCTCGCTGGCGATGATGTCGCGCAGCACGTCTCCCGCGCCGACCGAGGGCAATTGGTCAACGTCACCAACCAGCAGCAGGTGTGTGCCCGGTTCAAGCGCTTTGAGCAGGTTGTTGGCCAGGATCAGATCGAGCATCGAGGCTTCGTCCACCACCAGCAGGTCGAGCTTCAATGTGTTGGCATCGTCGAAGCCAAAACCTTCGATGGGTGAATATTCCAGCAGGCGGTGGAGGGTGCTGGCCGGGCGGTCGGCGGCTTCGGAAAGGCGCTTGGCGGCGCGTCCGGTGGGGGAGGCCAGGGCGTACTTCTTGCCTGCCGCTTCAACCGCGGCGATCAGCGCTTTGATGGCGGTGGTCTTGCCGGTGCCCGGCCCGCCGGTGAGCACACTGACCGGCTGGGAAATGGTCGTGCGGATGGCCTGGGCTTGTTCGGGGGAGAGGCTGGGATCGAGCACGGTGAGGGCGGGGGGAATGTCGCTCAGGCGGGAAGGTAACTCTGCGGCCAAGCGGGAGAGCCGGGCGGCCACACCGCGCTCGGCGTAGTAGTAGGGCGTCAGATAAACGGCGTTGGGGGCCGTATCGTCCGCAGTATCCGTTTCACCGTTGAGCGGTACGTTGTCCAGCATCACTAGCTCTTCTGTAGCCAGGCGTTCCAGCGCGGGAGGAATCAGCGTCATTTGCACGTTGAGCAGCTCGCTGACCCCGTTGACCAATGTGCCCTGCGGCAGGAAGACATGCCCGTTGTTGAGCGCATCTTCCAGGGTGTAGACGATCCCAGCCTCGACGCGGGTGGGGTGGTCGGCGGGCAAGCCGAGGGCCTGGGCGATGCGGTCGGCGGTCTTGAAGCCGACGCCGAAGATATCGCGCGCCAGTTGGTATGGGTCGCTCTGCACGACTTCCAGCGCCAGATCGCCGTATTGCTTGTAAATCTTGATCGCCAGGTTGGTGCTTACACCGTGGCTGTGCAAGAAGAGCATGATGTCGCGCACCTGACGCTGCTCCTGCCAGGCCTGGGTAATCAGGCGCACGCGTTTCGGGCCGATGTCGGCCACCTGGCGCAATTTCTGGGGATCGTTCTCGATGATGTCGAGCGTCTTGGCCCCGAACTTGGCAACAATGCGTTCGGCCAGCTTGGGGCCAACGCCCTTGAGTAAGCCGGAACTGAGGTAACGCTTGATGCCCTCCGTGGTAGCCGGAATGGTTTGCTCGCAGATTTCGGCGTTGAACTGCATGCCGTGTTTGGCGTGGTTGACCCACTGGCCTTGCAGATGCAGATATTCGCCGGGGGCCAGTTCCGGCAGGTTACCGGTTACCGTCACCAGCCCGGCGCGGTCGGCGGCCGGGAGGTTTTGCTCTTCCGGCTCGACCTTGATGACGCTGTATCCGTTTTCGGCGTTATAGTAGGTGATGCGTTCGACGGAACCTTGCAGGGTTTCCATGCAAGGAATTATAGATGAACAGGCGCAATCAGGAAAGGGAAGCTAGGGATCAAGCTGTGGTTTCGGCCACGATGCGCTTGGCGTGGCGGTACACCAATGGGGCAGCAACCCAATATGCTAGGCCGACGAGCAGCAGGATGTAGACGTAGGCGTCACCGCCCAACGCCAGGATGAGCAGGAACGCCCCCACCGAGATAATCACCGAGAGGATGATGTAAATGCGGGTGCGATGCAGCCAGGCGTAGGGCAGCAGGTGCACGCCGCCCAGCCCGGCCAGCGCGACCGGGATCTGGCCGGGGTTGATGTTGTAGAGCACGATCAGGAAGGGAATAGCCAGGGCCTGGGAAATTGCCAGTTGGGCCGAGAACTCGCGCAAAGGGTTTTCCGCGGGCAGGCGCATGCTGCCCAGGTGGCGTTCGAGCCAGAAGGCGGCCGGCAGGGCGACGGTGCCCTGGAACATGGCGATCAGCGCCGAGGTCTCGCGCGGCAGGAAGCAGGCCAGGATGCCGGTCAGGATAAAGGTCGTGCCGTAGCAGATCAGGAACGGCGCACCGCCCGCCGAACTGGCGCTGACTTCGTTGCGAGCGTGGGTAAAGTCACTATAGGTTGTTTTCATAATATTTCCCATGTGTGTTGAACGAATCTATAAAGGCGATTATACCCGAAAGCGGACAATATGCATCCGATTATAAGCGGTTCTGGCGCGGGGAGGCTAATCCTCCTGCAGGTGGATTGTAATTGCCTGCATTTCTCGTTATGATTAGAGCGCAGGTTACAATGTTTATGGGAGGTTGGGCAGCTTTGCCTGGAAACCGAATGAAAACTAAGTTGCATTTTCAGTTGCTGATTGTGGTTGTACTGCTGCTGGTTGGCTGTTCCGGTGTTGAAGATACCGGCGCGTCTCCTGTGCCCCAACAGGCGGAGGGTTGGGCAACCTCCAGCCCGGAAGCGCAGGGCCTGGACTCGGCTGTGCTGGCTGAGATGTTGCAAGAGATCGATCAAAATAGTTACGCGATTGACAGTGTGGTGGTGGTGCGCAATGGCAATCTGGTGCTGGAAGCCTACCATGCGCCTTTTAAAGCCAGTGAGCGCCATGCGATGTATTCGTGTACCAAGAGCGCGGTTTCTGCGCTGGTGGGGATTGCGATCGAGGAGGGCAAAATCCCTAATGTGGAAACGCCCATCGTAGAACTTTTCCCGGAACGCGAGATCGCCAACCTGGATGCCGGTAAACAGGCATTGACCTTGGAAGATGTGCTGACGATGAGCAGCGGCTGGGACTGCCGCGATTCCTACCTGTATGAATGGGAAGGTATCTATGAGATGGATGCCAGCGGCGATTGGGTGCAGTACATACTCGACTTACCGATGATCTATGAGCCGGGCACCTATTTCGAATACTGTAACGGCGGCTCGCACTTGCTCTCGGCGCTCGTGACTCAGGCTACCGGGATGAGCGCGCTGGAATATGCCCACGAAAAACTGTTTGGGCCGCTGGGAATCACCAGCGTGGAATGGCCCGCCGACGCCCAGGGGATTTCCGTCGGCTACAGCACCTTGAAGCTGACTGCGCTGGATGCGGCTAAGTTTGGTTCCCTATACCTGAACGATGGGATGTGGGATGGTAAGCAGATCGTCCCGGCCGAGTGGGTGGCGGCTTCCACTCGCAAGCACATCACCGCCACGCTCGAAGACGGGTACGGCTACCAGTGGTGGGTGGACGATTCGGGCTATTACATGGCGCTGGGTTACAAGGGGCAGTTGATCTTCGTGCTGCCGGAGCAGCAAATCGTAGCGGTGTTCGTCAGCACACTGGACGACCGCGATTTCTATATTCCCCAGACCCTGCTGGAAACCTACGTCATTCCGGCGGTAAAATCAACTGAACCCTTGCCGGAAAACCCAGAGGCATTAGAAAGCCTGGATGCTGCCGTGCAGGCGCTGACCGAGTGATGGCTTACCATGGAATGAATACTTTAAGCAAATTGATGCGTTGAGGTGAGAATGTCGATCAGGATCTGGAAGCGTCTTTTCGGGTATTTATCATTTGCTTTTGTGTTGATCTGTGCGCTCAGCGCGTGTGCCCAACCTACACCAATTGTTCAGGTGGTCGAAATTACGGCGACGCCGCAGCCTCCAATTATCATCACCGCCACGCGCGAGCCGACCGCTACCGCCACCCAAACCCTGATACCGACGCTGACTCCAACGGTGACACTGACCCCCACTCCGCTTCCGGCAACGACATTTTTACAGCCGATGAATCACCAATACCAGACCCAGAACAATTGTGGTCCGGCCAGTGTTGCCATCGTGCTGGGGTATTTTGATATCTGGATGACCCAGGCAGAAGTCAACCAGGAGGGATTGTCACAGTTTCCTCATCCTTGCCTGGTGCGCAATTACATCGTCGAGAATTATGATTTGGAAGTACGTTTGTTTCGATATTCAGCCTACGCGGAGATTGGCAAAGAAATCCCCATTCAAAGACTGCTGGCAGAGGGTATCCCCGTGATCGTCTACCAGGAACTTTCCAGCGAAGACGATATTATCCATTACCGTGTGATGCGTGGTTATAACGAATACCGGACTGAAGTCATTAGTGCCGACCCGATGTATGGGCCAATGTACAATATCTCCTATGCGGATTTTGGGAATTTTTATACCGGCCTCAGCGGTAGGGATCGCATCTTTTTGCCGGTCTACCGGCCGGAGCAGGATGATCTGGTAGAAAGATTAATGGCTGAATTGGGCAACGATGTTGTAGAAATTACCAGTTGCGCCCCATGAGTAGGCGTTGATGGCCGGGCTGGAAAACAAGACCGCATGCCCACGATTTTTCAAGGTATTGGCGATGGGCAGCGAACGCGTCAATAACCCCAGGTCGTTGGAGGGGAGGTGGTGAACGGGAATTTCACATCGATCGATGCGTACTCAAACTTTTTCCTGGTAGATTTCACAATGCCAATTTGAGTAGGTAATTACTACTTGGAATTCTTTCATGTTTTCAACTGCACTAAAGAATGCTGATGGACTGTCAAAATCATATGCCCATAAGTTGTTCTCAAGCTCTTCCAGTTCCGGCGTGGGTTGGCGGGTGAATTCAATGTGTAGTTGTTCCATATGGTCATATTCACCTTGCTTGTTTTCAATCGTGAATTGGCGCACGAAATCGAGGTAGAAAAGCTGTTCCCCGGTGAAATTGTAGCAGCCTATCTGAAACAAGAAGCCATCATCAGCGCAAATAACTTCTTTTCGTGAGAATCGCTTGTAACCTTTCCAGGCTAAGGATGGGGTGGGGTTGTTGAGCGAGAACTCAATCTCGTTCAAGATTTTCTTTAGCCTTGTTTTTGCTTGGGATGGTTTCATTAGTTAGATGAATTCAAAAATTAGTAACGACGAGCCTTATTGCCCGGTTTTTCTTGCTTCAAAATCTATATATCTATGCATGTTAATTTGATACCCATCAGTAAAAGTTACCCGACAGGTGCATAGAAATTCACCATATGCAGCCGTAAGTATTCCAATGAATCCGCCATTGTTTTTTGCTTTAATAATTTTGTTTTGCCACATATGTCCCATGAAAAATTCTGCGTAGTCAATATCTGACAGATTAGAACTCTTATGACGCATAAGATAAATGAAGATGTCATAAAGTTGTCCTGGAAGTTTTGAAGGTTCAATTACATGGGTTATAAATATTCCTCGGTTGTTTTCATATGTGCCATTCCTGTAGGCTGTCCATTCAGTGCTTGTCTTAAGATTGTCCGGGCTTATATTTGTGCTTAGGCTATCAACACGAGGTATTTCTCTCATTGAAAAACGTCGACCTAAATCAGCAGCAACATTTGAAGCTAAATTATCTTCATTATTGAAAAATCCACATGTGTGGTTTGCTAATAATTTTTTCTTGAACTGTTTTATTTTTACTGCGGATTCCTCTGTATCAATATGTATTGGTGGCCAAGGTGTAGTATCTTTAATCAAATATATAAATCTAGGTAAGTTAACTAACGTTGCTGCTTCATACTCAGCTTCTATAATTGATACAGAATCACCTTCTGGTATAGAACCATATCTGTGTGCATATATACCAACGAATATATCACTCTCTTCCTGTATGAGGCGGATACATTCTTCCTTTGGGCCTTCACCTCTTGCCCCAAAATTTTCCATTGAAATATCAATAGCGCCTAGTTGCCTAACTTTATCTTGAACACTGGCGCGATATTCCTTTAAATCCTCAAATGTAGATGAAATAAATACTCTTTTATCCATATTGACACCCTAAAAAATGAATAAGAAATTTTTGGCCTTTTGTTTCCTCAATACAAACATTATACAGAAAAAGACCAGGAATTCAAAATAAATTTCGATTTGCTAGCCGATTGTAAGCATCTCCAACGGTCGGGGGTATAATAACTAGGTTTGTAAATCCACCCTACATTGAGGTACATTCATGTTCGAGCACCCGCCCATCTTCTACATCATCACCGGCATTGCGGCTTTTATCATCGGATTGGCGAAGGGCGGGCTGGCCGGGACGCTGGGCACGCTGGCAACACCGTTGATGGCGCTGGTCATTCCCCCCGATCAGGTGGTCGGGTTGGTGCTGCCGATGCTGATGTTCACCGATGTGTTCGCCGTGGCCGCCCACTGGCGCAAATGGCAAAGTCGTTTGGTGATATTACTGCTGCCGGGGGCGGTGGTGGGGGTGACCATCGGGACGTACTTCATCCGCAGTGCGCCGACCGAAGTGCTGCGCAAGGTGCTGGGGGTGATTGTGCTGCTGATCGCCATCTACAAGCTGTTGGAACATTGGGTGGTGAAAGCCGCCAAATACGAGGGCAAGACCTGGCACGGCGTACTGGCGGGCACGGTAGCGGGCTTTACCTCCAGCCTGGCGCACGCCGGTGGGCCGCCGATTGCGATTTTTCTGCTCTTGCAGGACATCACCCCGCAGGTTTTTGTGGCGACTTCGGCGCTGTTCTTCGCCTTGCTGAACTGGGTGAAAGTGCCCTATTATGCCTATTCCGGGCTGTTCAATTTTTCGATGCTGTGGGACGTGGTCTGGCTGCTGCCGATCTTGCCGCTGGGTGTGTGGGTGGGGAAGTGGATTTCGACGCGCATCGACAAAGTGTTATTCGAGAAAGTGATCACTGTATTGCTGGCAATTACGGCATTAATGTTGATCTTTGCGTGAGAGTTGGGGTAAGATTAAGGGGACAACAAAAGCATACAATATATAAACAATGAACGCATTTGAAGGGAGTCTGTAGATGGAATATCGAAAACTTGGCAAGACCGGCTATGAAGTCGCCGCGGTCAGCTTTGGGGCCTGGGCGATTGGTGGTTCGTGGGGCGACGTGGACGACGCCGATTCGATGGCAGCGCTGAACGCAGCGGTGGATGCCGGAATCAATTTCTTCGATACCGCCGATGTGTACGGCGATGGGCGCAGCGAACGCCTGCTGGCACGTTTGAAGCAGGAACGCTCCGAGGAGATCATCATCGCCACCAAGGCCGGGCGGCGGCTGGACCCGCACGTGGCCTCCGGCTATAACCGTGAAAACCTGACCGCTTTCGTGGAACGCAGCCTCAAGAACCTGGACACGGATACGCTCGACCTGGTGCAGTTACATTGCCCGCCCACCGAGGTGTATTACATGCCGGATACCTTCGAGGTGATGGATGACCTGGTCAAGGCCGGGAAGATCAAGCATTATGGCGTGAGTGTGGAAAAGGTCGAAGAGGCGCTCAAGGCGATCGAGTATCCGGGCGTGAAGACCGTGCAGATCATCTTCAATATCTTCCGCCAGCGCCCGGCCGGGTTGTTCTTCGAGCAGGCCAAAAAGAAAGAGATCGGTATCCTGGCGCGCGTGCCCCTGGCCTCCGGACTGCTGACCGGCAAAATGACCAAAGCAACCAAGTTTGAGGATGATGACCACCGTAAGTTCAACCGCCACGGCGAGGCTTTTGACCGCGGCGAAACCTTCGCCGGCGTAGATTACGAAACCGGCCTGGAAGCGGTGACCGAGTTGGAGAAGTTGGTGCCGCCGGGTGCTAGTATGCCGCAGTTCGCCCTGCGCTGGATTTTGATGTTCGATGCGGTGACCTGCGCCATCCCTGGGGCCAAGCGGCCCTCCCAGGTACAGGACAATGCCGCCGCGGCTGACTTACCGCCGCTGTCCGCTGAGACCATGCAGCAGGTGGAGCAGATTTACAACCAGCAAATCCGCCGCCTGGTGCATCATTATTGGTAGATAGTTGGCAGTATATAGTATGTAGTATGTAGAGGGGTTTGGGGAAACACGAATAGCAAATTTAGGGAATGGCACGAATGAATTATTTCAACATTCGTGCCATTCATTTTATTCGTGTTTATATCCAGTGCAAGATTCCGGCACAGATCACCAGCAGCACCACGTTGACGGCGGCCAGCGTGCCGATGAAGGTCTTTTGAGCTTTAGGCGGGGCGTCGTAGGCGTAGGCCGCGGCCCAGAAGAAAGGGATATAGACGGTGATGAAGACCGGCAGCGCCCCCCACCAGGGGTAAACCCACACAAAAGCCGGGGTTTTCGCCAGGAAAATTTCGACGATGGCGAAGAAAGCGGCGTTGGCGATCACCCACAGCAGGCGGTTGTTGATGCCGAAGAGTTTCAACTTTGAGTCGGCGGGGAGGGGTTTGCTGAGTACCAGCCCGGCGATGGAGAACATGAAGCTAAGTTCGATGCCGACTCCAACCAGGATCAGGAAGGCGGTGCCAGTGGGCACAGTCCACAGGGCGTGGCCGCTGAAGTGCTGGATCAGGCCGTTGATGATCTCGGCCAGCCAGTGCACCATATACAGCGCCAACCCGGCGGCAATGCCGCGCCAGTTCTGTTTTCCCGCTTCGTTGGCATACACGTACACGATCAGCGCCAGGAAGGTGATCACGTACCATTGGAAATTCTCGCCGCTGCGCAGGATGTCCAAGGCGGCCTGAGTAGCTCCGGGGTTGTTCATTTTTCTCTCCTTGTGAACAGTAGAAAGTTAGCAGTATACAGTTGGATAACACAAATTACACGAATATTGCGAATTGCACGAATAAAGCATAAAAGAGATTGGTGGCATTGGTTTTATTTGTGGTATTCGTGTTTTTCGGAACGCTATTTTGCATATTGGTTGAAAAGCTTATAGACTTCTTCTAACTCCGTAAAGCGGTCTGCGGTGGGGAGGAATTCCTGGCCCCAGAAACCGGTATACCCGGCGGCCTGGGCGGCTTTCACCACGGCGGCGTAATCAATGGCTTGCTCTGGACCGGGGAAATCGCGTTTTGGACTGCCGGCGGTATGCAGATGGGCGATGTATTCGATGTTCTCGCGAATATCCTTAACCACATCCTCACCCATGCGCGCCATATGGTAAATATCATAGAGCACCTTGACCATTGGGGAGGATATGGCGCGCGCAAATCCCATCGCAAAGGCGGTGTGGTCGGCCTGGTAATCGGGATGGTCGTGGGTGTTGAGCACTTCCAGGGCAAGCACTACCCCGGCACGTTCGGCGGCGGAGGCAAGCCGCTGACCGGCCTGGATCACGTTGCGCAGGCCTTCTTCATCTGGTTGGCCGTCCCGGTTGCCGGAGAAAATGATGATGTGTTCGATCTCGTTCGCTTGAGCGACCTCGATCAATTCCTCGATCTGTGGGATCAGGCTGGTGTGATTTTCGAGGCGGTTCAACCCGGCTTGCATGCCTGGCGCGCCAATGTTGACCAGTTTCAAACCGGCCTGCCGGGCTGCCATCCAACGTTCGGGGGGCAGCATTTCAACGCCTTCGAAGCCAATCGCTTTCAGGCGTTGGTAGTATGCAGCCGGGTTGTCGCTTTCATGGAAAAAACACCAATCGGGGACACTTTGTTTGAGGGTGGGCATGAGTACTCCTTGGGAATGGTAGCTGCTAGACAGTATAAAGTATACAGTAGGAAGACCGGTGCAGGTAGGGGATTGGTTAAAAGAAAAAGCCCGGCGGTTAAAAGCGCCGGGCAATGGATCAAATTTGGGATTACTGGGGAACGGACCAGTCGTCACCGACCACGATCTCGATATCGACGGTGCTGTTGGGATCGTAGCGGCTGAAGATCTTGTTCTTCTGGATGCCCATCGTGTCCACCAGGAACTGCACGGTGTAGGGGTTGCCGGTGTAGTCGATGATCTTGGTATACGGCACCAGGTCGGCGTTGCCTACCAGGGTAACGTTGATGCCCTGGGACTTAAGGTATTCCTCGGTGGTACCCGCCAGGCCGGAGGTTGCTGTGCCGTTGTAGACGGCGACAGAGGCGTTTTCCTCAGCGATCAGTTGAGGTGTATCGACGCCCAAGATCACGGCGCTGGTAGCGGCCTGGGTGGTGAAGATGTCATCCCGCAGGATGCGGATATTTTCGGTGATCGGCTTGAGCACTTGCTGGGTGCCGTCCGGCGAGGTATCCAGGGTGACCATGTCCGGTGGAGCGATGACGCCATGCTTAATGTTGTTGACATCGATCTGCTTGGCGAGTAGGCCCAACTGGAGGATTTGGTCGTAAGTCATGTTGGTTTGAATACCGCTGGACAGGTTGGCGAAAATGGTCGGCCCGTTGGTGGTGATGTGCAGGAAAATGTCGGGGCGCAGGAGCTGGTTGCGGATGCCGAAAATAACCTGCTGCTGGCGCTGGGCACGGTCGAAGTCGCCGCCTTCAGTGTAGCGGGCGCGTGCATAGGCCAGGGCATGTTCACCGTAAAGGGTTTGTACGCCGGGATCGATCCAGGTGGCGCCGTCTTTGCTGATCAGGTCGACCTTGATGCGTTCGGGGACATCAATCTTGACGCCGCCGATCTCGTCGATGAAGTCGACGAAGGCCACGAAATCCACCTGGGCGTAATAATGGATGGTGATGCCCAGGAATTGTTCTACGGTCTTGACGGCCAGTCCAGGGCCGCCACCGGGCAGGCGATTGCCTTCACCGAGCATGTAAGCGGTGTTGATGCGGGCGTGTTCGAAGCCCGGAATTTGTACCCACAAGTCACGAGGGATGGAGAGCATCCCGGCGGTCTTGGTCTGCGGGTCGATGGTGAAGACGATCATGGTGTCGGTGCGGGGTGGCCCTTCACCGGCGCGCCAGTCATGGTAGTCCAGGCCCATGATCAGGATGTTGACCCGGCTGCTGCCGTCCCATTCGGCCAGTTGCACGTCTGCGGCGGGTAGAGCCTGCACGCTTGCATCGGGGGTTATGGTCGGATCGTTGGGGTTTGCGTTGGGATCTGGGGTGGCGGTGGCGATATTTGGTGCACCGCCTCCGGTGAGTTGATTGGCCGCCTGAACGGTATCTTTCACGAAGCTGAATACCAAAACGGCGGTGATTCCCGCGGCAATGAAGAAAGCAATCAGCAAGCCGCGGAACAGCCAAGCGGATTGCTGTCTCGACCGGCGGCGTCTGTTTTTGCGTCTATTTTGCTGTACGTTATTCATAGTTCTCCATTATATGGTCAATTTTTACCATATGCAAGCGCAGATTATATCATGGTGAGGGTCTGTTCGTGCATAAGGAAAAGATTAGTACTTACGGGGCAACGAAACAAATGTGCGGTTTTTGGGCTGTAAGTACGGTTTAGATCGTGCAATTTAGGTGCCAAAGAAAGCTGGAAGCTTTTAGCCTTCAGCGATTAGGAATGGTTTTCTGTGTACAAGTAATTTGGCGACTAAAGTCGCCCGCGACAATAGCGTCAAAAAATGTTGGTGCAGCTTCGGCTGCATCGACTACGATCAATAGATTATTCCATTTCAGCCAATTGCCGCACCAAATCCCATAAAATTGGGTAAAATGTTCTGGCTATCTGTCAACTGTGAACTATTGACTGCCTACTACATACTGTATACTGAAAACCATGTCACTGATCACTGCATCCAACCTGAGTAAATCCTTCGGCTCGGAAGACCTGTTTTCCGGGCTGTCGTTCAGCATCCCGCCGCGGGCGCGCATTGCCATCGTGGGGGCGAACGGGATCGGTAAGACAACGCTGCTGCGCATCCTGGTGGGGGAAGACGCGGCGAC
>JAFGRA010000186.1 GCA_016935415.1 Anaerolineales bacterium
CCGCCCCGTCGCAGATCATCGTTTCTGCCTCCGGAGATACGATCGCCTATAACGGGCCAGGGAAGGATTACGCCGCAGTGGCTACCTTATACCAAACGCAGGAATTAGATTGCGTTGGGCGCAGCGCAGATGGAGAATGGATCGTTTTCCTGCTGGCAGATAACCGCACCGCCTGGGTGAATGCCGAAAACCTGCTGATCAATTTTGATCCATATACATTGGAATCAATCGAAGCTCCCCCAACCCAGGAAATCATGTATAAACTGCTGATTGTCAACAACACCGAAGATGCCTGGTTCATCTCTATCCCCGAAGCCGATATTCCAGCCACGAACGTAGCAGAAAGCGCATCGCTGGTCTTTGAACTCCCGGCCCAAACCTATCACGTCGTGGTCGGAGGGAAGCGCGGCGGCGAATCGAAACTCGTCACCCTAAACCAAGACATCACCGTCAAACTCAACACCAGCAGCACCCAGAAGCTTCTGATCACGGTCGAATGATAGTACAATGTTTAAATTGCCCAGCAATTAAAAAACGAGTTCACCAAATCTGAACTCAACAACCCATTTACAGCTATTGGTATCAAAAGAGTGTTTTTCACCATTGAGGAGACCCCACCATGCTTACAGACCTGATCCGTAAAAATCGCAGCTACCGCCGCTTTGAAGAAAGCCACGCCATCGACACAGAAACCCTGCGCGGACTGGTTGACCTGGCACGCCTCTCGGCGTCGGGCGCCAACATGCAGCCGTTGAAGTACCTGCTCACCAACACCCCGGAGCAAAACGCCAAAGTATTCCCGCACCTGGGCTGGGCCGGGTATCTGGCCTACTGGCACGGCCCTGAAGAAGGCGAACGTCCCTCGGCCTACATTATTATCCTGGGCGACACGGAAATCAAGGAAGCCCAACACATGGGTATCGACCCCGGCATCGCCGCCCAAAGCATCATGCTGGGCGCAGCCGAAAAAGGGCTGGGCGGCTGTATGCTTGGTTCGATCCAGAAAGACGCACTCCGCCAGGACTTGAACATCCCGGCGCACTACGAAATCTTGCTGGTCTTGGCATTGGGCAAACCGGCCGAAAGCGTGTTGCTCGAAGACCTGCCCGAAGACGGCAGCATCAAATATTATCGCGACGAAGCCGACGTCCATCACGTGCCCAAGCGTGCCCTGGACGAAATCATCGTAGAACTCTAGAAAGTGATATTTATGTCCGACTCACGGAAGCGAAAATCACCTTTACGCCTGGCTGCGGCGCTGTGCGTGGCCGCGCTGGGGGGCTACCTGGGTTACCTATTCGGTTGGATCTTGAAACACCTGCTGGCCGCCAAGCCTACCGAGACCTTGCAGCAAGACACCAACCTGCTTGCCCCGGTCGGGGTGACTTTCTCCGGGGAAGCGGAAGAAGAAAGCTATTCTGTATCGCACACCATCGAGAGTGGCATCGAGCGCATCGTCTACACCCCCAAAGAACGTAAGCACGAAACACCGATCTTGATGCTGCATGGCATGTGGCACGGGGCGTGGTGCTGGCGCTACTGGCAGCAATTATTCGCCCAGTGGGGTTGGGAGAGCATCGCCTTCAGCCTGCCGGGGCATGCCAACTCCCCAGTACAACGTCCGCTCCGGCAGTGCACGCTGGACTACTACTTGAGCTTCCTGGTCGCCGAGGTCGAACGCCTGCCGCGTAAACCGATCTTGTTCGGGCACAGCATGGGCGGCGCGCTGGCACAATGGTATTTCAAGTATGTTGGCGAACTCCCTGCCGCCGTGCTGGTGGCCCCCTGGGTGGCACACAGCATCTTGGCTGATGGATTCTTCCCTTTGCTCAAACTCGACCCGCTGGGCTGTTTGCAAATGTTCACCACCTGGGACGCGGCGCCCTTTGTACGCAACCCGGAGCAAGCTGCCCGCAAGCTGATCTCCGCGCGAGCCATCCTGAGCCCCGAAGACCTGCACGCCAAGCTCGGCCCCGAATCAGCCCTGGTACTCTTCCAACACAACCCGCCTTTCTGGACGGCGAGCGAACACCTGTCCACCCCAATGTTGTGGCTGGTAGCCGAAGAAGACGCCGTGGTCGGCAGGCGCAATTCACTGCGGTCGGCTGCCTTTTACCAGGCCGACTACATGCTGGTGCGGGATGCCGGGCATGACCTGATGCTGGAACACAACTATCTCAAGACGGCCGAGTCCATCAACCGCTGGCTGGCGAACCAGGAGATCGAATAAGACCGGATCAGCGCGGCACACAGCACAAGGAAAATAGGGCCTGCAAACCATACCCTTTATACATCATCATTAGATACAAGATTCTAAAAACTCAGCACATTCCACTTATCAGTGAATGAGTCTCCCCTCAGTGCATCAACAATACTCAGTGTTTCAGTGATTCTAAGTTGGGTTTTCCAGGCGCAAGCCGTGGCCGCGCACAGTGACCACGTACTCATGGGCGTTATCCACCTCGGCCAGGCGGTCGCGCAGGCGACGCACCAAGGCGTCCAGGGCCTGGTTGGACACTTCGTAGATACTCTCTTCCCCCCATACGGCTTCGATCAAATCCTCACGCGAAACTACGCGCCCGCCCTGGTGGTAAAGCTTTTCCAGCAGCGTATACTGTGCCACCGACAACGGCGGGATGATCTCGCTCTTGCCCACCCACACCCGGCGGGAGCGGTGGTCGAGGCGCAAACGCCCTTGCTTGAGTGGCATTCCAGCGGTTTCTTCCAATGTCAATGGCACGGTGGCATCGGAACTGAGGAACACAAACTGTTGTGCCAGGGCGACCTGTACTACATCGCCGTCTTGCAGCAACACCTTCTCTTCGATTTGTTGTCCGTTATAGTGGGTGCCGTTCTTACTGCCCAGGTCTTCCAGCGTAACCCCCTCTTCGGTAACGGTAAAACGAGCGTGCTGTCGAGAAACCTGCCGGTCGGCAACCACAACCTCGCAGTCAGCATCTCGGCCGACGATCAACTCCCCGCTTATGGGCCAGCGTTGGCCGTTAAGTGGTCCCGTCTGTGCGATCAGTACAGGTAACTCTTCTATGCTCCGCTCCATATTCACGTTCTCCTACTCACGAGGTATAATACCAGAAGATTCACTAGCTGAAAATGTTAATGCTTCTAACGCCATAGAACGATAATGTTGCAGCGAATCTGATTTTTGAGAAAACCGCAGAGAAATTGCCCTTCTCAGGTCGGCGCAGGCCACTTTATTCGGCTGGTGTGCCTGGCCTGCTTTATGCACTTAAGCGACGGGCCGCCATTTCCCTGCGGGAGGGTGTCGGGTTTCGTTTTACGAAATCTATTAATGATTTTGCCTTTGGCTAAATCAACAGGGATCACAGCATCATGCCATTGAATACCGGCGAAGTTCTTCGCCAACGCTACAAGATCCAACGCTTCATCAGCCAGGGTGGCATGGGTAGTATTTACCTGGCCGAAGACCTGCGCCTGGAAGGGCGGCTGTGTGCGGTTAAGGAGGTGCGGCTGGACCAGTCGCTGCCACCTGAAACGCTCATGCAGACCCGCGAACAATTCCAGCGCGAGGCCAATGTATTGGCGCGGCTGGATCACCCCAACCTGCCCAAGGTATCCGACTTTTTCTCCGAAGAGCAAAGCGATTTCCTGGTGATGGATTTCGTGCCGGGTAAAGACCTGCGCACGCTGATGATCGAAGCCCGCCAGAAGGGCGAATACCTACCCGAGCGCGACGTACTGGCCTGGGCCGGTCAGTTGGCCGAAGCGCTCACCTTCCTGCACAGCCAGGACCCACCCATCCTGCACCGAGATATCAAACCCAGCAACCTCAAGGTCACCCCCAACGGCGTCCTGAAGCTGGTCGATTTTGGCCTGGTCAAGATTCTGGCCTCGGATGAAGCCACGATCACGATCGTGCAGGGGCGCGGCACGGCACTCTACACCCCCCTGGAGCAGTACGGCGGCGACACCGGCCACACCGATGTACGCAGCGACGTGTACGCCTTCGGCGGCACGCTCTACCACCTGCTCACCAACACCGCCCCAATGGAAGCTCGTGAGCGTTTCCTGAATCCCAATAATTTGCCCAGCCTCCAGGAACTCAACCCGGAGATCAGCCCGCGCACCGACCGGGCAGTAATGTGGGCCTTGAGCCTGCACCCCGACGGCCGTCCGCAGAACGTGCAGGAATTCCAGGAAGCTCTGTTAGGTGTATGGGACCCGAGCAGCCGCCCGCGCGGCCCGCTGCCCGCGCCCACTTTCAACGACGTAATTTCCTCCCCCCTCGAACGCACACTGGTGTGGATTTCGGCCGGGTTGCTGTTGCTAAGCTTGATCGCCACTTTGGCACATTAGGGCACAAGAGAATCCAGGGGAGTATGAGGTGTAAATCAAACAGGTTCCTGGCAAACAGCATGCCAGGAACCTGTTTTCTTCTGTCTTTGCAATGTATCTCTACTGGAGGTAAGTCCGGCAGATGGCCTCGATGTGCCGATGATCTGTACCGCAGCAACCACCCAACACACTCAAGTGTCTCAAATTATCGCGTAAGTCCAGGTACTGGCTACCAAGTTCTACAGGGTCGCCATCGTCGAGTACTTCGGCTTCATCAAGTTCTGCATGACTCAGACGCGAGGCATTTGCCCGGATTCCACGGATCCTTTGTACCCAATCCTCATCCACGTTTAATGCATCTTTGAAATGGGTAGGATGGGCGCAGTTGATCATGTAATACGCCGGGCCGGAATCTGTGGCTTCGTCTACCTGCTGGATGGCAGCTTTCAACGGTTGGCCGCTGGGTAGGCTGCCATCGGTCTCAACGGTGAATGAAATCACCACGGGAATTCCAACAGCTTGCGCCGCCCGGACCACACCAATCGATTCTTCGGCATAGGTCATCGTGATAGCGGTGATCATATCGGCACCGGTTTCCGCCAGGGTTTCGACCTGAGCACGGTGGTATGCTTCTGCTTCGGCGGCGGTCATCATGCTTCCTGGGATGTAGCCATCACCGCGCGGCCCAACACAGCCACTAATGACCATTTTCGTGTTTTGATCTTCGTATTTCGCACGCATTGCGATCAGCATCTTGATGGCCTGATCGTTCACGTCGGCCAGTTCTTGAGCGGAGTAACCGATCTTTTGGCCCCAATCCTGACTGGCACGCCAGGTGGCGCTCTCCAGGATGAATCCAAGGCCATATTTCTTGGCGATCCTGGCATAAGTATCGTAGTAGTTGTGCAAAGCCTGATACCCTTCGGTGTTCTTGAACAGATCGAAAGCCGCGAATTCGGGCAGGTCGAACCCTTCGTGGAAGACCAGGGTTGTTTCGAGGCCACCATCCGTGAGGAAGATACCATCGGATAGTTGGGGCAAAGCATTGCGATACTTTGCCTGATTTGTTTGTCCGTTACCGTTCATGTCTAACTCTCCTTATTTCTTTGTTTTGGTTACGGACAGTAGTTTACAGAAACAAGGCGGATTTGTTACCTGCCAAAAGTTAGGTTTTATGGTTGGGTTTAATGGTTGGGATAGGCAAGGTCAGTCAATAATCCCAAGTTCACGGGCTTTAGCGGCCGCCCGGGTGCGATTCTTTACCCCCAATTTTTTATAGATCTGGCTGGAGTACCACTTGGCCGTGCCGGGCGTGATGACCAGGGCCTCGGCAATTTGCTTGTTGGTGAGGCCATCGGCAATAAATTGCAACACTTCTAACTCGCGTTCTGTGAGTGGATCGATCAACACGGAGGATGGCGTGTGCAGTTCAGCTTTCTGGTCTGCCGCCAGTTCCAAGGTTGGCAGCCAGACCAGGATGTCCGTAATCAGTTCATCAATAGCAACATTTTCTTTTAATGAAGAAGAGATATCCAATTTGTTCTGGTGGGCGATCTTATGAATCAATGCGACGCTTTCGCGCTCGTTCTCGTTAGCGTCTACCAGGGCGACGATTTGTGGGACGGTGCGAGTTTCGCCGACCTGAACCAAGAGTTGGGCGATTCCTGACAGGATTGCCATGACCTGTACATGATATTGGATATCGGCGCTGATTTGCAACGCGGCCAGGAAGCAACGTTGGGCTTCCTGATAATTGCCTTGTTCCAGGGCAACTTTTCCAAGTCCGTTTATCGAAGTGGCTAAACCACCCCGGTCGTTGATCTCTTGATACAATTCTCGACTAGTTTGAAAACTACGCTGAGCTTCTTGATAGTCTCCGGTTTTGAAAGCGATCTCCCCCAGGGAGTTGAGCGCTACCGCCATACCTTCTGGATCGGCGAATTCTTTCCTAATCTGGTAGCTAGCCTTGAAATGCCCCCGAGCAGTTGTATGATCACCCAAGGCGTTGGCTACTTTTCCCAAATCGTTGAGGCAGTAAGCCAGAAACCAACGATCCTGATTTTGTTTAGCGAGTTGGTAGGTTTGTTCGGCATAATGCTGTGCATTTTCAAAGTCGCCGGTGTGGAAAGCAGCAGAGGTGAGTAAATAGCAGGAAAACTGCTCGTTCCAGATTTCGCCGCGAACCTGGCTTTCCTGCAACACCTCCCTGCCCAGGCGCGTAGCTTCGGTGTAGTCCCCGCGGATCGAAGCGACCATACCCAGAGGGATGCGTGGGTCGAAACCCATACCCAGATTTGGCCTGATCTTATGCTTTTCAAATAGCGCCATACTTTCGAGCGCGTTTTTCTCGGCTTCAGCGATCTTCCCCAGCCGGATACTCAGCCAAGCCTGATCGCACAATATCGACGCCAGGAGCGAATCGTTTTGTCGTGAGATCGGCTGCTGCTTCAGCATGGTTTCGGCTTCTTCCAGGGTACGACTGCATTCCACATAGCGGCTTTGAAATTGGTAAAAGATAGACAACGCCATCGCAGATTGTTCGATTGCCACGACGCTATCCGTTTCGATGGCCCATGCCCAGGCTTTTCGGATGTTCCCAATCTCCGTTTTAACTTCCTGCAGAGAATCTCTTTGTCGCCCAGCAATCAGACCGCTTTCAAAGCTTTTGATGAATTCGATGTAGTACCAACCAAACCTGTCCCGCGCCTGAAGCATTTCCTCGGGAGATTTTTCCAACTGCTTTTTCGCACACTTCCGAATAAGTTCGTGGATCTGGTATCGGCCGGTAGGCATTACTCGCAAGATGGATTTATCCACCAGCGCCGACAAAATGGGTAAAGAAGCTCCCGCCACTTCGCGGGCGGCCCGCACATCGAATCCCCCCCGGAAGACCGATAGGTATTTGAGCACAGTGCGTTCATCCGCGTCCAGGCGCTTCCAGGACTGGTCGAATACGACTTGCATGCTGCGGTGCTGCGGGGAAATATTGCGCAGGTTACTTTTGAGGAACTCGATATCACGTTGGATTTCATCGGCAATGTCCATGCAGCGCAAGGTTTTCGTCCAAGTTGCGGCCATTTCGAGTGCCAGAGGCAAGCCTTCCACAAGCTGGCAAATGCGCACGACCCCGTCTTGCTCGGCGTGCAAAGTAAAATCCGGGCGCACGTGTTGGGCACGGTCTACGAAGAAATGTACGGCACTATATTTGTCATCTCCCTCCAAATCATTACCTTGGGGATAAGGCATCCCATCGACCGGGTAAAGCCATTCCTCCTGTAAATTAAGGGTTCTCTGAGAAGTCACAAGAATTTTTACCGCAGGCGTGGCCTGAAGTAACCGGGCGACGAATTCGGCTCCCGCCGATATATCTTCGAAGTTGTCCAATACTAGGAGGTTTTCTTTATTGCTCAAGTAATTGAACAATTGTTGCTGCGGCTCTGCCTGCCCGGCAAGCGACAGGTTGAGTGTGTCAGCAATCGTGGATACAAGCTGATCGATGGACTGAACCGGCTGCAAATTAATGAAAGTTACTCCACCAAGAAATTCGTCGGCAATGGAGCGACTAACTTCTATGGCCAGGCGCGTTTTACCCACCCCACCGGGGCCAACCAGAGTCAGCACGCGGCAGGCTGGATCGCGCAGATATTGCTGAATAGCAGCTAATTCTTCTTCCCGACCAATAAATGATGTCGGCTGCATTGGAAATACAGCAACCATAATCCACCTTTTTAGACCTCAATTATAAAATTATGTCTATTATGAAACAATATTGAAGAAGTGTCAACAACAAGCCGGCGCGTTAGGATCTAAATTTTTCGATCAATATTTACAAACGTCAGCTTGAAGTCGCCAGGAATGGATGCGATAATAAAAGCAAGCCAAAAACCTTCGCTTACACCAAATCCACGATCAGCTCAATCCGCGCGCATCAATCGCCGCCATCACCGCATCGTAATCGGCGGGCAGTTCGACCGGCGGATTGGCATAACGCGCTGAACCTTCTGCTAAGTTCCCGGTGTGGTAGGCCACCTTGAACCCGGAGAATTTCAAACCATGGGCGGTCGAGATCACCACCGCACACTCATCCGATTTAATCACGCCTTTATCCAACAGCTTGAACAACGCTCCCAAGGCCACACCGGTGTGTGGGCAAGCATACAAGCCCGTGCGATCGGCGCGCGCCGCCGCATCTGCCAACTCGGCCTCACCAACCTGCTCGACCACGCCGTCCAACTGCTGCAAGACCTTAACGGCGCGCTCGTAGCTGACCGGGTTGCCGATCTGGATGGCGCTTGCCAGCGTCTTCTGGGCACTGACCGGGTGGTATTGCTCGAAATGGGTCTGGTAGCTCAAGTAGAGCGGATTAGCCCTCTCGGCCTGGGCACAGGCGATGCGCGGCAGGCTGTCGATCAAGCCCAATTCCTTCATCATCAAGAAACCGTTGCCGATGGCGCTGACGTTGCCCAGGTTGCCGACCGGCAGCACGATCCAATCCGGCACCTGCCAATCGAACTGCTTGACGATCTCGAAGGCCACTGTCTTCTGGCCTTCCATGCGCAGCGAGTTCATCGAATTCGCCAGATAAATGGTGGGGTCTTCGGTAAGCTGCTTGACGATCTGCATGCAGCCATCGAAGTCCGTATCCAATGAAAGCACTGTAGCCCCGTTGGCAATCGGCTGGATAAGCTGCGCGGTGGAGACCTTGTCGCGCGGCAGCAAGATCACCGCCGGGATTCCGGCCGCGGCTGCGTAGGTCGCCAGCGCCGCCGAGGTATCACCGGTCGAGGCACAGGCCACTGCCCGAATCGGCTTCCCCTGCTTGAGCATCTGATGAACGGCCGAAACCAACACCGTCATGCCTAAATCTTTGAAGGAACCGGTGTGGCTGTTGCCGCACATCTTGACCCACAAGTCGGGCAGGCCGATCTGCGCCCCTAAGCGGTCGGCGCGGAAGCAATTGGTGTTGCCTTCGTACATCGAGATCACATTTTCGTTTTCGAGCACAGGCAGCACCCATTCCTTGTAACCCCATACCCCGCTGCCATAGGGAAAATCATTGCTGCGCGTGCGCCCATCGAAGAGCGCTTTCCATTCTGCTGCACTGGTCTGGCGCAGGGCATCCATATCGTGGGCCACGTTGAGCAGCCCGCCGCAGTCTTCGCAGCGGTAAACGACATCGAAGACCGAATAGCGCCGCCCGCAGCCGCGCACACACTCGAACCAGCAATCGTAGGCCGGTAGTGAACCGTTTTGCATTGTATCTCCTCCGTTTTTCCCCGCAGTCATCAGTCTGCGCCTACCGCGTGAGTTTGAATTTCGTGGATCGCCAGGTAACCCTCGGCGCGCTGTTCAGGCGTGGGCACCGAGGCTTCCGGCGGCTTATCGGACAGCGAGAACAGCAGCGCGCCCTGCTTCTTCCAGGCTTCGGCCGCCAGGCGCACTTCCTGCGTCAGCACGATCTCCTCCTGCAACATACGCTCGACTGGCGCATCGTCCGGCAGATTTCCCAACCAACTGGTTGTAACAATGAATTCGTTCTGGCGAAAAGCCTTGAACGGGGTTGGGTCGCCTTTTTGCACATTGACGAACACATCACCATGCACCTGCCGCAAATTTCCCGGCAGTTCTGCCAGGCGTTCGGCCACTTCACCAATGAACTGCGGGAAACTTGCCATCCTCCCGGCGTTCACTGCTTCGGCCAGTTCGTCCCGCCCGTACAAACCGGCGCTGACCATCAGGCAAATGTAGGTCAGGTAATCCTGGTTGTCGGTCGTGAAGGGATGATACTCTTGCTGATTGAACAAATCGTAAGCCGCCTTGAAACTTTCTGGGTCGAAATCATCACCCAGCAAAACTTCGACCGTGCGATGGGCCGCCACGACGCGCGCCCGGTCGATGACCTTGTCATTGCGGCCGCGCGCCCCCAACAATGTCTTGTCCAGATCGATCAACACGACCGTGTGTTCATCAATGGTCAAGCCGCGCGCTTGCAGGAAGGCGTTGAAGCGTTCCAGGTCAGCCCAACGGTTGGCATAATAGATTGGCGCGCTGGAAGGCTCCTGGGAAGCCACAGTCACTTTTTGCGGGCTTTCGCTGCCAATGAAGGCAAAACCGCGCCAGCCCCCGGCGTTGAAGATATTGGTAAAAGCGGTGCCGTCGTTCATGCGCGTATCCCCGACATACACTAACTTTTCGATGGGTACGCGCAGGCCGCGCTGGCGTTGGGCTTCCTCTAGTAACGCCACCATGATCTGGGCATATTCGACTGAAGTTTTGCGGGGGATGGCAATCCCGGGCCAACCGGCGCGCTCGCTCAGTTCAGCAAAGCGCGGCAGGCGAGTATCCATAGCCTGCATATCGCGGTAAACCAGGTTATCGCCGAGGATATCACTTACTGAAATGCGCTCGTAGACTTTCATACACTTGCCTCCTCGATCACACGCTTGTGAATATGGCGCACGGCTTCTTCACCTTCTTCTGATTTTACTACCAGCGAAATGCAAAACTCGGAAGAACCCTGGGCGATGGCGATCACGTTAATATTCGCCTCACCGAGCGCCCCGAAGACGCGCGCTCCCACACCGGGGGTATCGCGCAGCCCCGAGCCGATCACGGTCACGATCACCACGTCATCATGCGCCCAAATACGGTCAATATCCCGCCGGGCCAATTCCAGGGCCATCTCGCTTTCCAGGGACGCGATCACCGCCGGGGCCGTATCGGTCGGGATCAAGAAGCAGATCGATTGCTCCGAAGAGGACTGCGAGATCATCAAGACACTCGCGCCGACCCGGGCCACCGCTGCGAAGGTGCGCGCCGCAATACCGGGCACGCCCAGCATACCGCGCCCTTCTACCGTTACCATGCTCAAGTTCTTGATCGCCGTAATCGCGGTGATCCGCCCGCTCACCGCTTCCGGATGAGCACAGATGCGCGTCCCGGGATAACTGGCATTGAAGGTATTCTTCACCCACAACGGAATGTCTTCCTCGATGATTGGGCGAATTGTCTTGGGGTGCAGCACCTTGGCCCCGAAGTAGGCCAATTCGCTGATCTCAGCAAAGGAAAGCTCGGGCACAACGCGCGCTTCGGGCACGGCGCGCGGGTCGGCGGTCATCACGCCGTCCACATCCGTCCACGTCCACACCTCGGCGGCGCACAGGCACACCCCCAGGATCGAGGCCGTATAATCGCTGCCGCCGCGCCCCAGGGTGGTGATCACACCCTTTTCGCTGGCGCTGACAAAGCCGGTCACTACCGGCACGATCCCGTCTTCGAGCAGTGGGGCCAGGTTCTCCGACACGCGTTCGCAGGTCAGGTCCATCAGGGGCATGGCGTTCTGGAAATTTTCGTCGGTGACGATCAAATCCGTGGCGTCCACAGCCTGGCTTTTCAGGCCCTGCTGCCACAGGAAAGCCGCTACCACGCGCGCGTTGATGCGCTCGCCCAGGGAAGTGATCGCATCCATGCCGCGCGGCGTAACCTCAGCCAGGACATGGATGCTGTTGCAAAAAGCGCTCAACTCTTCCAGATATTCATAGACTACCGTCTGTAGCTTTGCTTTCTCATCATCAGCGGTGATCAAAGCATCGATGGTCTGGCGGTGCCGGGCGCTCAACTCAGTAATGATATCCCGGTAAGTGTGCTCGTCGCCGTCAGCCGCAGTGCGGGCGGCGCGCACCAGCAGGTCAGTCACGCCGCTCATCGCCGATACGACCACAACCAGGCCATCCCATTGGGAAGCCTGTTCCTGGACAATGGCAGCCATGTAGTTAAGCGCCTCCACGCTGCCGACTGAGGTACCACCGAATTTCATCACGAGAGTCTTCATTGAATCATCCTATATCATACGATTTATAGCCATTTGACCGGCAGATATTAAATGTTGTAATCTTATCATGAGAGGACGGATTTTACAGGGAAAAGCGCAAGAATCAGGAAAAGCGGTTAGCCTTCAGCGGTCAGTTTTAAAGGGAAATGTTATACTTTTCATGTTCGGTGAACGCTTTAACATACGTAAGATATAGCTAACCGAAGAGGGTCGCAGAGATGGCCGACAAGCTCCCTTTATCTCCACATTACTCTGCGTCCTCTACGATAAATATTCTCACATAAGGAACCACTATGAACGTATATTTTGCCTGTTCGATCACCGGGGGACGACAAGATGCCGGCGTTTATCAGATCATCGTGGACGCCATGCAAGCCGCCGGGCACGAAGTCCCCACCGCGCTGCTCGCCTGCGAAAAGGTTGTCGACCTGGAAATCGTCGTCGAACCGGAGGAAGTGTACACGCGTGATGTGGCCTGGATCGATGACAGCGATGCCCTGGTCGCCGAGGTGAGCACGCCCTCGCACGGCGCCGGTTACGAGATCGCCCATGCCCTACGCAAGGGCAAGCCGGTGTTGTGCGTGCACCGGGCAGGCGTGCTGGTCTCCAAGATGCTGACCGGCAACACCCACGCCAACATTTCCATTCGTGCGTATCAGTCAGATGCCGAAGCCGCCCGGATCGTGATCGATTTCCTCAAAGCATTAGAAGATTAGCTATGGGCGAGTCCTTCGCTCCCGAAACCCTCGAAGCAATTTTTCTGGCGCAGGTCGCCGCCGACCCGAGCAGCCTGCACTTCTCGCCGGTGCGCACCGGCAAACACAACAGCTCGTTCTGGGTGCAGAGCAACCGCGGCAAATTCGTGCTGCGCATCGCCCCGCCGGATGACGCCGGTTTCCTGTTCTACGAGCGCCTGATGATGCGCCAGGAACCTGAACTGCACACCCTAATCGGAGTGCAGACCGAGATCCCGATTGCCAAAATCGTCGGGCATGATTTCAGCCGGGAGCAGATCGCCCGCGACTATCTGGTGATGGCAGCCTTGCCGGGCACGCCGCTGAGCGACGCCCATTGGCTGGGACAATCGATACTCAACCGCGCCCTCTACCAGGTTGGCGAGCACCTGCAAGCACTCCATAGCTTGACCGCCACCGAACACCTGGGCCAACGCTCCTACGGCTATCTGGGCGCACACCATCCGATGGAGCCCCAACCAACCTGGTGGGAAGCTTTCCGGGTGATGTGGCATAAACTCCTCGACGATGTGGTAGCCTGCGGAAGCTACACCGATTTCGAAGCCGACCACCTGCGCGCCTTGCTCGACCGGCACCAGGAACACTTCCAGCACGCCGTTGAGCCGCACCTGCTGCACATGGACGTATGGGGCCAGAATATTCTGATCGACGAACACGGCAACGTGACCGGCCTGGTCGATTTTGACCGGGCGCTATGGGGCGATGTGGAAATCGAGTTTGCGGTGCTGGATTACTGTGGGATCAGTGAACCGGTTTTCTGGGAAGGCTATGGGGCTGAACGCGATGCGTCCCACGCCGCCCAGATCCGCCGCCAGTTCTACCTGCTCTATGAAATCCAGAAATATATGCCGATCCGCGTCTGGCGGCGCAACAACCCTACCGAAGCCGCCCGCTACAAGGAATACAGTTTTCGGGTGGCCGCCGCGCTGGAATAATCTTTCTCGCTTCAATATTCCCAAAGAATCAGTAAGGGCGGGTACAAGACCCGCCCGCTAAATTATCAACTACTTTCTATCGTATTAGGAAACCAACTAAGCCACCGGCAAGATCACCCAGAAGGTAGAGCCAACGCCCACTTCCGAGTCAACCCAGATGCGCCCGTTGTGGTTCTCGACAATCGTCTTGACGATTGCCAGGCCCAGGCCGGTACCCTGGATGTCTTCGGGGGCATTGCTGGCGCGGTAGAACTTATCGAAGATATTGGGGTGCTCTTCCGGTGGAATGCCCTGGCCGTTATCCGTCACCTGGATCAGGATTTGTCCGTTTTCCTCGATGGCATAGATGCCGATCTGGCCGCCCCTGGGGGTGTACTTGACGGCGTTGCCCAGCAGATTATCAACCACCTGGCGCATCTGGATCGGGTTACCGAAAACCGGGGGCAAATCTTCGGAGCACTCGACCACCAGTTTGTGATCCTTGGCATCCAGCAAATGCTGGTAGCCTTCCACCGCATAATTAATCACCGAATAGATGGAAACCTGTTCAAACTCTTTGCTCAGGCCACCAACTTCAATGCGGCTCAAATTGAGCAAGTCGTTGATCAGTTCAGTGATGCTGTTGACGCTAAACTGCACTTTCTTGATGAACTCGCTTTGTTTTTCATTGATTGGCCCGGCGCGGTCGATCAACTCCACATAACCTAAAATGGAGGTCAGTGGGGAGCGCAGGTCATGAGAAACCGCATTAACGAAATCGGTCTTCAGGCGGTCTACTTCTTTCAAATAAGTGATGTCATGCAGCGTAACCACCGTCCCGATCCCGGGCAGTTCGGTCACCTGGATGCTGAACACATTGTTCTCGTCGATCTCCAATTCAGCCCGGAAAGGATCGTCGAGTTCGCCGCGGATCGCTTTGGACAGGATCTCATTCTGAATCACATCGTCGATCGCTTGCCCGCTGTAATCGTCTTCACCCAAATTGAAAATACGGCGTACCATGCGGTTGACCAGCAGGATGTTCCAGGAATTATCGACGACGATCACACCGTCCTTGATCTGGGTCAGGATCCGGCCAAGCTTATTACGTTCCAGTTCGCTTTCCGAATACAGGCGGGCATTCTCCACGGCGATAGCAGCGTAGTCGGCCAAGGCCGACATCACCATCACATCGCGCTGGCTGAAGGCATTACCACTCTGGCGGTTATCCACGCCCAGCACACCGATCGTACGGTTGTGGATACGCAGCGGCACGTAGATCAGGGCATAAACCAGGTAGGAGGTCTTGATCTTAGTGGGGTCTTTGGCATCGAAATGGATCGGCTTGCCCAGGCGCACGACTTCCCCGGCCAGCGTGTCATCCACAGGGATACGGAAAGTGCGCACGAAATCTTCCTGGAAGTTGCGCGCCGCCCGCATGTATAGTTCACCGCTCTCATCATCCAGCAGCAAAATGCTGCCCTCTTCCGCCCCGGTCAATTCTACGGCGGCATCTACCACCGCGGTAAGCACATTATCCAATTCCAGGAATGAGGTCACCGAGCGACCGATGTTGATCAGCGTTTCCAACGCCTCCACTCGCCGTTCCAACGGCCCGGTGTAGCGGCGCGACTCCAATTGGAGCCAATTCATCCAATGTGTGCGGCGGTCCAGGCCGCGGCGCACCGCTTCTAGGATGGCGTTGGCACGGATCGGGGGTGAAAGCCAATCGACCACGCCCATCCGCAGTACCTTCAGCGGCAGCGAGGCCGAGCGATCCGTGGTAAACAGCAAGATCGGCAGCGTGGGCTGCTGGTCGACGATCTTCGAAGCCAGCTCCAGATAATGGCAATCCGTCAATTTATCTCCGAGAATGACCAGGTCGGGACGCCCCGAGCGGATCAGCTTTTCAGCCGCCGCGCAGCTCTGGGCAACGGAAACCCGGTAACCCGCCGGAGTCAGGATGCTGCGGTCGAGCAGTTCCAGCGTTGCCGGATCGGAGAGAATCAAGAGAATGCGTTCGTTTTGGGTCATCGATTACACCAGTTTAAAATACAGGCCAACCTGTAATGGGAACTTCAAAACCAGATCACTCCGCAGGCGGCAAAGCAAAATAGAACGTCGAGCCTGCTTCCAGCTTGCTCTCGGCCCAGACCTTACCGCCGTGCGCATTTACAATTTCTTTTACCAGCGCCAGGCCGATGCCCAGGCCGCCGCTTTGCTTGTTGATCGGGTTATCGACCTGGAAAAAGCGGTCGAAGACGTGGTTGAGGTGTTTGGCGCTGATACCCATGCCCTGGTCCCATACCGAAACCTGCGGGTATTTATTACGCGCCCGGCCAAGCTGCACCATGATTTCGCGATCCTTCGGGCTGTACTTGATCGCATTGGAAAGCAGCGCATCGAATACCAGATTGATCTGCCCGACATCCACATTCACGTACAGCGGCTCAGAAGGCAGTTCGGCGATGATCATCACTTCGGCCTCCTTGGCAGCCTTCTGGGCCCGGCCCACCGCCTGGTTGGCGAGATCGTTCAAATTGACTTTCTTTTGATTCACCGGGGCGGCCGTTTCGCGCATCTTCTCCATCGCATCCAGGATAGCCAAGACCCGTTCCAGTTTTTGTTGGGTGGAGACCAAGGCATCGCGCTGCACGGATTTCAGGGAACCCATCTCACCATTCACGAAAACATCCACGTAGCCTTTGGCCGAATCCAACGGAGTCCGCAGTTCGTGCGTAACGTGATCGATGATGTCGTTCTTGAGTTCATCGCTGTTTTTGACCTGCTCAACCGCTTGCTCCAGGGAGGCGGCGCGTTCATCCAGCGCACGAAACAAACGTGAGTTTACCAACGAGATCGAGGCATAATCGCTGACGCCGGCCAACATGGCCTGGTCGCTGGAGTTGTACTCCTTATCTTTCTTGCGCATCACAACCATCAGCGCCACGGTTTGCTTCTGCACTTTCACCGGCACGACCAGGGCAGCCTTGCCCAATGAAGCAATCTTGAATCGTCCTAAAGGTTGGCCGTGGATGGAAAGCGGTTCCCCGGACAGTGCCACCAGCGAACTGATGCCGTCGTCCCACGGTTGGTTGAGGTTCTTCGCCAGGGATTTGGGCAGACCTTGATGGGCAGTGAGAATGAATTCCTTGCTGCGTTCGTCGCGCAGCAACAGCCAGCCCAGATCAGATTCGCTGATGCGGATGGCACCTTCAACAATCTGCCCAAACAGCTCTTTGTGGTCGGTGACCGAGGTAACTGCCTTGCCAATCGAGAAAATGGTGGTCAGTTCGTTGACACGCTTTTTCAATTCCTGGTTGGTCTGCTGGAGTTGACGGGAGAGGCTGGCGCGTTCGCGGCGGGCGCGCACCTGTTTCATGGCTCGCTCGACCGCCGCCAGGGCTTCGGCCTCACGCACCGGGGCGCGCAGGTAATCGGACGCCCCCAGGCGGAAGGCCTGAATCACATCGTGTTCTTGCCCCAGCGCCGCGATCATGATGACAGGAATATCAATATTCTGCGACGCCAGCGCCGCCAGGAAATCTTTCCCGCTCAAGCCGGGCAGGTCAAGGTTCGCGATCACCACATCCGGGGCATAGGCAATCGCCTGCTGCAGCGCTGTACTGGCTTCGGTAAGTACTTTCACTTCGAAGCCCTGGGGGCGCAGCACCTGCCGCGCGATCAGGTCGCTGACCGCGGGGTCATTTTCAACTACGAGGATCTTTTCTTTCGTCGCTGCCATCGGTTCAATAATAGCACGATTGTCTGAATTTGTGACGCAGAAGCGCGTGCGCAAATACAAACAATTTTGTTAACCAGCAAATTTCAGCAAGCTCTCCAAGATATATTTTACCCGCTTTTGCAAGATTCGATTTTGTGAGACCTACGTTTATAATTATGTCCATAGGTGTAGGATAGCCCGCCGCAGGATCAGAATTTTATATATGAAGCGTTAGAGTTCCATTAGAGGTGTTTTCGTGCGCTTGACTCATCGGGTTATCTGGTCATACAATCTATTGAATCGTTCCTTTTAAGATTGGAGCGATGATTGGGATTGCATTTATCCCCAGACTTTTGTGAACACATTACGCATTTCAAACTCCTCCGGGCGGACTGCCTGTTGGGGAAGGCACAAATATTTATCGATAGCGTTGTGCTTTCTTCGGGAGGAGGAATGGACACAGCGAACAATTTGGAAAGCAACCATGGAATATCAAGATTATTATAAAACTTTAGGTGTCGAACGCAGTGCCAGCGAAGATGAGATCAAGAAAGCTTATCGCAAGCTGGCCATGAAATATCATCCCGACCGCAACCCGGATGACAAGGACGCCGAAGAGAATTTCAAGCAGATCAACGAAGCTTACCAGGTATTGGGCGACTCGGAAAAGCGCGCCCGCTACGACCAATTGGGTTCGGCTTACCAGCAATACCGCCAGAGAGGCGGCCAACCGGGTAATTTCGATTGGTCGCAATGGTTCACCGGCCAGCAGCCCGGCGGCGGCAATGTGCGTGTCGAATACTCCGATCTCGGCGATATCCTCAATGGACTGGGGGGCGCCGGAGGCATGGGCGGCTTCTCCGATTTCTTCAATACCATCTTTGGCGGTATGGGCGGACAGGCCGCGCGCCGCTCCACACGCGGCGGGCAACAAAGCTATCGCCGCTCACAGCCGCGCGCCTACGAGCAGGAAGTCACCATCAGCCTGCAAGAAGCTTACACCGGCAGCACGCGCAAACTAGACGTCAACGGCCGCCTGCTGGAAATCAAAATTCCGGCCGGGGCGCGCACGGGCACCAAAGTGCGCATGAGCGGGGCCGGGCCAGCCGGGCCGGACGGCGCGCCTTCCGACCTGTACCTGGTCATCAAGGTTGCCCCAGACCCACGCTTCACCCGCGAGAAGAACGACCTTTATACTGATGTGAACGTCGATCTATACACTGCCGTCTTAGGTGGTGAGATCAAGGTCAACACGCTGAGCGGCAACGTGCTCCTGAATATTCCCGCCGGGACGCAGCCCGGCCAGACCTTCCGCCTCAAGAAGCGCGGCATGCCCGACCTGAAAGACAAAAATAAAGCCGGCAACCTGTACGCCAATGTGCAGGTGTCGATCCCTAAGAAATTAACGGATAAAGAGAAAGAACTTTTTGAGGAGCTTGCCAGGCTTGCAGCCGATCAAAAGGTGCAGGCATAAACTCAAATTTAAGGACGGTACAATGAAACGGCGATTATTGATTTCCCTCACCCTGATTTTACTGGTATTTCCGGCGATTGGATTGGCCTGTAGCTTATCGGTCCCGTCCCTCGATCTCCCTGCCCTACCTGCAGTGACCGAACAAGCTGTACAAGTAGAGGTGGTACCCGAGTCTGAAACGGCCGCCGACGCGCCCGTGAGCGTCGACCCGCCTCCGGCCCCCGACCTGATCGCGCAGCAAGATGCTTTCGTGCGCATCTACCAGCAAGTCAGCCCGGGCGTGGTTTCCATTCAAGTGCTCAATGAATTTGGCGGCGGCAGTGCCTCCGGCTTTGTCTATGACAAGCAAGGCCACATCGTCACCAACCTGCACGTGATCGAAGATGCGGAAGAGATCATCGTCTCCTTCCCGTCCGGCATTATCACCGAGGCGCAGGCAGTTGGCACCGACGCCGATTCTGACCTGGCCGTGCTCAAGGTCGACATCTCCGCCGACGATCTGGTTCCCCTACCGCTGGGCGATTCGGACAGCTTGCAAATCGGGCAGGTGGTGGTAGCAATCGGCAATCCCTTTGGCCTGAACGGTTCGATGAGCACCGGCATTATTTCCAGCATCGGCCGCACATTGGAATCGATGAACGCCGCCCCAACCGGCGGCATTTTCACCGCCGGCGACCTGATCCAGACTGACGCAGCTATCAACCCCGGCAACTCCGGCGGCCCGCTGCTCAACCTGAACGGGGAAGTGGTCGGCGTCAATCGCGCCATCCGCACCTTTAATTTCACCGAAACCGCCGACCCGCTCAATTCAGGCATTGGTTTCGCCGTTTCCATCAACCTGGTCAAGCGTGTTGCTCCGGCATTGATCGAAGACGGCTTTTACCCCTATCCTTACCTGGGGATCACCACACCCGAAGAGATCAGTCTGAACGACGTGCAGCGCCTGGAACTGGAACGCGCCACCGGTGTGCTGCTCTCCTCGGTCACCTCCGACGGTCCGGCGCAAGCAGCCGGTCTGCAAGCCGACGATGTGATCGTCAGCATCCAGGACCAGGAAGTACGCACCTTTGGTGAATTGATCACCTATCTATTCATGAACACCAGCCCTGGCGATACCGTCACCCTGGAATATATCCGCAACGGCGACCTCCAGAACACCGATCTGATTGTCGGCGCACGCCCGTAACCCAAATACAAACCCTTTCGCAATGAACAGCAGCCGCTCTATAAAAGAGCGGCTGCTTGCTTAATGGTTAATCCTACATGTAGGGGAGGAGGTCATCATCAGAATGATGATCCAAACCCTCCCCTACGCCATCCCTACCTTACATATCTTCCCCCTGCGGTAAAAGTCTCTCCCTACGCATTCAGAATTTCGCTTTCCAAGGCCTTGACAGGTTCTCAATACTTGTGATAGACTGGCGAACGTTGTAATCTATCGGAATTTTATGCCAAAGGAGGCGTGTTTTATGCAAATGTCCGTTGAATTTTCCGCAAATCTCGTTGAAGCGCGCCTCGTGATCGCCTGCTGATCGAAGGTACCCACCCTTTCCATTAGCGGCCACGGGAGCTTCCGTGGCTGTTTTGTTTTAACGGCCACGCCATGCGCTTCACTTCCGTGGCCGTTATGTGTTTAGGAACCCGCGCGTTCCTCTCAAGCGAACGGCAGCTTGCCCCGGCTACGGAACCTTGTCCGCGGCCGTTTTCTTTTAGAGAGGTGTAAGCGATGCCTTCTATCAACATTTACAATCCAATCGTTGATCGAAACGTTGAGCGCGACGCGGTTGCCTCTTTGGAGAAACCGGAGCCAAACAAGGGTCACCGCAAGCCCATCAGCGTCCACTATCCCAATTGGGCCAGGTTGGACGGGCTGAATCTCAACTGGAAAATACAAACCGACAGCCGAAACAAGGCGATTAGATTACAGGAATAACTTACGATGAGTAACGAGAATTACAATTACGAAAAACAAAGGCAGAAGCACCAGCACAGCCAGGAATTGCGCAAAGCGCGCAAGAAATCCGGCCGCCGCAATACATCCAAGAAACCGCGCCGCAACGACTGGGCGCAGCTTTCGGATGAATACTGGGAAGACGCTGACCTTGAATCCTTCGAACGCGTCATGCCGCTGGACGAGAACGAACGCCGCCGCTCCGTAGAGAGCATGGCCTACAAAGCAGAGGCCAAAACAAACGAAGCAGAAGCAGAAAACCTGGCACCCGCCGGACAGACCGGCGTAGTCAGCGAAGTCAGCAGCGGGTTGTGCCGCGTGCAGATAGACGGCCGTGAACTACTATGCAGCCTGCGTGGGGCGCTCAAGGCCGAAGAGACCGGCTTCACCAATGTGATAGCGGTTGGCGATCTAGTGATCGTCTCGCCGGATGGCGCCGAGCGCGGTGTGGTCGAAACTGTGCTGCCCCGCCGCAGCATGCTCGCCCGCCCGGACGTGTTCGCCAGCCACCTGCGGCAGGTCGTGGTCGCCAACGTCGACCAACTGCTGATCGTGGCAGCCTGGCGCGACCCGCACATCTGGCTGGAATTGATCGACCGTTATCTGGTGACCGCCGAACACAACGACCTGCAAGCCGTGATCTGCGTCAACAAGATCGACCTGGTCGCGGACCAGGCCGAGTTCGCGGCTGCCTTGCAGCCCTACCATAACCTGGGCTTCCACGTGCTGGCAACCAGCGCCCTCACCGGGGCGGGCATTGCCGAACTGCGCGAAGTGCTGCGCGGCAAAACCACCGTACTGGCCGGTATGTCCGGCGTAGGCAAGTCTTCACTGCTGTCCGCCGTCGATCCTGGCCTAGACCTGCACACCAAGACAGTTAGCGAACATTCCGGCGAAGGCCGCCATACCACCACGCAGGTCAACCGCTTCCCGTTGGCTATTGGCGGCATGGTAATGGACACGCCCGGTATGCGTGAGTTCGGCGTAGCCGGGATCACGCGTCCCGAACTGGATGACTACTTCCCAGAGATCGTGGCGGTAAGCTACAAATGCCAGTTCAACGACTGCACCCACCTCAACGAACCGGACTGCGCTGTGCAGGCTGCCGTTGAGGCCGGAGAAATCGCCCAGAGTCGCTACTATAGCTATACAAAAATCTATGCTGACCTGCCTGAATAATTCAGGCAGGTTGTGTTTAATTTATGGAGGTTGCACGTGTACAAGCTAAAAGCTGTACCCGTTTATTTGATCTTTTCATTTTCATTTGGGCTAATCACCTCGCTGGCATTCCTGGTCAGCCAGATCTACCGCATCCAGATGGTTGGCCTAAACCCGCTGCAACTCGTGCTGGTCGGTACGGCCCTGGAAGCGGCCGCCTTCGCCTTTGAAATCCCCACCGGCGTGGTAGCCGACACCTACAGCCGCCGCCTCTCGGTGATCATCGGCTGTGTCGTCTTTGGGCTAGGCTTGATCCTGGAAGGTGCCATCCAACTCTTCCTGACCGTGCTGCTGGCCCAGGTCGTGTGGGGATTGGGCTGGACTTTCATCAGCGGGGCGCTGGACGCCTGGATCGCTGATGAGGTTGGAGCGGATACGGTCGGCCCGGTCTACATCCGGGGTTCGCAGTTGGGCACGATCGGCAGCCTGGTTGCCATCCCGATCAGCGTGGTGCTGGGCAACATCATCGTCAACCTGCCCTTCCTGGTGGGCGGCGGCCTGTTCATTGCCCTGGGACTCTTCCTAATCGTCTACATGCCCGAAGAAGGATTTACCCCCGCCCCACCCGAAGAGCGCGAGACTTTCCGCTCGATGACAACTACCTTCCGCGAAGGCGTAGGCATGATGCGGGCGCGCCCAATCTTGCTGATCTTCGTGGCCGTATCGCTTACCGTTGGCCTGGCCTCGGAAGGCTGGGATCGCCTCAGCGATGCCCACCTGCTGGCACACTTCACCTTCCCTACCTGGGGCGACATGACCGTGGTGACCTGGTTTGGCATCTTCGGAGCGATTTCCGGCATCCTCGGCCTGATCGTCAAGGAAATCATCAAACGCCGCCTGGACACCACCAACCAGGTCGCGCTGGCGCGTGCCTTGCAGATCATTCCCCTGTTGATTGCGATCAGCGTACTCACCTTTGCCTGGACGGATTCATTTGCCATTGCGGTGGTGATGACCTGGATCGTAGGTATCAGCCGCGGTGTTGCTTATCCGCTGGAAGCAGCCTGGATGAACAAGTACATCGACTCCAAGGTGCGCGCCACCGTGCTCTCGATGACCAGCCAGGTCAATGCCCTGGGGCAGATCGTCGGTGGGCCGGGTGTGGGCTACGTCGGCAACCGTTTCTCGCTGCCCAGCGCCCTCTCGATTTCGGGCACACTGTTCGCCATACCGTTCTGGTTGTATGGTTTGGCCTTGCGCCGTAGGTCAAGCATGTTGGATCTGGGCGAGGAAGTGGTGGAAGCTTCGTAGGCGGATGTATATAAAGTACTCTGGGCGACGCCGCAGCAATTTTTGAACGCTAACTTGTTGCAGACGGCTTCAGTCGCCGAGATACAATCCGGGCGGGTTCGAAACCCGCTCCTGCATACTTCTTAAACAAAATTCTCCCGAAGGACTACTAGCCTTCGGGAGAATACATTTACCTGATTACTCAGCGCCTACCCTATATATCCATCTTGGTTTGCTGGCTCGAATCACCGCGCTTCTTTTTGCTCGAAGAAGATTTCTTGGTCGTGCTGCTCTTGCGGGTACTGGTTTTCTTTTTGCTGCTCCCGGCAGACTTACTGCGTGAACTGGTGGTCTTCTGTTTCGCCGCGCTGGTTTTCTTGCTGCGCGAGCTGGTCGATTTCTTGGCCGCGCTGGTCTTGCCGCCGGAAGACTTGCGACTGGATGCTGATGACTTACTGGAAGTAGACTTCGTACTGCTGGTAGAGCGCTTCTGCTTGGTCTTCCGTAAGTCGTCCGGAACCTCCCAGGGCACAACCATCTTAACCAATTCCTCGGCATCCTCTTTATTATCGAAAATGAGCTTCCCATCCGAGGGCCGCGTGCGCACCGGCGCAGAATCCAGCCGCATCAGGCGCGGGGTGCGGCGGATGCGATGTACGCCGATCTCGGTAGTGTATTTGTCAACCGTCATGCCCACCAACTGCACGCCATCCGGCAGCTTCCAGGCGATCACACCCTGGCCGTAACGCCCTTGCGTGGGGAACTGCGACATCTTGAGGCGCTTGCCCTTGCTATCGGAAGCCAGCAGGAAGGTTTCATAACTCTTATCGACCACGTCCATGCCGATCACTTCGTCATCCCCCTTGAGCTTGATGCCGTTCACCCCGGCAGCCACCAGTCCCATCGGGCGCACGTCCTCTTCGGTAAAGCGGATCGCCATACCCTGGGCGGTTGCCAACAGAATCTCGGAACTGCCATCAGTAAGCTGCACCCAACCCAACCGGTCGCCATCATTGACCTTCACGGATTGGAAGGTTTGCGCCGACGGGCCGGGCATCTCGGCCAACTCACTCTTCTTGACCATGCCGCCGCGCGTCCCGAAGAAGATATACCAACCTTCGGCGCGTTCGTCGGATGGAGGCAAGGTGACCAGAGTTGCCAGCTTATCCCCTTCACGCAACGGGCTGACCTGCGCGAATTGCGCGCCATTTTCGGGCGCGTCTGCTTCCGGTACGGCGTGCACCGGGATGGCGGCGGTCTTGCCATCCTCGGCGATCAGATACAAGGTATCGCGCGTATTGGCGCGCACGGTGAATTCCACTGCGGCGCTGCCCCACAGGCGCGGCTGCTTGTCTTCCGGCGAGCGGGCGATCTTGCCATCGCCATCGACCGACACCCAGGTGAACTTATCCTCGACCATATCTTTGGCGGTCAGCACCGGGCCGGCCTTTTGGCCTTCTGCCAACTGCACGATCTGCGTGCGGCGGCGGTCAGCATATTCCTCTTTTACATTCAGGAGTTCGTCGGCCACTACCTTGCGCATCTTGGCCGGGGAAGCCAGCAAATCTTCCAGGTATTTGATCTCGCGCTGCACTTCCTTGTATTCGGTCTCGATCTTCTTGCGCTCGAGCGCCGCCAGCCGCCGCAGCGGCATATCCAGGATCGCATTAGCCTGGATTTCGGAAAGTTTGTATCGTTTCATCAAGCGGTTGCGAGCGTTATCAACGTCACGCGAGGAGCGGATCAACTCAATGATCTCCTCCAGATTCTTCAACGCCACCCGCAGCCCGTCCAGGATGTGGGCCCGCGCCCGGGCGCGTTCCAGATCGTACTCACTGCGCCGTTGGATCACCGTCAAGCGATGCTCCAGGTAAACGCGCAGCGCCTGCTTGAGGGTCAATAGAGTGGGTTCGTCATTGACCAGCGCCAGCATAATGATACTGAAGGTGCTCTTCATCGGCGTTCGTTTGTAGAGATCGCTCAGCAGTTTGCGGGAGTCGGCCCCACGCTGCAACTCGATCACAATGCGCATACCGGTGCGGTCACTTTCATCGCGCAGGTCGCTGATCCCTTCCAGTTTGCCGTCGCGGGTCAGGTTGGCAATGCGCTCGATCAACGAAGCCTTATTGGTCATGTAGGGCAATTCAGTGACGATGATACGTTCGCGGCCACGCCCCATTTCTTCCATGTGAGCAACCGCCTGCACGGTCACGCGCCCGCGGCCGATACCGTAAGCTTTCATCAGGGCATCAGAATCATCGATGATCGCCCCGCCGGTGGGGAAGTCCGGGCCTTTGATGAATTCCATTAACTTTTCGAGGTCGATGTCATCAACCTTGGACCAGTTATCCAAAAGATAGATCAAAGCGTCGATCACTTCGCCCAAGTTGTGGGGCGGAACACTGGTCGACATACCAACTGCAATCCCGGTAGCGCCGTTCACCAACAAATTGGGGATCGCCGCCGGCAGCACAACCGGCTCTTGCAAGGTTTCATCGAAGTTATTACCGAAATCAACCGTGTTCTTCTGAATATCTTGCAGCATATTCACAGTGGGGGAAGCCATGCGTGCTTCGGTATAACGCATGGCGGCAGGCGAATCGCCATCCACACTGCCGAAATTACCTTGCCCATCCACCAAAGGCAGCCGCATGGAAAAGTCCTGCGCCATGCGCGCCATCGCATCGTAAACGGCTGTATCACTGTGGGGGTGGTACTTGCCCAAAACCTCACCAACCACACGCGCCGATTTCTTATAGCCGGTATTGGGACGCAATCCCATATCATGCATGGCGTAAAGGATGCGCCGGTGCACGGGTTTGAGGCCGTCGCGCGCATCGGGTAGGGCGCGCGAGACGATCACGCTCATGGCGTAATCCAGGTATGCCTGCTGCATTTCTTCGTCGATGTTAATTAATCGTACCCGACCAACTTCCATTAACTTATCTCCTGAACGTTAATTTATTTCTCAATCTTGCCCGCGGTTGTGCCGGAGCAGGCTGCTTGCCTGCTCAAATCAGAACATTTGTTTTATATTTTATCATACGGCTAATCCCGGTCGAAGTCAAGACCGGCGGGTATTATAAAGCCAAGCACGGCAATACCCAAGCCCATGCCGCGCGCAAGCGTACCTTTAATTGTAGCAAAAAAAGATGACCTGCGCTTCGCGCAGGCCATCTCGATTTCACTTTCTAATGATATTTCTAAAACTTAGTCCGCCGCGGTGGGTTCAGCACTCACGTCTAACGCTTGCGCGGCTTCCTCACCTTCACCGGCTTCAGCTTCCAGTTCGGCCATTTCGACTTCACCTTCCGGCAAAGCTTCTTCAGCCTCCAGGCCGTAGCCGGTACCGGCGGGAATGAGCTTACCAAGAATAACGTTCTCCTTCAAGCCGTACAGGGGGTCTTTCTTCCCAGCGATGGCCGCAGTAGACAGCACCCGGATGGTATGCTGGAAGGAAGCTGCCGACAAGAAGGACTCGGTATTCAGCGAGGCCTTGGTGATGCCCAACAGCAGTTCGATGGACTTGGCAGGCTGCTTGCCTTCGGCCAGCATTTCCTCGTTGATCTTGCGCAGTTCCAGGCGGTCGATAAAGTCGCCCGGCAGCAGTTCGGTGTCGCCGGGGCGGGTGACCTGCACCTTGGACATCATCTTGCGGATGATGACTTCGAAGTGCTTGTCGTGGATATCCTGACCCTGGGAGCGGTACACCTGCTGTACTTCTTTGAGCAGGTAGCGCTGGCAGGCCTCGCGGCCCTGAATGCGCAGGATGGAGTGCGGGTTGAGTGAACCTTCGGTCAGCGGCTGGCCGGGTTCCACCGTGTCGCCGGTGCGCACGATCAGGCGCGTGTTGGAAGGCACTTCGTACTCGGCTTCCTCGCGCTGTTCGTAAGCGACGATCACTTTGCCTTTTTCAATGCGTACCTTACCGCCGTTGGTGGCGGTGATGGTAGCATCGTCATGCTTGGCAATCTCGTCACCAGCTTCGACCTCGGTGCTGTCTTTGACAGTTGCTTTCCAGCCTTCCGCCAGGTCATATTCATCGTTGACCATTTCGCTGTATTCCACGCGCACCACGCGCAGATCGCTGAAGCGTTCGGACTGGATCACTTCAACCTTGCCACCCAGTTCGGTCACCACGGCTTCACCTTTCGGTGCTCGGCGAGCTTCGAAAAGTTCTTCCACACGGGGGAGACCGGTCGTGATGTCACCACCGGCAGCCACACCGCCGGTGTGGAAAGTACGCAGCGTAAGCTGGGTCCCCGGCTCACCGATCGATTGGGCAGCCACGATCCCGACTGCGGCGCCAAGGTCAGCCTTACGGCCGCGACCCAGGTCCATGCCGTAGCACTGGATGCAGATGCCGCGTTCACTTTCGCAGGTCAATGGCGAGCGGATCATCGCTTCGGTGATCCCGGCTTGCATGATCTTGCGGATCTGGTCTTGCTCCAGCAACACGTTACGCTCGATCAAGACCTCACCGGTTTCAGGGTGCACGATCCGACGGGCAGTTACACGCCCGTACAGGCGGCCACTCAATGATTGACCGGCTACATCATCACTGCTGCGCAGCCAGATACCGTCTTCGGTCTCACAATCATCCTCGGAAGTGATCACGTCCTGGGAAACGTCCACCAGGCGGCGGGTCAGGTAACCGGCGTCAGCCGTACGCAGCGCCGTATCTGCCAGACCCTTGCGGGAACCGTGCGTAGAGATGAAGTATTCCAGCGTGGTCAGCCCTTCGCGGAAGTTGGAGCGGATCGGCAGCGGAATGATGCGCCCAGACGGGTCAGCCATCATACCGCGCATCCCGGCCAACTGGGAAATCGAACTGAAACCACCCTTGGTGGCCCCAGAGTTCGCCATCGTCGCCAGGTTGCCGAACGGGTCCATTTCTTCACGCACGGCGGAAGCCACTTTGTTGGTGGTCTCCTGCCAGATCTCGATCACGCGGTCGTTCTGTTCTTGCTCGGTCAGCAGACCGCGGCGGAAATCACGCTCGACGGCCTGTTCTTCTTCCATGGCTTTGGTGATGATCTCTTGCTTTTCCTCTGGAATGGTAATGTCGGAAATCGCAATCGTCGTGCCAGAGCGCGTGGCGTATTTGAAACCAATATCCTTGATGGCGTCGGCAACCCCGGTGGTAGTTTCATCATCGGAGACTTCGATCAACTCAGCGATCAAGTCCTTGATATCACCTTTATCCATCACGTAATTGACGAATTGGATTTGCGGAGCCAGCACCAGGTTGAAGAGCACACGCCCCACCGTGGTATCGATGATGCGGGTTTCCGGTTCGGCCAGACGATTATTTTCATCATCGTACCAGGTCTCTGTGCGCACTCGGATATTGGTGTGCACCTTGACCTGGCCGAGTTGGTAAGCCATCTCGACTTCGTCCATGTCAGCGAACACGCGCTCGCTGCCATCGCTGCTGTTCTCATCGCGCATGGTCAGGTAATAGACGCCCAACACCATATCCTTCGACGGGCCGATGATCGGCTCGCCGCTGGCAGGCTTGAGCAGGTTGCGGGAGGAAAGCATCAATTCGCGCGCCTCTTTGACCGCTTTTTCGGCCAACGGCACGTGCACGGCCATCTGGTCACCGTCAAAGTCAGCGTTGAAGGCGGTGGTAACCAATGGGTGCAACTGGATGGCGCTGCCCTCGATCAAAATCGGCTCAAAAGCCTGAATACCCAAACGGTGCAGGGTGGGAGCACGGTTGAGCAATACCGGGCGTTCCGTGATGACCTCTTCCAGAACCTCCCAGACTTCGGGGCGGTTGCGGTCCATGAAGCGGCGGGCGCCCTTCACGTTGGCGGCATAGTTATGCGACACCAGGCGGGAGATCACAAACGGGCGATACAGTTCCAGCGCCATGCTCTTGGGCAAGCCGCACTGGTACAGCTTGAGCTGCGGGCCAACCACGATCACCGAACGGCCGGAATAGTCCACACGCTTACCTAACAGGTTGCGGCGGAAACGGCCCTTCTTGCCTTTGAGCAGATCGCTCAAAGATTTTAGTTCACGGCGGCCGCGGCGGGAAAGCGCTTTGCCGCGCTGCGAATTATCGATCAGCGAGTCGACCGCTTCCTGGAGCATACGCTTTTCGTTGCGTACAATCACGTCCGGTGCGCCCAACTCCAACAGCCGCTTGAGGCGGTTGTTGCGATTGATCACACGGCGGTAGAGGTCGTTCAGGTCAGAGGTGGCGAAACGCCCACCGTCCAACTGCACCATCGGGCGCAGGTCGGGGGGGATGACCGGCAAGATGGTCAGGATCATCCACTCGGGCCGGTTGTTCGAGCGGCGGAATGCTTCCACCACTTTCAGACGCTTGGTCGCTTTCTTGCGTTTTTGCTTGCTGCGGGTGGTGCGCACCTCGTGCCACAGTTCCTTGGACATGGTTTCCAGGTCAAGGCGCTTGAGGATATCGTGGAATGCCTCGGCGCCCATGTCGGCCCGAAAAACCTGGCCCCAACGCTGGCGCAGTTCGCGGTAGCGGTGCTCGCCCATGAACATTAGGGGATGCAGGTCGAGCAGTTCGTCACGCAGGCGTTGATATTCGGCGCGGATGGCGGAATTCTGTTCTTCGATTTGTTCGCGGACTTCGTGAACCGCGTTCTCGGCTTCGGCTTTGATACTGGCAATTTCGATGTTGATGCGTTCGATCTCGCGCTGCTTGCGGTCGTCGGTCTCTTTCTCCAACTCTTCCAGGTAACCTTTGACGACTTCCTGCACTTTGGAGATATGCGCGTTGGCAATTTCTTCCCCGGCATTGACGATCACGGTTTCAGTCGCCGAGAAGGTGATTACCTTCTTGTTGGCTTTACCAAGATCGTCTTGCAGGCGGGTTTCCAGACGCTGCCCTTCTTTGATGACCGGGTCAAGTTTGGTGGTCAGCTCTTCGCTGTAGCGCTCTTCAATCTCGGAAATACGGGTTTCCAATTCCTCGATCTTCTGGTCGCGCTCGAACTGGACTTCGGCGATCTTGACGTTGGCACGTCCGCCGTGGTCCTTATCAGCCGCGTCCATTTCCTCGTCGAGGCGATCCAACGCCTTCTGGCGGGATTCTTCGTCGACGTAGGTGACCACGTACTGTGCAAAATAGAGCACGCGATCCAGGTTGCGGCGAGAAATATCCAGCAGCAAACCCAATGAGGAAGGCACGCGGCGGCTGTACCACACGTGCGCCACCGGGGCGGCCAGGGCAATGTGCCCCATACGTTCGCGGCGGACGGCCGAGCGGGTGACTTCAACGCCGCACTTATCACAGACGATCCCCTTATAACGGATATTCTTATACTTACCACAATAACATTGCCAGTCGCGGGTCGGGCCAAAGATGGCTTCGCAGAACAGGCCATCTTTCTCCGGGCGCAGGCGGCGGTAGTTGATCGTTTCCGGCTTTAGCACCTCACCGTAAGACCAACTCCGAATTGTTTCGGGCGAAGCCAGGCTAATTCGAAGTGCATTCAATCCCTTCGCTTCCATTCAAGCCTCCATTAATCCAAACTGGTTATCCAAACTACCCCTGGAATTTACAAAATGATTTGATTTCCCCACCCAGCGCGACAGAGGCCATCCGCGTTCTCGTGTCTAAGGAGAACATGGGCGAAACCTGCTTACTCTCGTCGCAGAGCATCTCACAAATAGCTGACCAGCAGCCAAATGGGGTATGGTTGTGTTGATTTACACCGAACAAATGTGCTATCCAGAAAACAAACGAAAGCAAGCGCCTGAGATTTTCCTCTCAAGCGCTCGCTGTAGTTTACTTAATTGTCACTGATAATCCAGTATGATTATATGGAAAATCAAGAGGGCTGTCAAGAGCAACCTACGCACTGCTTACATATTCTTAATCTATTTTTGGGGCATCTTTCCAGGGATTTAGATGCCCGTCAGATAAGAAACTTGCCTTTACAACAAATTCTAACGCTCCCTTCACCAAATAATCAGCCCATCCCGATGAATTATGTTATAGTTCTTGAATTATCCGTCCGATCAAATTTCTGAGAGAATAAAGTTATGCGCCCGCTTCCTCGTAAAAGTATGCTCTTTATCGCCATCTTGGTGATCTCCGCCCTGTCCTGCCAGACTGTCACCCAATTCTTCGAAACGCAGCCCACGCCCGTCCCGCTGCACGAGTTGGAAAATACCCCCACAACCGGTTCGGCGATGGTCACCCTGACCCCGTTCCCAACCAGCACCCCCGCGCCGGACAGCACCCCCACCGAAGCAGACTCACCGGTGCCGCCCACGCCCACGCTCGTCCCACTTTCCCTGGAAGAGCGCCAGGCGCTCTTCGATGAATTTTGGGAGATCGTCAATGACGAGTATTTATACGCCGACTTCAACGGCCAGGATTGGGACGCGATCGGTGATGAGTACCGCCAGCAAGTGACCGACTTGAGCATCGAGGATTTCTATTACGCCCTGGACGAAATGATCTACCTGCTGGGCGACGATCACTCCGTCTACCTTTCGCCCCAGGCCGCCGCAGCCGAAGACGCCGAGTTCGCCGGGAACAACGATTACGTCGGCATCGGCATCTACCACATGCCGGTTCCCGAAGCCGCACTGACCACCGTGATCCTGACCTTCCCCGGCAGCCCGGCCGAAAACGCCGGCCTCAAACCGCACGACAATATCACCGCCGTTGACGGTAGACCATTATTCAACGGAGACGAAAATATTCTGGATGAGCTACGCGGCCCGGTGGGCAGCGTGGTCACGCTCACCGTACAAACCCCCGGCCAGGATCCCCGCCAGGTAACCATCGAGCGCCAACGCATTCAAAGCTCCGTGCCGGTGCCCTGGGCGCTGCTCACCAGCCCCTCCGGGCAACGCATCGGATACATTATGGTGACCACCTTCAACGACCAGACCATCCCCGACGAAGTCGAGGACGCCCTGCGCGCTATGACCGCCGACGGCCCATTGGACGGCTTGATCGTTGACAACCGCCTGAACGGTGGCGGGGCAGATTTTATCCTGCAAGACACGCTGCGCTATTTCACCTCCGGCACAGTGGGCCACTTCGTTAACCGCCGCCAGGAAGTACCGTTAGAGGTGCGCGCCCGCGATATCAACGGCTCGCAGGAAGTGCCCCTGGTGGTGCTGGTTGGGAAAGATACGATCAGCTTTGGGGAAGTGTTCGCCGGAATCCTCCAGGATCGCGCCCGCGCCTACCTGATCGGTGAAACCACGGACGGCAACGTTGAGATCCTCTACGGCTATGACTTCACCGATGGCTCGCAACTGTGGATTGCCCACGACACCTTCCGCCCGGCCATCGACGCCAACGCCGATTGGGAGGAAACCGGCATCATCCCCGCAGAAGAAATCCCGGTGCAATGGCATGAGGTCACGTTATCCACCGACCCGGCCGTGAATGCCGCCATGGATTATTTCGATACGCTGACCAAATGACCAATCCCCTGATCAAAAACAAAAACAGGCGCATCACTTTTCAACATACGCCTGTTTTGCTAATTGCAATTTCTAATCTGTAATTTCTTATTTACCTTTACGCCCCGGCAACCCCACCGCTTCACGCACTTCTTGCATCGTCTGCTTGGCAATCACAGAAGCACGTTCGGCCCCATCGTAGAGGATGTCCCAGATTTCGTCAGGCTTTTCTTCCAATGCGGCCCGCCGTTCGCGGAAGGGCGCCAGGTCTGCGTTCAAGTTTTTGGCATAGCGCTTCTTGCAATCCACACAGCCGATCCCGGCTCGGCGGCACTCGACATTAATCATCTCGACCTCTTCCGACGGGGAAAAGATCTTGTGCATGGTGAAGACGTTGCACACATCCGGGTCGCCGGGGTCGTCGCGGCGCAGGCGCTGCGGGTCGGTCAGCATTTGCATGACCAGCTTCTGGGTTTCTTCGGGAGATGCAGCCAACTCGATATGGTTATTGAGGCTCTTGCTCATCTTGCGTTCCCCGTCGATACCCAGCACCTTGGGGATTTCGGTGGCCTTCATCTGCGGCTCGACCAACACGTCCTGCACGCCGTAGCGATAATGGAACGAGCGCACGATCTCACGCGTAAACTCAATGTGCGGGGCCTGATCGACACCCACCGGCACGAGGTCGGCCTTGTAGAGCGTGATGTCGGCGGCCTGCAAGACCGGGTAACCCAACAAGCCGTAGTTCACGTTGTCGGGATGGTCGCGCACCTTCTCCTTGAAGGTCGGCAGGTCGGTCAGCTTGCCCATCATAGTGACCATCGAAAAGATGACGTGCAGTTCATTCACTTCGGGGACGTGCGATTGCACGAAAAGGATGGTTTCTTCCGGGCGGATGCCCATCGCCAACCAGTCCAGCGCCATTTCGAAAGTATTCTCTTTCAGGCTCTGGGTGGTTTCCACCGTGGTCAGGGCGTGCAGGTCAACGATACAGTAAATGCAATCGTACTCGTCTTGCAAGCCCACGTAATTCTTGATCGCACCCAGGTAATTGCCCAGGTGCTGGCGGCCGGTGGGGCGGGCGCCGGAAAAAACGCGGCCCTTCTTTGCGCTCATGCGTGCTCCTCTATATACTTTTTGAAGATTTGGGTCATTTCGCCCGGTTCAGCGTGACGGCCCAGTTGTTTTTTGGAAAAGATCAAATCATCATTCACCGCAAATTCGAAGCGGCCACCGTCAGAAGGGATTAGCGTAAAACCTTCGATCTGGCGCGCCAGATTCGCGTCGTTCAAGATTTCAGCGACCAAACTGGTCGCGTAGCCGGTATAGTTTCAAACTACACAGTACTCCAATGAGACTTTGAAATGGGTCACAACAACCTCCTATATTATAGGCTTAAAAAGATTTCCCGCCGGTGATATGACGGGAGGAGTAAATCAGCTTCACGCGGTGTGAGATTGCAAATTACAGCTTACAAATTGCAGATCGTAGTCACAATCTTAGATCATTGCCGATATGTAAATGCGAGCAAAGTATAACATATCCAATACGCTAACTTACGGCCGCCAGGAGTAATACAAAAGAGAAAATGGCGCACTGTCTGTATCCATCCTACTCAGATCCACCAGAGTCTCCGTTTGTACTTCCCGCCCCTGGAGAGATAACGATTTAATCTGGTCCCCATAGATATTTGCTTCAATATTGACAGCTACCTTATAAGAAATCACATCGGGAAAGAAAAACGCATACAATTCTGGAACTATGTGAGATTCCGGCATGCTATATGTTGCTCTAACCCGCCATGTGTCCGGGTCTAAAAAGTATAAATTATCGTCCAGACCATGACTGAATGCAACCTGCTCCCCAATCAGCGGGTTGCCCCATTCTCCTGTGGTGAGGTCTTTCAAATTCGCCCAGGTCTGTGTATCAATATCAAGCTCCCATAAGGACAAGAATTTTGGATATAAGCCCTGGAGCACATAAAAACTACTGATCAGCTTGCGGTCTTTGACCTGGATGGTGTAATAATCATCTACGGGAAAGCCAAACCAGGCATCGGCTGGAAACTCAACCGGATAGGGAATCTCAATGGTTGAATAATCGCCAATTGAATGTACCTGCACGACCTGAACCGAATTACCCAAAATAACCAATTCATCTTTACTCAGCCATACCGGCTGGTTATTCAAATACCGGATCGGTTTTTCATTTTTCTCCTGTACCAAAATACGGTCGGTTTCACCGCTGGAGACTTCTACAAGGTAGTAGCTGTATCCACTAAAATCTTGGTGTACAAAGGCGATGTATTTCCCGTCTGGAGACCACACCGGTGGGTACTCAATCCAGGAGACACCGATCACACAACTATCCCCCCAATAGGTATCATAACGCGTAACTTCCTGACTAACTTGGCGCTGATCACTGCCATCGGGCCGCATGACCCAGATACTATCTGTACCGGCCATCTCTGGATCAAATGGGAGGCTAGCATTGACCTGCTTAGGTTGAGATTTTATGTACGCAATCCAGTTCCCATCGGGAGACCAGACAGGGTAAATATAATCCGTCTCAGGTTCGGCCAATAACACATCAAGCGCATCATAAGGATATTGGGATACGCCAATTTGGCTTCTCGTATCAGGGTCACACTGCCACAAAAAATCTCCTCCAAAATTCAGCGCAATATCGGGGTGTGGGAATGGTGTCGGGGAAGGCCCGGGAGTATCTTGCGGCGTCGGAGTCGCTGGCGGAGATGTGGCCGTGGGCGCAGCCGTCTGCGCTGCCCACTCCGTCTGCTTGGCTTGGTAGGTTGGAAGATATTCCTTGCTGGTCAGGGTTTCTGTTGCTGTCCGCGCTACCGGCGACATAGTCGGCGTAGCTGTGCTTTGCAGCCCAACATCACTGCCACACCCCGCCAGGAGGAGCAGGGCAAGCAGCAAGATCAACAATCGAAACTTCCCACCATCCATCATTCCCATGCTATCCCTCCACGCAGGTCAACACCAATCCCATTGCGAATATCATCGCTAACATGATAACCCGAATTAGCAGGCCTGTCATTAGCAAGCTATTAAGACCCCATAATGACAACAAATTATGCTCTCGTTTTTACCCAAGTGAATGAGCCGAAATCGGCATTCCCCCTATTCCTCCACGCGCACAATGTCCCAGGTGTCATCGGCTTTGAGGGTGGCGGGCGTATCCCCATCCCACCAATAGTGATAGTAGAAGTAGTGATAACCTTGCAGCACGGAGGGATTGCGGCCCAATGTAACGACAATGTGGTCGGGCGACATGGCGGCGAAGTAATCCGCGCGCAAGTTGTCGCGCTTGCCCCAGGTTGGGTCGACCGGCACCCAGCCCGCCCCCGGCAGGTAGACCTCGGTCCAGTCGTGCTTGGTCTGGCCCGGCTCGTAGTAGCCATCGGCGTAGTAAGTCACGCCCTCGACGAAACGCGCGGGGATACCCTGCGAGCGGTTGAGGGCAATGAACAGGTCGGAGAACTCGGTGCAGTCGCCGCCCCGGTTTTCGAGCGCGGTCAGCGCCCCCAGATCCATGGGCTCGTAGCCGGTGTAGGTGATATTGTCGCCGATGTAATTGTAGAAAGCCTCGACCTGCTGGCAGGTGTTGGCAACGTTGGTCGACAGGTTTCCGGCCAGATTATAGATGCGCTGGTTATCGGCCTCGATGAAGGCTTCCGGCTGGTCGAATTCATCCGGCAGCATCCCCACACACTCGTCCAACGTGATCTCTACGGCGTTGACGGCTACTGCGTAGCGCAGGTGAATGTCCAGCACATCGCCGGGAGCCACATCCTTGAATTCGAACAGAGCGTACTCGTTGCCGTATTCATCGCTGACACGCTGGTAACCAGCCGGGTCGGTTTCGGTGGAGAGCACAATCTGGTACGGCCAGACGTGCCGCACCAGCGCTACCCAGATCTGGATTTTTGTAACCGGCACCTGACCGGTATTCTGCAAATTGACGGTGTGTTCGATCTCGTAGTTGACCACAAGGTCTGCGCTGGAGATATCGTTCTCCCCCGGGCCGGGCGCTAAATGCTGCACCACCTTGGCGGGGGCCGGGCCGCCCGAGCCGGAGTTCAAGGAAGGGTTGGACTCCCTGACGCCTAGCACCTGGCGGGTGACGTAATTGCACGATAGGCTGGTGAGCAGCAGCATCACCAGGATCAACAACAAACCTTTGCGGCGCATCTACTCCGCAACCTCCCCTTCTATGTCCTGCATTTGGAAATCGGCGGCGTCCGCCTGCCAATCGCCGCGCCACAAGACCGTATCCAACTGCACGGCCTGGGCACCGGCCCTGAGCATGGCTTTGGCCTGTTCAGGTGTATAAATGCCGCCTGCACCGATCACCGGCAGGTCGGCCTTCGCCAGCGCCTGCACTACCGCCAACGCCTGCGGGAAGAGCGTCGGCCCATACAGGCGGCCGCGCACCAGTTCCCCATTCTGGCCGGGCAGCGCGCCGCGCGGCGGGGCCAGGCTGATCGCCGCCGCGCCCGCCTCCAAGACCACCGGCGCAAGCTCCAAGGCGCGGTGCAGCGGCAGGCGCATGACTACCGCCAGTTCGCCCTGTGCGGCGGCGGCCATATCTCTCGCCAGCCCGGCTTGCATCTCATCCGGCAAACCGATCTCGACCGCGGTCACGCCTTCTTGTATTTCCAGGCGCTCGACCATCTGCACGATCTGGTGCGGCTGGTCGCTTAGCAGGTGTACGATCACCGGCAAGGGAGCACGCGCCCAATAGGCGGCATAATGCCGAAGCACGTACCCCAGCCCATGGTTCGGGTAACCGGTGTGCAGCAAGGCCCCACCCGGGAACGGCAAAAAGCGCGGCAGCCGCGCCGGGGTGCGAGGCGTAAGGCTGATCGGGCTGGTGATGAATGCCCCCAGGCAGTCCAGATCGAGCGGGCCGCGCGGGTCGGGGAAAAAGCCCAGGCTTCCGGCGGCGTTCATCAATGGGAGGTTTAAATGCAGGTCGAATTTCGGCATGATAATCAGTATTCGGTAAATGCCCTGGCAAGAAATTTTTACAGCCAAAGTCTTTTGGGCGTTTACCTAAGTATAGTAAACCAGCCACGTTAAGTGCAGATTAATTGTGTGGCAAGTTTGGAATAAATCATCCACGAACATGATATAATCCCGCCTATGGACGAAATAGAGCAAACTTCATCGCATACCGAAGATTTCGAAGCCGAAGACGACGGCAGGTTATTGACATTCAAGGTAAACCGGTCGTTCTTCACCCTGATTACGACAATCGTGGCCTTCGTGGCCGGAATTGGATTGGGCTTTGTATTTTGGGGACGCGGCGCAGCACCAGTTGCTACCGCCAACACCGCCGAGCAACCCGCTGCCGCAGCGGCCCAACCCGCACAACAAGCCGCCGCCACAGAAGGCCCGATCCCGCGCTACGATTTTCCCCTCGCCGAGGACGCGCCCATCTTGGGCAAAGCAGACGCGCCGATCCAGATCATTGAATTCAGTGATTTTGAATGCCCCTATTGCCAGCGCCACTTCCAGGAAACCTACCCCCAACTACTGGCCGAATATGGCGATGTGCTCCAATTGGCCTTCGTCGATTTCCCGTTAACCAGCATCCATCCCAATGCCTTCCCCGCTTCGGAAGCGGCGCACTGTGCTCAAGACCAGGGTGCTTTCTGGGATTATCACGATTTACTCTTCGAAGGTTCCCTCGGCTTGAGCCGCGAGGCCTACGAAGGCTATGCGGAAGAACTCGGACTGGACATGGGAGCATTCACCGAATGCCTGGATGAAGGCACCCATACCCAAACCGTGCAGAACAATTTCGAAGCCGCCCGCACCTTGGGCGTGCAGTCAACCCCTACCTTCTTGATAAACGGTATCCCGGTGGTCGGGGCGCAGCCTTTCGAGATTTTCCAACAAATCATCGAAGGCGAACTCAACGGCACCAACAACTAATCTAATATTTGCGAATCGAAACCGGCTGGCTAACGCCAGCCGGTTTTTTTATTGCGGGTCTTCGTTGTGAGCGCCACCCTCTATTGGGATAATTTCATCCTCAGTAGGGTTGACAATAATACTAAAGACTATTGCATAAAATACTGCACTCAAAACCACCAGTACGTAAACTATGCCAAAATATTCCACCTCGAGTAGAGGCACCTTGCCCAACCCAACCAGAAAACCAATAACAAACGCAACCAGAGTAGGTATTACCAGGATAATCCCGGTAACACGTGCGCGCCATCCCTCAAGCTTGATTTTTCTCGTCAACTGAAATTTTCCAGTACACAATGCATATATACCTACAAAAAAGATTGCGATATCGATCATTTTCCAGAGCATACTTCCCTCCGAAATCACCTAGAACAAAATCGGGATCGCCAGGATCAGGAAGGTCGTCCAGGCCAGGTAGGCGACTGCCGCCACCTTGAAGCTCTGGTGCAGGGCGGGCAGCCAATCCGCTTTCCCGGCGCGCAGCACACTGACCAGCAGATATATCAGAATGCCGATATTGATGCTGTTCCAGCCAATGATGGTCAGGCGGTTCTGGGTGATGCCGCCCTCCACCGTGCGGTACACGGTGGCCGACATGGCGTACAGACTGACCACGATCACCAATACGGTCAGCACGATGATGCCGGTGCGCAGCCATTTCTGGACACGCGCCGAGAGGCCTTCCAGCGAGATCGGGGTAACCCCTACCAGCAGCCCCATGATGGCAAACAGCATCAAGTTGTAGATAATAAGCACATCGCGGTTCTTGAACGGCTCCGAGAAATTGAAGGGGATGAACCCCAGGTAGATCAGGCCAACCAGAATGGTAGGCAGCAACATGAAACGCGGCACGGTCGCCACCAGGCGGCTGATGCCGCGCTCGAAGTCTTGTTCGAGCGGGCTTGCCTTCGGATCATAGCCGATCGCCACCGCGATGACGGCAATCACCCCGGCCCCGCCGGCAAAGCCCAGTCGCATGATCTCATCGGAAATCTCGACGTTTAATGCATCAAATAGGCCAAATGTGATCCCAATGAAAATATACACCGCCCCCAGGAAAAGCCCGCCGGTCACCACCGCCTCGATGGATTTATGTAAGAAGGCATACAGCGCTTTAGCATCCGGCCGCCAGCCCAGAAGCGCAGCCCCCACCCCAATCCAGGTCAGCAAGGGCAGGTGAGCCGCCATCGATTGGCGATAGTGCTGATCCCAGGGCGAATTGGCGAACACATATGCCACCGCCGCCGTGATCACACTGCCAACAATCACGGCTTTCAGCGTATCTTTGCGGGTGGTCAACGCAAAATAGACGATCATGAGTAGGCCGACAATCGGCGCCCACAGCAAACCGAAGTAGGGCATGAACGGCCTGACATCAGCAAATTCAAGGTCCGGGTCCGAAACGATCCACAACAAAAGCCCGGAGATCAGGCTGATCGGCACCACCAGCCCCCAGTTGACGATGCGCTGCTTGACGACTTCGATACCTTCCAGGGCCAGCAGGCGGTAGTGCCAGGCCGCGAACAGTAAGCTGTCCGCCTCCTGGGCATAAGCCGCCGCCACCCCCGCGCCGAATTGGTCAGCCTCGCCCGCCTTTCGAGCGGCTTGATATAAATTTTCTAATACTTGGGGATCAGTGCGAGCAGCAAGGATTTTAGTCTGATAATCCAATTTCCACCTCCACTACAAGCCGATACAATACTTCTATTATACCGTTAGCGGGGCAAACGCAAACAGCCTGTAGATAGTTTCTACCGGCTGTCTCAAATGAGATTTTATCTCCGTGCAAAATTGACGAAGAATTTTTCGTTGACTTCTAACTTGGTGGAGGCAGCGGATCGTCCATATCAGGCAAATCCACAACAGCACTTTCAGCCGGTTTCTGGCGCAAGGTTAGCACCCCCACCACCACCGGCACGACCATGAATAACAGGCCAACACACAAAGCCACAATGCCTACCCAGATGGGGGTTTGCCCAGAAGAAGAGAAATCGCCAAACTCACTCGTATACGTTCCTAAACCCGCAGCAGTCAGGCCACCATACAAGCAGGCGCAAATGCCGGGACAGCCGCACAGCAAAACTGCTACAACTGTGAGAATGATCGCCGTCGTTCGATTTTCCATTGCAACAACCTCCTAAATAGTAATTTATATTGCTTGAATTTACAAAATGCAACAATTCTTACTTATAATTCTCGATCTCAATCGGCTCGATCTCGTCAGCCGGTTCGAAGCCAAAGATGCGGCCATAGAAATACAGCTCCCCTTCCAAAGCACGCTCGACGTTCTCGGCGATGCGGAAGCCGTGCTGTTCACCCTCGAAGGGTACGTAGGCCACCGGTACGCCCTTCTGCCGCAGGGCAGCCACCATCATCTCGGCCTGATTGGGCGGCACAACTTTGTCATCCAAACCCTGGAAGAAGATTACCGGCGTATTGAGCTTGTCGGTATTTTGCAGCGGCGAACGCGCATCGTACAGTTCTTTGGCTTCCGGGTACGGCCCCACGAGGCTGTCCATGTAGTGTGCCTCGAACTTGTGGGTTTCCAGCGCCAGGGCGGTGATGTCGCTCACGCCATAGTGGCTGGCACCGGCGCTGAACACATCGCTGAAGGTCAGCGCACACAGGGTCGTATACCCCCCGGCGCTGCCGCCGGTAATTGCCAGGCGGTCGCCATCCACGTCGCCGCGTTCGACCAGATACTTCGCCCCATTCACACTGTCGTCCAGATCGACCACACCCCACTGCCCGTACAGGCGCTCCCGGAATTCACGGCCGTATCCGGTGCTGCCGCCGTAGTTGAGGTCCAGCACGGCAATGCCGCGGCTGGGGAAGTATTGCAAATCGAAGAGCAATTGCGTGCTCGTCGCCGCGGTTGGCCCGCCGTGGATCATAATCAACAGCGGCGGTTTCTCTCCAGCCGGGGCTTCGTAATCAGCGTTCTGCGGCGGGTAATACAGGCCATAGGCCGTTTTCCCACCAGTTGTGGGAAACTCAATTGACTCGGGCACCGATAGGTAACCGGCATCCACCTGTTCGCCATCTTCTTCGCGGAGCACTTCATATTCATCGCTGCCCAGGTCGACCAGGATCACGGTGGTTGAACGTTGAGAAGAACCGGCCACCACAACCATTTTATCGCCGACCACGTCGGGATATTCGAAGAAAGTGTAGGGGGTTTCAATTGTATGCAACGCGCCGCTTTCGACATCCAATGTGGCGATCTGCCAGATGCCATCCTGCGTATACATGCAGGCAATTGTTTCAGCGGAGACAAAGTTGTAGGTTTTGTAGCCAAACACCCACTGTGGCACCGCAAATTCAGCTTCCATCAACAAAACTGGTTCGACTTGCGCACCATCCCAGCGGTAGAAGTTCCACCAGTTGCTGCGGTCGGAGACGAAGTACAGCCTGCCGTCCGGCGACCATTCGGGCTGGAAGATCGCTTCGGTTTTACCCCCAGCAACAAACTGCGGTTCGCCCAGCGAGCCATCCGGTTGGAACTCGGCCACGTACACTTCGGTGCCATCCCAGGGCATGTTGGGGTGGTTCCAGGTGATCCAAGATAATTTACTGCCATCCGGGCTGAGGCGCGGGTTGGCGTAGAAATCGTTACCTGCTGCCAAGACCTGCACGACCTCCCCGGTGACCAGGTCGATGCTGGCCAGCAAATTTTGCGCCTCGCGGTCACCGGCGCGATGGTCTTCCATTACACAGTGCAGGCGCAGCCGCTTGCGGTCGACAACCAGATCAGCATAGCGCACATTGATTTCCGGGGTCAGCGGGACCGGCTCGCCGCCCGGTTCCAGGCGGAAAATGCGCTGGTCAGGGAAATTGACGAAATACATCACCCCTTCGGAAACGGTGAAGGAAGTGCCGCCATATTCGTGGACTCGCGTGCGCACGTTGTAAGGGGCAGGGTTGACGTCCGTAGTTTTGCCATCCGGGGTGCGACGCACAATCACATAGCGCCCCTTTTCTACCGGGCGGATCTCACGCCAGTATACATCTTCACCATCCACAACCGTGCCGCCAAATTTAAACTTGGTGCCACCTTTGGTCACCACCAGCCGGGTGGTGATCGGCGATTTCCAGGAACCATAGGGGGCAATCTTCTTTTCAGCCATGCAATCTCCTACATACGTAGCTTGGCATTCAGTTCATTTTCCAGGCGGCGGACAATCTTGGCGCGCTGCTTGGCAACTTCCTTATCGGTCAGGGTGCGGTCGGGGTCCTGGTAAGTGATGCTGTAAGCCAGGCTTTTCTTGCCCTTGCCGATCTGTTCGCCGCGGTAGACATCAAATAATTGTACACCTGTTACCAACTTACCGCCGGTTTGCAGGATCAGTTCTTCCACCTGCACGGCGGGCAGTGTTTCGTCTACTACCACAGCCAGGTCTTCCAGCACCGGCGGGTAGGCAGCCACATCGCTGACCTCGTAACGTTCGGGGATCACTTCCAGGATGGTCTCGAGGTAGAAATCACCGGCCTGCACGGGTGCGCCGAAGTTATATTGTTCTTGCACCAGCGGGTGCAGTTCACCGATTACGCCGAGTTGTTTATCACCCAGCATGACGCGCGCACACTTGCCGGGGTGATAGATCGGGTTCTCACACAGTTCGTAGCGCGCCCCCTGAATGTGCAAGCCATCCAGCAATGTTTCGACTACACCCTTAAGATCGTAGAAATCCATCGCAGTATCATCGGCACCCTGCCAGGTCGGCAGCTCGCGCGGGCCGGCCAATGCCAGCGACAGGCGGGTGAACTCATCCGGCAGGCTGCCCGACTCCGATGAAAGGAAGATCGGGCCGATCTCGAACACGGCGATATGCGGGCGAATGCGGGTGTTAGCCTCGACGATTTCAAGCACGCTGGCCAGTACGCTCTTGCGCAGCTTGGCGCGGTCGGGCGCCATCGGATTCGCCAACTCGATATAGGGACGGTCATCCGCGGGCACGTCAGGGGGCAGCAGGCGCTGCTCACGCTCCGGCGCGGTCATGCGGTAGTTGATGATTTCCTGCATTCCCAGGCTGGCAAGGATATCGCGGATGCGTTCTTCAGTATCAAGTGAAGGGTTATTGCGCTGCGGGGGCAGGGCATCTTCCATCAACGTTTCGGGAATATTCTCGTAGCCGTAAATGCGGGCAACTTCTTCCATCAGGTCGGCCTTACCAATCACGCCTTCATCAATATCAAGGCGATGATCGGGCACGGTGGCAGTCAGCGATTCACCGTCGACCTCCACTGCGAACTCCAGACGGCGCAGGATGTCGGCCATCTGCTCGACGGTCAGGTCGATGCCCAGCCAGCGACGGGCATCAGCCGGGGTAACGGTCACACTAGGGTCCTGGTGATGCAGCGGGTACTCGTCGACCAACC
>JAFGRA010000187.1 GCA_016935415.1 Anaerolineales bacterium
ACGGCCGGTTGGTCGCCAATTTTATAGCCCAGCGTGGTCAGCAGGCCACTGGTCGAGGGCACAATCTTCTCCCCGGTGTTCAACAGCATAAAACAGCCCGTACCGTAAGTATTCTTGGCCTCGCCTGGATTGAAACACGTCTGCCCATACAGCGCGGCGTGCTGGTCACCCAGGATGCCGCACAGCGGTACCGCTCCGCCCAACGGGCCGTCTTTTAGGGTCATGCCGTAAAAAGATGGATCGCTCGAGGGGCGGATTTCCGGCAGCATCGCCCGGGGAATTTCCAAAATATCCAGGATCGACTCATCCCAATCCAGCGCCCTCAAGTTCATCAACATCGTGCGGCTGGCGTTGGTCACATCGGTGATGTGTTCCCCTCCGGTCAGATTCCAGACCAGCCAGGTGTCGATATTGCCAAAGATTGCGTCACCGGCTTCTGCCGCTTCTCGCAAACCTTCGACGTTTTCCAACATCCACTTGATCTTCGGACCTGAGAAATAAGTTGAAAGCGGCAGGCCAACTCTTTCACGGAAACGATCCTGCCCGCCGTTTTGTGCCAAAACGTCACAAATGTGATCGGTGCGCGTATCCTGCCACACGATGGCGTTGTAATAAGGTTTGCCGGTATTGCGATCCCACACCACCGTGGTCTCGCGCTGGTTGGTGATCCCAATTCCCGCCAGGTCTGTGGCACTGATCCCGGCAGAGGCCAACGCCCCTCTAATAACCTCCTGAGTGCGTTCCCAAATCTCGAGCGCATCGTGTTCTACCCAGCCGGGTTTGGGATAAATCTGCTCGTGTTCCAATTGATATACGGCGATGATTTCACCGCGATGGCTGAAAATCATAAAGCGCGTGCTGGTCGTCCCCTGATCTATCGCAGCAACAAACTTAGACATGGGCAACTCCTGTAGTCTTAATGAAAGCAAATGTTCACACCTGAATTTTAACCGACAACGCCAGAATTAACAAAGCCAAGCCGCACCGAATTACCCATTCTGAGATACAATTTAGCGAGTCAAAAACAGGAGATTGCCCTATGTCAAAGCGTATGTTGAACATCATTCTACTGGAGATCATGCTGCTTTTCGTGAGCGCCTGCCAGACCGAACAACCAACTCCCACTACCTTGCCACCTACTGCCACACTACCGCCCACACCGGGCAGCGCTCTCATCAGTGAGGTCATGGTCGGCGTGCAAGGCAACAACAATTATGACTTTATCGAGTTGTACAATCCCGGAGACCTGCCGCTCGACTTGAATAGCTACACATTCACTTACCAACTCGATGATGACGAGGACGCAGAATTGGTCCACGAATGGGACGCACACGCTGTGCTGCCCCCTCACGGGCACTACTTGCTGGCGCGCGCCGGGGAGGACTTTGGCTTACTTCCCGATGCCCGCTTCAGCCTCAATCTGGTAACCGGTAAAGGCGGGCTCAGCCTGGTCGATCCAGACGGAGCGGTGGCTGACAGCCTAACCTGGGGCAACGGTCCGGCTAATTACACCGAAGGTAATCCCGCTCCCAAGCTCGAAAACGGCAGTTCCCTGGAACGCGCCCCGGGCGAAGAATCCGGCAATGGCAATGACAGCGACAATAACAATGCTGACTTTGCCTTGAATATTGCCCCCACGCCCCAGAACAGCGGCAGCCTGGTCACGCCGGCACTCCCTGGTCAACTTGGACTCTCGCTGTCTGCCCCCGAATCCATTGATCCCGGCGCAGATTTCACCTATACCATTTCTATTCACAACACCAGCGAAACGCCTGCAGAAAACGTCCACTTCGAAATGCTGATTCCGGACATCCTGCCAATCGCTGCCGCGCCAGCCAGCCTGGAAATCGCTGGCAATCAACTCATCTGGGAAATTGATACCATCCCTGGTAACACAGTCAAATCGACCGAAATCACCGTTACTGCACCCTGGACATACACAGATTTACTGGTGCACAGCTGCTTCGTCCAGGCTTCCGGAAGACCGGCCACCTACGGTGGGCCGCTGCTGACCAGTGTGGCAAACGGCGCTATCCCGGTCGAGATTGCCAAAAACCTGGTCGACCAAGTTATCACCGTTGAAGGCATCGCCACCATGTACACCGGCGGTTATTACGCCGGGTCGGGCAATACCAAGTTCTACCTGGAAGATGAAACCGGCGGGTTGCAGGTTTGGGTGGATGACGGTGAAGGCGACGTGACTGTCTCGCTGGGCGCGCGCGTGCGCGTTCAAGGTGAACTGCTGATATATCGCGGTGCATATGAACTCGCGCCTACCATCGAAGGCGTTGAGGTGCTGGAGCCGCCCAGCGAGGATTCGCTCTGGCCGCCAACGCCGGTCTCGATTGGTGAAGCCGCCAACAACCACGACCTGGCCGGTTTGTTGGTGCAGGTTGAAGGCACAGTTGCTCGTGTCGAGGAATTCTCCTACAGCTATGAGATCGACCTGATCGATACCGAGGGCCAACTGGTCACGCTCTACGTCGATAAGCTCACCGAGATCAACGTCGAAACCATCGAATCGGGCCAGAAGATGCGCGCCACCGGGGTATTAGAAGCACTCGATGAACGCCAGCAGCTTTACCCGCGCGTCCAAACCGACCTGCAAGAAATCTATCCTGAAGTTTTGATGCTGGAGATCGACGCTCCCACTAACGTGGAAAAAGGCGAAATTTTTACCGTCTCCTTGACAGCTACCAATCACACTCCTGACACAATTGAAGATGTTTATATCGAAGCCCAACTGGATACCGAGATTGAAATCGTGGGCATCACCGGAAACGTAGATGATGCTACCCGCTGGGAAATCGACAATTTACCCGGCCAAGGTGAAAGCGTTACCGCCAGCTTTGATGCCGTCTATAACGGCTCCGCTGACGGCCTTGCCATCCATGCCGAAACCGGCTACTCCGGCCAGGGCAGTCCAGCCGTATCGCAAGTTGCCGAGCAGTTCATCTTCTTCGATGCCGCGATCCCGATCTGGGCAATCCAAGGACCAGGGGATAAATCGCCCTACGTGTTAGAGCAACTAGAAGCGCAAGGTGTGGTCACTGGTGTATTCCCCGAATTGGGTGGTTTCTGGATCCAGTCGGTCGCCCCTGACGAAAACCCAGCCACCTCGGAAGGCTTGTTCATCAACACCAGCGAGAGCATCGCCGGCATCGTTGTCCAGCCCGGCGATCTGGTTCAGGTTGCCGGTCGGTTGCACGAAGCCTACCAGCAAACCCAACTGATCGTCACCAACCCGGACAGCGTCGAAATCCTTGACCACAACCAATCCCTCCCCGGAGCAGTTGAACTCGACCCGCCCAGTGCCGAGGACGCGGCTGCAGCCTATTACGAATCCCTGGAAGGCATGCTCGTCCAGGTCACCTCCCCGGCTGTCGCCGTTTCACCTTCCAACCAGTATGGTGAATATTCGTTGGTGTTGGCCTATCATGATGTCGACCGCCTGCTGCGCGGTGGCGAAAACGGCATTGCCATCACCGTGGATGACGGCAGTTCGACAACCTACGAAGATTCCGCCACCATGGCTTACACGATCACTACCGGCGACCGTGTTACCAACCTGTCCGGGCCTTTGGCCTACACGTACGGACAGTTCAAGATCGAGCCGCTGGCATCCCCCACGATCACAGCGACAGGAACCGAACTTCCCACCTTACCGCCAACGGCCGAAGACGAATTCAGCCTGATGACCTGGAATGTGGAGAACCTGTTCGATATCATCGAGCCAAACCCGGTAGATCCGCCCATCCCCGGCTTGCAGGAATACCGCCTCTCGATCACCAAAGTTGCCAACACCATTCTGGCTGCCGGGACACCGACCATCGTCGGGCTGCAAGAAGTGGAGAATATCGGCATCCTGGAAGATATTACCGAACACGAACTGCTCACCGAGTTCGACTACCAGCCGGTGCTGATCGAAGGCACCGACAGTCGCGGCATTGATGTCGGCTATCTGGTGCGCGGTGATGTTGCCGAAGTTGTGGAAATCGAGCAATTCCCGGCCCCGGCCGGGCTGACCAGCCGCCCACCGCTTATGGTCAAGATCGAAGTAGAAACCTCCGCAGGTACTGCCATGCTGTACGTGCTCAACAACCACTTCACCTCGATGAGCGGCGGCGAACAGGCTACCGAGCCACGCCGCGTTGCCCAGGCAGCCTGGAACGTGGAAGTCCTCGATCAAATCCTGGCAGACGATCCCGGTGCAAACGTGGCCGTGATCGGCGACCTAAACTCGTTCTACGATTCAGCGCCTATCGAAACGCTGCGTGCCGCCGGATTGGAACACGTCTTCGATCTGCTGCCGCCAGAGGAACGCTACTCGTACATCTATGAAGGCGTTTCCCAGACCCTGGATCACATCTTGACCACGCCCGAACTTTTCAGCCTGGTCAGGCGCGTGGAAGTGCTGCACGTCAACGCCGATTTTCCGCCCCCAGAACCGGGCGACGAGTCCCCGCAGCGCAAGTCCGACCACGATCCAGTGGTAGTAACTTTCTCGCCCACCCCTTAAGAAACATAAACCCCCGAGCATTTACACTCGGGGGTAATTTTTTATCTTTGTATATATGTTGTTTGGCGGCTAAGTAAATTACTTCGTAATTTCTAAGAGAGATTTCCAAATTTCTCCAAAGCCGCCGCGATAACTGCAACGCGCATCAGCCGATCTAACTATCCAACTACTGCACTATGCAACTACCCAACTAAACCGGCATCTCAAGCCCGTGCACTTCCAGCAAATCCTTATCCGCCAAAAGACTCTCCGTCTCCCCGTCGGCCACGATCTGCCCGCCATCAATAATCACCATGCGCGGCAGCAATTCACGCACCATCAACAGATCATGCGTGGCGATAATCATACCAATTTGCAATTCCTCCAGCAGATTGATGAGGGCACGCCGCGCGCGCGGATCAAGGCCCGCAGTCGGTTCATCCAGCACCAACAAGTCCGGTTGCATTGCCAGCACCGTGGCGATAGCGATGCGTTTCTTCTCCCCGGTGCTCAAATAATGCGAAAGTCGTTGGATATAGTCACTCATCCCCACCTGCGCCAGAGCCGCCTTGACACGCTCGCAAATCTCGTCCTCGGGGAAACCCATATGCAGCGGGCCAAAGGCTACATCTTCGTACACCGTTGGCGAGAAAAGCTGATCGTCTGGATTCTGAAACACGAAACCCACCTTGGCGCGGATAATGGGTAAATTCTCTTTATCCAAAGGCAACCCGGCCACATTGATCGTTCCCTCACCTTCCAACAAACCGTTGATGTGTTGCAAGAAAGTACTCTTCCCAGCCCCATTCGGGCCGACCAGGGCGATCTTTTCACAGCGCGCCATTTCCAGAGAAATCCCCTTGAGTGCCTGGCGTCCATCAGGGTAATGGAACTGCAAGTCATTTACTGAGAGGATACGCCCATCCTGCTCTCCTGAAGCGCAGGGGGCACTTTCTTCGATATGGTCTTTCTCATGAATAATCGGCATATCTAAATCCTAGAATAATGTAATCCGCCCAACGATTTGCAAAACCAATAATGCCGCAATCGCCATTGAGCCAATCAGCCAATCCCGGCGCGCCATCTGGTGTGGCATGATCGTCAGAAATTCGCCTTTATAGCCGCGCGCCAACATGGCGTTGTAGATACGGTCGCTGCGTTCGTAGGAACGCACAAACAGCTGTCCAACCATATTTCCCGCCACCCTGGCCCGCCAGAACAAATTCCCCCCCTTGCGGCCGGGAATGCTGGCACTGCGCGCCGAACGGGCGCGTAACAGGCGTTGTGCTTCCTCACTCAGCAAGAATAAATAACGATACATGAACAAGATGATGGCAACAATCACCGAGGGAATGCGTAAATGCCGCAGGCCGTGTGCCAGGTCAGGGAACTGCGTTGTAGCCGCCAGCACAATCGCCGCCTGCACCGAGAGCCAACTGCGCACCAGGATGCTAAGGAAACGCATCAGCCCGGCATCTGTGATCGTCAGGTGCCAGGGACCAAGCTTGAAGCTGGTCACCGGCGCTCCCGGCAGGGTGAACATAATGGTGACTGCTGCCAAGGCAAACGGCAAGGCCAGCAAAGAACGCTTGACCACGAAAAACCACCCCAATTCGGTCACCACACTGATCACGATCATGAAGAGCAACGAAAGGCCGAACGCGATCCAGGCTCCATCCGGCAGCAGCAAGTTAGAGAGAATATACCCAAAAGTAACCACCAGCTTGACACGTGGGTCAAGCTGGTGGATGATACTCTTACCTTCCTGGTAACGGTCGAAAAGCGACGCCTTCATTACCGCGATTATACACGCTGCCGGGTGCGCAGGGCACGGCCGATCAAAATTGCCAACCCGGCAACTACCGCCGCCCCAACCACTCCGGCCAGGATTGTCGAGACACCGGTTTCACCCAGGAACGGGATCGTGTAATCCGGCAAGATTTGATAGGGTGCATCCTGCCCTACACTGAGGAAGTTCAAGTCTTCGGCTACGCGTTCCAGGCCGTCGGGGTTAGCCGAGGCAAATGGGGAAAGCAATACCACAATTGCCGAAATCAATACACCGCCAACCACCCAACCGCGCCCACCGCGCGCCTGCACGGCCTGCGTGGACATCAATTCCGGGCGCACCTGCTCGATAAAAGCTACCGCGGCCACGGTGACCAATGCTTCGCCAATCCCAATCAACGTATGCACACCCAGCATGGCCGGGAAGACGAAATTCGCCGGGGACGTGTTGCTGAGCCACAATTGGATCGATGTTGCCAGCGCCCCTGCCATCACGGCCAGCCACGCCGCCAGGCCGGTCACGCTGTAGCGCACGCCCTTGGGCTTTCCGGCAACCATCCGGTACAGGCCATAGCCGATCAAGGCAGTCAGCAGGCCCATGTTGAGGATGTTAGCTCCCATCACCAGCAGCCCGCCGTCCTGGAAAAGGAGCGCCTGCACACCGATTACGCTCGCCATCACCAGCATCCCGGCCCACGGCCCCAGTACGATTGCCGCCAGCGCCCCACCGAGGAAGTGCCCGGAAGTGCCTCCCGCTACCGGGAAGTTGATCATCTGGGCTGCAAAAATGAATGCCGCCATCACGCCCATCAAGGGAATCTGGCGTTCGTTAAGTTCCTTACGGCTCTTATTGACCGCGATGCCCAACAAGACCGCCGTAATCAACCATGATACCAGCGCAACAGCGAGGCTCAAAAATCCATCCGGGATATGAAGTTCAGTTGGTTTGGGAAATCCTGATAAAAACATCTGCCGCCTCCTTTTAGTAAATCTGCAAAATATTGTTATTGCGAAAATTCGCAACTGCGATTATTATAGAGTATAGCAATCCTGATTGTCAAGGCTTTTCGTAGAACAAATATACTATTATGACAAAAAACCTGATCAAAATCTTACGAGAGCGCGGTTATCGTCTCACCCCCCAGCGGGAAATGATCCTTGCCGCCATCATTCAAGCGGGCGACCATGTGAGCGCCGAAGATGTTTTTACCAAGGTACAAGAGCAATCCAGCGCCATCAATATCGCCACCGTTTACCGCACATTGGACATGTTGGTCGAAGAAGGCCTGGCTTGCCGCACCGATCTGGGCATTGGCGAATATATGTATGCCACCAACCAGCACGGCCCACATATCCATCTGATTTGCCGAAAGTGTGGCTATACGCAAGACGCCGATCACAGCTTGCTGAAGAAATTAGAAGAAACGATCTTGAGCGAGTACGACTTCGTTGCTGACCTGCATCACATCGCCATCTTCGGCCTTTGCGCCGGACATCAACTCGAGGATGAAGGCGGGCAGGAATAAAGGCCAGTTCGCGCGATCTCCCCCATTCACGGTAAATCTAAATCCTAGTCAGTTGCCTCGCTGCCATGCACGACGATCATACGGGCATGTGACAGCGCCTCACGCGAGGCCGAGAAAAGCGTATCGTTGGCCGGGAAAACACGTTGTTCCCCAACCAAGGCAGTAATCCCAGAGGACTCCAACGTGGCGTTGATCTCTTCCGGCACTCCGCAGATCACCACACTGGTTCCCATGTGTTCGGCCCGCGTGACTAATGTCTTGAGCGTCGTTACGCCCGTACTGGCAAGCAAGCGCATCCGGCGCATGCGCAGGATCACTACCCGCACGTCACGCACCATGATCTCTTCCAGGCGTTCTTCCAGGTCATCGACAGCCCCAAAATACAAGGCACCCTCGATATTGACAATCGCAATCGAAGGATGTTCCTGCTCGATATCCGCCAGGTTGTGCTCCTCGAATTCCCCTTGTTGGTTCAATTTCAAATAAGAGAGTTCCAAACTACTGCTTTCGCGCAGGTAAATCACGATGGATAAGGCTGCGCCCATGTAAATGGCGATGTGCAGGGGCAGCAGCAGCGCCGAGGCGAACGTCACGATCAAAACAAAGCGACTCACCGTACGGCTTTGCCAGGTTAGTTTAATGTGCCGCCAGTCGATCATATTGTAGGCTGAAACGACCACAACCCCGGCCAAGCTGGCGACCGGAATATAGCCAATCAATCCAGAAAAAGCCAGTACGGCCACCAGCACGAAGATGCCCGAAAAACCGGCCGCCAAACGCGTGCGCGCCCCACTGTCTGCATTGATAGCGCTGCGAGATGGTGAGCCGCTGGAAGGAACGCCCTGGAAAAGCCCGGTAGCAATTGACGCCAACCCCTGCCCGAAAAATTCACGTGAGGGGTACACTTTTTCGTCGTGGTTGAGACCCAACGCCTTGGCAACTGACATAGTTTCCACCAGGCTCAACAACGCCACTGCGCCACCACTGACAAACAGGGATTGCAAATTATCCAGGGGAATCTGCGGAAGATGGAAACGCAACCCCACCTTGTCAATATCGCCCAAGTCGCTTACCAATGTCACCCCCGCAGCGTGCCAACCAAAAAACTGTACCAGTCCACTAGCCAACACGATAGCCAACAGCGCCGCCGGGAGCTTACTGTTCAGCCGCTTGAGCAACAAAAAAACAACGATCGTGATCGCCCCAATTACGACAATATGCCATTCGAACTGGCGGACGTGGGTTGCCAAATTCCATAAGATTTGCAGCGGGTCAGCCCCGGCCGGACGGCGCACCCCCACCAGGTTGCCCAATTGATTGATGATAATCAACACTCCGGCTCCGGCCAGGAAACCGGTCAGCACTGAATTGGAAATATAGCGCACCATACCGCCAAGCTGCAAAACGCCCAACAGTAATTTGATCACCCCGCTAATGATCGCCAGCGTAAATACGTATTCAGGGTAAATTGGGCTATTGTGGTAACCAAACAGCACGCCCGCTGTCGCCAGAGCAACCGCGTTGGTCGAGCCGGTAACCAGATAACTGGAACGCCCAAAGAATGCCCCCACCATACCCGAGATGATCGCCGTGTATAAACCATAAATCGGGTTGACCCCGATGATTGCAGCATAGGCCATCGTCTGGGGAATGGCGATCATTGCCACCGTCAACCCGGCCATCAGGTCAAACCGCAGGTTTTTGGTCAGATACAAACGCCCCCGATCAACAATATGATGAAAGTCTATGTTTTGCTGCAATGTTTCACTCATACCAATAATCTCAAAGGTGTTTCAAGCGCTTCGTTTACTCAAGAACGGGTTTATTTTTTCGATCCAACAACCAGACCGTGGCCAGGATACTGAGCAATAAAATTACAGTCACGGCTACGCCGCCTTCCGGGCCAAACGCACCACCGGTGAATATTTCCGGCCCAATCGATTTCAAGCGAAGCAAACTACCACCGAGAGTAGTTGTACCACTCACCCTAAAGCCAAAAACATTACCTTGGGCCCAATTCCAGGCTGCATGCATCCCACATACGCCCCAAATACCCTCTTCCCATAACACAAACAAAGCATAGAACAACCCTACCAGGAAGATGTTCAGGGCCGCAATCCAGCTAAAACTTTCATTCAGGATATGCATCACGGAAAATAATGAAGCAGAAATCAACACACCCACCCAGGGGCGAATCCGAATACCAATCGCTTGTAACATCCAGCCGCGTGTCAACAACTCTTCGGTCGGTCCTTGCAAAGTCCACCCCAGGTAAACGACCAATACGCCGCCTAGCGCGGCAACCCCTTGCAAGCCCGGATCACCTTGTTCCAAAGTTACATAACCGGGGAACGCCAGCAGCCCCACGGCTACTGCGAACATCAGCAAGCCAACCAATACGCCGCGACCATATTTCATCAGCGCGCTTTTGACTTCCAGGCCCAGTGTCCAGAGCGGGCGTTTCTCGTACCAGGCCACCCAGCCCCAGACCAATAGGGCAATTGGGCCATAAAGTGCCACAAAAAGCACCGCCTGGATCAACCCCTGTATCGTGGCGCTCATTTCCGCCACCTGGTCAGCCCATATGTAGCGCACCGCGTAGAAAAGGATGCCGCCAGGGAATTGCCCCACGAACAAAAATACGATGCTCAGTACAATCACTGCCCACCAAGGCGTGATCCGCTTTCCAATTCGAGCGATTTCAAAGAAGTGATTTTCTTTCTTCGTCTCCATAACCTACTTCAGCCCAACCTCCCCTTTTCATCTTGTAAAACATTCCTATTTAGCATTGATTTTGAGCAGTTGCTACAATTCATTTTTAACATAGATTTCATCACAGGGTGCTAACAAGATGCAAAGGTTGCTTAATTCTGACAAATTTGTATGCCTGCAAAGCAAGCGGGAGGGACAGTCCCTCCCGCTTTTAATAACGTCTAAATTCAAGTTTAGTTACACAGCCGCCAGTTTCGGAGCAACGTGCGCTTCAACCTCAGCTTCATTGGTCGGCAAGGGAACATCATCAAACAGATACCACTGCTCGACATGCTCGACGGTCCCACCCGGCATCAGGTTCACCACTGGTCCCAAAGTTTCAACTTCCAGAAATTGCTCATTGGTAAAAACTTCTACCGCACAATTGAAATCAGGATAGGCCGCCTCCGCAATATACGGGAACGTTTTGATAAACAGATGCCCGTTTCGCGCGTAAGCTGCCTTCCCCTCCAATCCCATTGCACCAAATTTTTGCGGCGCAGTCATACCAACATCCTGGCGCAGCATCACGTATTTATGCCCCCACGTCCAGCGCGAGTCGGACATATCCACGTAAGGCCAGAAAGTCAGCGTATTGGCGGGCAGCAAATTTTCTTCATGAGAGCCACGCGGCGGCAAAGGCACAATTGCTACGCCTCCGGTCGCCATCACGCTCACTCCCCAGGGAGCCAGTTCCACCGGCCACAGATTGTGATTGCGCAGCCGATGCACGACTTTAACCTGAGCTTCCGTATCCGACAGATAGATATCCAATTCCTTCTGGATGCCGGTCGTTCCCTCAGTCCGCTGCACCACGCGCACGAACGCGCCCATATCCGTCACTTCGACCGGATCATTGTCCGGGTAATAAGTTCGCACCTTGTCTTCCGGGGCATGCCAGAAGCGATGCCCGCCGTAAATACGCCATTCATCACCGCCGGTCTTGCCGACCATATCAGTGAATTCACCGAATTCATTTTCACCACCGACAAAGCCAAAACGGATCAGGCGCGGACCGATGTCGCCGGTAATGATCAATTCCACTTTACCATTTGATAGCTTATAACAGTTTTCCCAGCCCTGGTAGGCTACTTTTTCCATTGTTCTCATTTTTGTGATCCTCATCCTCACAACCCGACTTAGAAATTACTCAAGCCGTGCGTGATCTTCATCAATGCCGGGTATAGGCCCCGGTAATAAGCATACATCTCTTCGTACGTTCCCACCGCTTCAATGCGCGGCTTGGTGGAACCGGTCTGCTTCACGGTTTCAGCGCAGGCCGTTTTCACATCCGGCCAGGTCCCCGCGCCCACGCCAGCCAACAAAGCCGCGCCGTAGGCTGCGCCTTCGGTCGTATTCACCGTCACCAATTCAACGGTGAAGACATCGGCCAGGATCTGCCGCCACAGCAGGCTCTTCGCCCCACCACCGGAAACGCGCACTTGTTTGATCTCTTCCAGTCCGGCAGCTTTGATCAATTCAAAGCTGTCCCGCAGGCCAAAGGCTACACCTTCCAATACGGCCCGGGTCATATGCGGCAGCGTATGCCGCACGGTCAGGCCGACAAAACCACCGCGCGCGTAGGGATCAGGGTAAGGCGTACGCTCACCGGTCAAATACGGCAAGAAAAGCAAGCCTTCGCTGCCTTCCGCAATCGAGCTGGCTGCCATCACCAGATCGTCAAAACTCACATCCGGTGCAAACGTATCTCGGTGCCAGCGCAGGCTGCCTGCCGCCGAGAGCATTACCCCCATCAGGTGCCACAGCCCCGGTACAGAATGGCAGAAAGCGTGCAGGCGGCCTTCCGGCTCAATGAAGGGTTCATTCGTCGAGGCAAACACCACCCCAGAAGTGCCCAGCGTCAGCGCGATGATGCCGGACTCGACTGCCCCCACCCCAACCGCCTGGGCCGCCTGGTCACCACCGCCGCCAACTACCGGCGTTCCGGCTTTCAAGCCGGTCAGCGCTGCTGTCTCCGCTGTGATCGTCCCGGTAACTTCCGGGCCTTCATGAGTCTTCGGCAACCATTCCAACGGAATATCCAGGGCGGCCAGCACTTCGGGCGACCAATCGCGGGTTTTCAGATCCATCAAGATCGTCCCCGCCGCGCCCGCTTTATCGGTGGCGTATTCGCCAGTCAATTTATAGCGCACGTAATCTTTAGGCAGCAGGATTTGGGCCGCTTTAGCATATACTTCCGGCTCGTGCTCGCGCACCCACAAAACTTTCGGGGCTGTAAAACCGGTCAGCGCGTCGTTCCCAGTGATCTGGATTAGGCGCTCCTTGCCCACCTTTTCCCGAATTTCATCGCATTGCTCGCTGGTGCGCTGGTCGTTCCATAACATTGCCGGGCGCAGCACATCGCCGTTTTCATCCAGCAGGGTCAAGCCATGCATTTGCCCGGTCAGGCCAATCCCGTCGACATCTTCACCAGACACACCAGTTTCCTGCAATACTTGCTTGATGCTCTTTACAGCCCCGTCCCACCAATCCGCCGGGTCTTGCTCGCTCCAGAGCGGCCGTGGGGTGGAAAGTGGCAGCGCGGTCGTCGCCGTGCCGGCCACTTCGCCCTGGCCATCAACCAGCAGCGCCTTTACCCCCGTTGTTGAAACATCGATCCCCATAAAATATGCCATATTGCACTCCTCATATTGAATATAAAATTATTGCGCAGAATCCCTATGCTCACATTTCCCACCCATTTTACATCATATCGCCGGTCAGGTTTCTAAATAATCAGGTGGGATTGCCCGATTCTATCCCACCAAATGTTTACTAGCGGTAAAATACTATGGTTGCCCCTGTTACCCAGAGGAGAAAGCCCATGCCGATCTCAGCCTTGATTACCAATATCGACCACCGCAAAACTGCCAGTCTCATTGGTAAATGGCAAGTCATCATCGACCCAATGGAACACGGCCTCTACGACATCGACGAAGTAGAGCGCTTGAACGGCTATTTCATCAACCAGAAGATGGAAGCCCGCAACGAGCTGGTGGAATACGACTTCGATACCGGCGACAGCCTCGACGTACCCGGAGATTGGAATACCCAACGCCAGGAACTATTTTTCTACGAAGGCAGCATCTGGTACAGGCGCTCTCTTACTTATGAAGAGCAGGCCGACAAACGCCTATTTCTATATTTCGGCGCGGCCAATTACCACGCCGTCGTATTCCTGAACGGCGAAAAACTCGGTGAACACACCGGCGGCTTTACACCCTTCAACTTCGAGATCACCGGCAAACTCAAGCAAGGCGCGAATTTCGTGGTCGTCAAGGTGGATAATACCCGCCAGCATTCCGCTGTTCCCACCAAAATGTTCGATTGGTGGAATTATGGCGGCCTGACCCGCCGCGTGCTGCTCGTTGAAGTCCCGGAAACCTTCATCCAGGATGCATCCATCCAATTAGCGAAAGACTCGCAGGACACAATAAGTGGTTGGGTGCAGTTGAACGGTAAAGTTGCCGCCCAACAAATTACCATCCGCATTCCGGAAATTGGGATCGAGTATCAGCTGGAAACGAACGCCCAAGGTTATGCTAAATTCACCTTTACCGCCGACCTGGAATTATGGTCGCCCGAAAACCCCAAACGCTACACCGTCATCGTCACAGCCGAAACCGATACTTTTGAAGATGAAATCGGCTTTCGCAGCATTGCCACCCGCGGCCAGGATATTTTGCTCAATGGCGAACCGGTCTTTCTGCGCGGCGTCAGCATCCACGAAGAAGCACCTTTCCGGGCCGGGCGCGCCTTCAGCCGCGAAGATGCGCGCACCTTGCTCGGTTGGGCCAAAGAACTGGGCTGCAATTACGTCCGCCTGGCGCATTATCCCCATAACGAAACCATGGTGCGCGAAGCCGAGCGCCTGGGGTTGATGATCTGGGCCGAGGTGCCGGTATATTGGTCGATCGATTGGGAGAATCCAGACACCTTTGCGAACGCTGCCAGCCAGCTCACCGAATTGGTCACGCGCGATAAAAACCGCGCCGCCGTGATCTTGTGGTCGGTCGCCAACGAAACCCACGCCAGTAATGCCCGCCTCAAGTTCCTCAGCGATCTGGCCCACAAAACGCGCGAACTCGATCCCACTCGCCTGGTTACGGCGGCGCTCTTCCACGACGCGCCTGACGGCACCACGATCCGAATTAATGATCCATTGGGTGAACACCTGGACGTGCTGGGGTGTAATGAATATTGGGGCTGGTATTTTGGTAACCCTGATTTGCCAGACCTGCTGGAATGGGAGACCCGCTATGATAAACCGCTCATCATGAGCGAATGGGGCGGCGGCGCGCTCTACGGCTATCATGGCGACACCCTGACGCGCTGGTCGGAGGAATACCAGGAAGAACTTTACAAACGCCAGACCAAAATGTTCCGCCGTATCCCGTTCCTGCGCGGCCTGACTCCCTGGATTTTGATGGACTTCCTCTCCCCACGCCGCCCATTGCCCTATTTCCAGGATTGGTACAATCGTAAAGGTTTGGTTTCCAACCGTGGCGAAAGGAAAAAAGCCTTCGCCGTTTTGCAAGCCTTCTATCAAGATCTGGCCCAGCAATAAACGTATACTTTCACAAGGAGATGAACGATGGCATTCTTTGATATGCCCTTAGAAGAACTCAAAACATACAAGCCGGAACGCACCGAGCCGGATGATTTCGACTCGTTCTGGAGTGACACACTGGTCGAAGCGCGTTCCCACCCACTGAACGCCCGCTTCGAACCGGTCGACTATGGCCTGAAAGCCTTCGAAACCTACGATGTCACCTTCGCCGGTTATGGCGGGCAAGAGATCAAGGGCTGGTTCATTCTGCCCGTCCAGCGCGACGGCAAGCTGCCCTGCGTAGTCGAATACATTGGCTACGGCGGTGGGCGCAGTTTCCCAACCGAATGGCTGCTGTGGCCCAGCGCCGGATATGCCACGCTGGTAATGGACACCCGCGGCCAGGGCAGCAGTTGGCGGCATGGCGACACCCCAGACATTCCTGATGTCGGCAGCAGCCCGCATTACCCTGGCTTTATGACCCTCGGCATTCTCGACCCCTACACTCATTTTTACCGCCGCGTCTTCACTGACGCCGTGCGCGCCGTCGAGGCCGCCGCCGCCAACGAAGCTGTAGATGCCTCCCAGATCGCCGTTACCGGTGGCAGCCAGGGCGGCGGTATTACGCTGGCCGCCAGCGGCCTGCTCCCCGATCTGGTGGCGGCCATGCCCGACGTACCCTTCCTGTGCCACTACCGGCGCGTCTTCGAACTCTCCGATGCCAGCCCCTACCACGAAATTGCCGGATACCTGCGCATCCACCGCGACAAGGTCGATCAAGTCTTCAAAACGCTTTCCTATTTCGACGGCGTCAACTTCGCGGCGCGTGCCAAGGCCAAAACGCTGTTCTCGGTGGGCCTGATGGATGACGTTTGCCCGCCTTCAACCGTGTTCGCAGCTTACAATCACTACGCCGGACCAAAAGAAATCCGCATCTGGGAATTCAACCAGCATGACGGCGGCGGCCCACACCAATCGGTTGAAAAAATAAAATTCTTACACACCCTCTGGGGCTAATCCTAAAAAGATAAGGAGATTGTATGGTTGACCAACGCTTGACCAAATTAGCCGATATTCTGGTAAATTATTCGGTTAAAGTCCAGCCGGGGGATTGGGCCTTGATCGTCAGTGACCCAGTTGCTGATCCGCTGCTGGCCGAAGTCGTCATCCAGGTGCTCAAAGCCGGCGGACATTATAACGTCGTGCTTTCGAGTGAAACCATCGATGAAGCATTCTACCAATATGCCAATGATGAACAGCTCGCCTGGGTTTCGCCCATAAACCAACTGGCGTACGAAAAAGTCGATCACCTGATCAGCGTGCGGGCCAGCCAGAACACCCGCTCACTGGCCGGGATCGATCCGCTCAAACAGCAACAACGCCAGCGCGGCCTCAAAGAACTGCTGGATGTCTACCGCGCCCGTTCTGCATCCGGCGACCTGCACTGGGTAATCGGCCAGTACCCCTGCCTGGCATATGCCCAGGAAGCTGATATGAGTCTGCGTGACTATGAAGATTTCGTCTTCAAAGCCTGCTTCGCCGACAAGGATGATCCGGTCGCAGAATGGCAAGCCGTCCACAATGAGCAAGCCCGCCTGATCGATTGGCTCACAGGCAAGAAAGATGTCGTCGTGCGCGGGCCAAACGTCGATCTGACGCTCTCCATCGAGGACCGCTCCTTCATCAACGCCGATGGCGAGAAGAATATGCCCAGCGGCGAGATCTTCACCAGCCCGGTTGAGGATTCCGCCAATGGTTGGGTCAATTTCACCTATCCGGCCGTGCGCGCCGGACGTGAGGTCGAGGGCGTACACCTGGAATTCAAGGACGGCAAAGTGGTCAACGCCTCCGCAGAGAAGAGTGAAGCCTATCTCATCAGTCAATTGGACCTGGATGAAGGCTCTCGCTATCTGGGTGAATTCGCCATCGGTACCAATTACGGCATCCAACAATTCACCAAGAATATTTTGTTCGATGAAAAGATCGGCGGCACCTTCCATATGGCAATTGGCAACGGCTTCCCGCAGGCTGGCAGCAAGAACAAGTCCATCGTGCATTGGGACTTCATTTGCGATATGCGCGACGACAGCGAAATCCTGATCGACGGCGAATTATTCTACAAAAACGGCAAATTCCAGGTCTAGAAATTTATCGCATGCTGCCATCCCGCCAAAGCTTAGCTGCTGACCCACTGCGTCCACTTTATCATTTCTTGCCGCCTGCCAACTGGATGAACGACCCCAACGGGTTGATCCAATGGGGCGACGAATATCACCTCTTCTATCAATACAACCCCAACGGGGCCGTCTGGGGCGATATCCATTGGGGGCACGCCGTCAGCAAGGACCTGGTGAATTGGGAAGACCTGCCCATCGCACTTGCCCCAACACCCGGCGGTCCCGATGCGGGCGGCTGCTGGACAGGCTGTGCGGTAGACAATAATGGCACCCCGACACTGATCTACACCGGCTGGAAGGACGGCGTAGAGAGCGTCTGCCTGGCAACCAGCACAGACAATCTGCGCACCTGGCACAAGCACCCCAACAACCCCGTTATCAGCGGTCCACCCGCAGATCACAATCTGATCGGATTCCGCGACCCTTATGTTTGGCGAGAAAATGGGCAATGGCACATGATTATCGGCGCGGGCACCCACAGGGGTAGCAAAGCATTGTTATACCAATCTTCCGATCTGATCGATTGGGAATACTCACACCTGATCCTCCTCGGCAATACCCACAGCACAATGTGCGAATGCCCGAATCTCTTTCCACTTGGCAATCACCATGTACTGATCTATTCACCCTGGCAAACAGATGACACCTTCTATTACTCCGGTGAACTCGAAAAACTGGGGCTCGATTTCAACCAAACCGGCCGCGTCGATTATGGTACACCTCTTTTTGCCCCTCAAGTTTTCCAGGATAAAGATGGCCGTTGGCTAATGTTCGGCTGGCTAAAAGAACGCCGCACGGTAGAAGCGCATACTGCCGCAGGTTGGGCCGGGGCAATGTCGTTACCGCGCCACCTCACCCTCGGCCCAGATGGCAGCTTACACTCCCAGCCCGTAGCAGAGCTGCAAAAACTGCGCGGCGATCAACTTGTCCTGGAAAATATGTCCATCGCAGCTGACACTGAACGTCCCTTACTGGTGCAGGGCAACTGCCTGGAAATCAAGATTGACCTAATCAGTGAAGCAAGCATCGGCGGCCTGAAAGTATGCTGCGCGCCGGACGATTCGGAATACACCCTCATCAGCTACAATGCCGCCACAAATGAGCTTGCCCTGGATACACAGCATGCCAGCCTCTCACCGGCGGCGATGCGGGAGCGACATACCTACACCCTGCCAGACACAGGCAGCGAGCCATGCAAGCTACACATCTTCATCGACCGCAGCGTGATCGAAATCTTCACTGCCGATGGACAGTGCCTGACCACACGCATATACCCGACCAACCCCGACAGCCTGGGTATCAAGCTCTTCGCCCAAGGTGACAGCCTATATGTACCCCGCATGAATTTCTGGCAACTGGACGCCATCTGGCCAAGCAGTCCCGGCAGTTAAAGTTTTTGTGGTTAAATACAAACAAAAAAGATAAGGAACAAATAGATTATGGGCCCACAAGAAGGTTACTCACCTCGCACGCTTAGAGATGTACTTTGGGACACGTATTATGATTTAATTCCCTTGATTACCGCTAATCTCTTATGGGTTTTGTTGACACTCCCGGTCGTCACCGCCTTCCCGGCTATTGCCGGTTTGGCGTATTCCGCTAATCAGATCGCCAAAGGGAAAAGCGTAGATTGGCGTACCTTCTTCGAAGGCTTTAAAGAGCACCTCGGATACAGTTTCAAGTGGGGTTTACTAACATTACTGGGTTACGCGGTGCTTTTCATTTCACTGTCATTCTACAATGCAATTGAGGCCAGTTGGGCAGTGCTGCTAGCCGGCATGATGATCGGCTTCATCATCATCTGGACCATCATTCAGCTATACACCTTGCCGTTGGTTTTCGAGCAAGTCGATAAAAGCATCAAAATGGCACTGCGTAACAGCCTGGTGCTCTTCCTAAAACGCCCGTTGCCTACGTTCGGCCTGATGCTGGGTATCTTTGCCATCGTGGCTGTCACCATCATATTGCCGCCGGTTGTGTTCGTGATCAGTCCGGCTTTGATCTACTATTTCATCAATAAGAATATGCTGAAATCGCTACATCTCTTCAAACAGCAGGCTGAAGCCGCGCCTGATACCAGTGCGGAAACGCCTGATACGACCGCTACAACCGAACAACCCGAAAGCGAGTAACCCTTTCCACCATGCCCCACCGCATTATTCCTGCCAGAACGACCAGCACAGAGATCACGGTCGTTAATTCACGCTTCATCGCAACGGCGGCTCCGGCTTTTAGCATCGAAGCCGCGCGTGCCTTCATTCAGCAGATCAAAGAAAAATACGCCGATGCATCCCACAATGTTCCGGCTTTCATCATCGGCCACGGCGCTTCGATCACCGAGCATTGCAGCGACGACGGCGAACCAGAAGGCACTGCCGGACGGCCCGCCTTGGCTGTCCTTAAAGGCAGCGGCCTGGGGGATGTGGTCGTGGTGATTACGCGCTATTTTGGCGGCACCAAGCTGGGTACCGGTGGGCTGGTACGCGCTTACAGCGATGCGATGCGGGCTGTATTGGAGGCCCTGCCCAAGGCCGAAAAGATCGCCACCCATACTGTCGGCATCGAAATGCCCTACAAGCTCTACGAACAGATCAAGCTGCTGGTCGAAGCCCAGCATGGGCTGATCCTGGATCAGGATTTTGCCGCAGACGTGACCATCATGGCGCAATTCAAACAAGATGACCTGCCCGATTTCCAAACCGCACTCCAAGAACTCTCACGCGGGGGCATCCAGGCTGAAATTTTGGAATCAAACCAAAACTCAATTTTCCCCATAAAAGACTAGAACCCTAAAGCGCCAAAAGACATCCCGATTGGCTATGCGCAACAAACCAATTTCCCCCGCATGAATATTGCAACTGTGTTATAACGGAATGGATTAAACGCCTATGAGTATCCAAGCTATTTCGGACAAGGTTTGGTAAAATTCAAACAATGAGTACACGTACACTGGTGCCACCCCAAAGTTATTCCCGCCAACCTTCCATCCTGGAACGCGCTCTGACCGCGATCTTCAGCGGCATTGGGCTGTTCGTCCTGGCAGTGGTCGTTTTCCTGGTCGGCTTCCAAGTTCTCCACTTTGGCAAAATCTACCCAGGCATTACCATAGCCGGGGTCGATCTGGGCGGCATGCCGCGCCCCCAGGTTGAAAATATCCTGGCGCAGCAATTCCCCTACCACACCCAAGGCAAGATCACGATCACCTTCGATGATCAAGTCTGGGAATTCACGCCGCGCGAGATCGGCTTTCTCTTCGACCCGGCCTCGACAACCGAAGCCGCATACAAGATCGGCCGCCGCGGCTGGCCGTGGCAGCGCATCAGCGAGCGTTACCAGGCCTGGAAATATGGCCTCGACCTGGCACCACAATATATCTATGATGCCCGCCTGGCCCAACTCCAGATCGACCAGATCGCCCAGGAGGTCAACCGTCCCACAGTCGAAGCCTCCTTGGAAATCAACGGCCTGGATGTGGTCGTCCAACCCGGCCAGGTCGGTCGCACGGTGGATTCGTATACCACCGCCGGGCTGCTGGCATTGAACCTGCTCAACCTGCAAGATGCAGTTGTACCATTACAGTTCGTCGAGCAGCCCCCCGCCATTCTAGACGTGAGCGCCCAGGCCGAGATTGCCCGCAACATTCTCAGCGAGCCACTGGTGCTCAAAGTGCCCGGTGCGACCGCAGACGATCCCGGCCCGTGGACAATGGAACCGGAAACGCTGGCGGACATCATGATCATCGAGCGCATCAACACCGAGCAAGGCAAAACCTATCAGATCGGCCTCGACCATACCGAACTGCGCATCTTCCTGGAGACGATTGCACCGGGCGTATATGTCGCCCAACCGGAAAATCCACGCTTCATGTTCAACGACGAGACCAGCCAATTGGAAGTCATCAAGAAAGCAGTCGTGGCCCGCGAGTTGAACATCGAAGCTTCTATCGAGCACATCAACCAACAGCTCGCGGAAGGCGATCACAAGATCAACCTGGTCTTCAACATCACCGAGCCGGAAGTGCTCGACACCACCACGGGGGCAGAATTGGGCATCACCGAACTGGTCAGTGCGCAAGACACCTACTTCTTCGGCTCTGGCGCATCTCGTAAGAACAACATCGAAGTAGCTGCTGCCCAGTTCCACGGCCTGCTCGTACCGCCCGGAGCAACTTTTTCGATGGTCGAACACATCGGCGACATCAGCCTCGACTCCGGCTACGCTGAAGCCTGGATCATTTACGGCGACCGCACCATCAAAGGCGTTGGTGGCGGCGTGTGTCAGGTCAGCACAACACTGTTCCGCACCGTATTTTTCGGCGGCTACCCCATCGTCGAACGCCATCCCCACTCCTACCGTGTGTACTATTACGAGCAAAACACCTGGGGCGGTGTCGACGAGACTTTGGCCGGACTGGATGCTACTGTGTACGCGCCCATCGTTGATTTCAAATTCAAGAACGATACACCGTACTGGCTGTTGATGGAAACCTACGTCTATGCCAACCAGATCACCTGGAAGTTCTATTCCACTTCGGACGGCCGCACGGTAGAATGGGACACTACTGGCCCCACCGACCGCGTCTCACCGCCAGAACCGATCTACGAGGTCAATGAAGAATTAGCCAAAGGCGAGATCAAACAAGTTGATTGGGAAGCCGAAGGTGCCAATGTATCAGTCGACCGCATCGTTTACCGTAATGGTGAAGTGTTGTTCAACGAAACCATTGATACCCATTACAGCGCCTGGGCCGATATATACCAATGCGGTCCCAAGACCGAAGGCTGTCCGCCGGAAGAAAAGAAGAACAAAAAAGACGACGAATAATAGTCAAAACCTAAATCAATTTTATCTGTGAGGAGAAAAAAATGAAACCGAAGAAAGCTATTTTATTCATGCTCACCGCTTTGCTTTTATCCAGCCTAGCGTGTTCCGCGATTAGCGACTTTGTTGAGCAACAAGTCGATGAGCAACTCGATCAGGCCCAGGCCACAATCGAGGCCGGAATGGGCGATCTGAGCGTCGAAGACATTCAGGCCACCGTCGAGGCTGAGCTGAGCGAAATCGACACCGAAAGCCTGCAAGCCACCAGCGAAGCATTACTCGAAGAAGGCGGCGTCGAAGAGCTGCAAGCTACACTCGAGGCCGAACTTGAAGAAGCCGGCGTGAATATGGGCGAAAACGTCGAGACCGAATTCCCGTTGCCAGACTCAGTCAACAACCTGACCGACGCCATGGGCACGCTCATCTTCCAAACCGATATGACCCTGGATGAAACGCTGGCCTTCTATCGCAATGCCTTCGCGGAAAAAGGTTACACCGAACGTGACTTGCTTACATCGATCACAGATTCAACCGCCAGCCTGGTATTCGATGGCCACGAAAGCGGACAGGCGATTGTCTTGCAGTTGGTTGTCTTAGGCGAATCGAACACCAACGTAACCCTGCGTTTTGAAGACGTTTGATTGTTAACAGCTAGCCACTAAGAGGAGCGCGATTGTGCTCCTCTTTTTTGTTTCCAAACCGGAACGATAAGGTATAATCAAGATCAATTAAACACAAAGATGAGGAGTGTTTACTTTATGGTTAGCCAAGAATTAATTGAAATCTTGCGTTGCCCGAACTGCGTTCAAGCAGGCGAAGGCGCATTAGAATTTTACAAAGAAACCTGGTTCGTGTGCGCAGAATGTGGACGCAAATACCCCGTTCGCGAAGACATCCCTGTTATGCTGATCGATGAAGGTGATAAATGGGTGGATACCGCCAAAGAAGATTTGCCCATTCCGCCGCCATCCGCTTGATGCAAACCATCCAAACGCTGGTAGCTGAACTCACCAGCGGCGATGACCATCGCGCCGAAGCAGCCGTCCACGCCCTGAAAGCTCATGGGCCGGCGGCTGTTGCTGCTTTAAACAGCCTGACCACCTCGGAAGACGCTGATACCCGCTGGTGGGCACTACGCACCCTGGCAGAAATCCCAGATATCGAAGTCGGCGATTATTTGATCCTCGGATTGGAAGACGCGGACATCGCCGTGCAGCAATGCGCCGCTTTGGGTTTACGCCAACGCCCGGACGAATACGCCATCCCCGAACTCATCGCCCTACTCGACCATCAAGATCGTTTACTCACACGGCTGTGTGCCGACGCCCTGATCGCCCTGGGCGAAAAAGCAACCCAATCGTTGATTTCCGTCCTGGATCACGGCAGCCAGTCCGCCCGCCTGGAAGCCGTGCGCGCCCTGGCTACCATTGGCGACCGCAATTCCATCTCGGCACTCTTCAAAGTGTCCGAAGAAGACTCGCAAATCCTGCAATATTGGGCCGGGGTTGGTTTGGACAACATGGGAATCGGTATGTCATTCTTCAAGCCCTAATCAATCACTGAAGCACTGTAAAAAAATGGAAACACTGAGAGCATTCTTGTATCAGAAACCTTCAAAAGAACGCGAATCACTCACCCCTTACTCAGTGCCTCAGTGATTCCAGTCAGCGGCGCAGTGATTTAATTCAACCCCGCATACTGCTGCATCAGCAAGTTGTGATAGAAGCCTTTCTGCGCCATTAGCGACTTATGGTCGCCTTGCTCGATCACTTCACCGTCATTGATTACCAAAATCTTATCGGCGTTGCGGATCGTGCTCAAACGGTGGGCAATCACGAAGCTGGTGCGGCCTTCCATCAAACGCACCATGGCACGCTGGATATCGACTTCCGTGCGTGTGTCCACGCTGCTGGTAGCCTCATCCAGGATCAAGATGCTTGGATCGGCCAAAATCGCCCGCGCGATGGCCAACAACTGACGCTGCCCCTGGCTCAAGTTGCTACCGCGCTCGGAAAGCACCGTATCATAGCCTTTTGGCAAACGGAGGATGAACTGGTCCGCATGTGCCCACTCGGCCGCCTGGATCACTTCCGCGTCGCTGGCCGAAAGCCGCCCATATCGAATATTTTCCATCACCGTAGTCGAGAACAGGAAATTATCCTGCAAGACAATTCCTAACTGCCGCCGCAGATCGTCCAGCTTGATCTTGTCGATCTCATTGCCATCGATGGTGATCGCGCCACTGTCAATATCGTAAAAACGCGTTAGCAGGCTGATGATCGTGGTTTTGCCTGCGCCGGTTGGCCCCACCAAAGCCACCGTCTGCCCCGGCTCGACATGCATATCGACGCGCTTGAGCACTGGCTTTTCCACTTCATAGCCAAAAGAAACGTCAGAGAAGTGCACGTCCCCTTGAATCTGTTCCATGGCAACCGCTTGCAGGTCATCGACGATTTCAGGGTCTTCGTCCATCACCTGGAAGATACGCTCCGCCCCGGCAATCGCCGACTGGATCGAGCTGTACAGCATGGCAATCTGGTTCAAGGGGCGGGCGATCTGGCGGGCATAATTGATGAATGCCGCAATCGTACCCACTGTTGCCATATTCATCACTGCCATCCAGCCGCCAACACCAGCCACAATCGCGAAACTGAAATTATTCACCAGGTTCATCAAGGGGCCAATCACTCCGGCAAAGATTTGCACGTAAGTTGACGAACGCTGCAACTCCCGGTTAGCAACATCGAATTGCTCTAAGGCTTTATATTCGCGGCCATAGGCCTTGACCACGCGCTGCCCAGTGATGGTTTCTTCAATCATGCCATTTAAGTTGCCCATTTTTTCCTGCTGCTCACGGAAACCGCGCCGCGTGCGCTTGGCAATGAATTGGCTGACAAAGATCGCTAACGGAATGGCTACCAGACTGACAATAGCCAGGCGTACGTTGAGTACAAACATCATAACCGCCACGCCAACAATTGTCAGCGCACTCGAAATCAACTGGATGATACTGTCAGAGATCACGTTGCTGATCATGTCCACATCGTTGGTGAAGCGACTCATCAGATCACCATGCAGATGCGTGTCAAAATAACGCAGCGACATGCTTTGCAGCTTGGTGAACAGATCAATACGTAAGTCACTTACTGCCCGCTGAGAAATGCCAATAATGATATAGGCTTGCAACCACAAAGCCACCGACGCGCCGACATAGACCACCAGCATAATGATGCTGATCCGCAGCAAGCCAGGAATATCGCCAGTCAGCATATACCCGTCGATTGCCCGCGAAAGCAGATATGGCCCCATCAGGTCCAGTCCGGAAGAAACGATCACGAAAAAGACTACAGCCAATAACGCCCAGTTATAGTGCCTGAAATACGTCCACAGGCGGCGCAGTGTTCCTTTCGCATCGTTAGCTTTTTCCTCGACACTCGGCATCATTGGCCCGCGTCGTCCAAACGGACCAGGGCTGGGAGGTTGATTTTGTTTTTGTTCAGGTTTATGCTGCGACATTGGTGACACCTCCGTTGCCCAACTGCGAATTGAAGATTTCTTGATAGATCGGGCTAGATTCGAGCAATTCGTGATGCGTCCCTTCAGCAGCCAGCTTGCCCTTATCCAGAACCAATATTTTGTCGGCCCTAAGCACAGAACTGATGCGCTGCGCTACCATGAAAATCGTGCTGCGATGATTGACTTCATTCAACGCAGTTTGGATTTTAGCTTCCGTTTCCACATCAACCGCGCTGGTACTGTCATCCAGGATCAAGACTGCGGGTTGCACCAGCAAAGCACGTGCGATCGCGATGCGCTGCTTTTGTCCACCGGAAAGGTTGACGCCGCGCTGGTTAATCTGCGTATCATACCCATCAGGGAATCCACTGATGAAATCGTGTGCCTGGGCAATCTTAGCAGCCGCGATCATTTCTTCATCCGTCGCTTCCGGCCGCCCAAAGGTTATGTTCTCACGGATCGTACCGCTGAATAGTACCGTTTCCTGTAAAGCAACTGCAATGCAAGCCCGCAGGTCGGCTTCGCTCAACTCGCGTACATCCACACCATCCACCTTGATCGTGCCACTACTGACATCGTAAAAGCGTGGAATCAAGCTAACCAGGCTGGTCTTTCCCGAACCCGTTGTCCCCAAGATTGCGACCATTTGCCCCGGCTCGGCTACGAAATCGATCTCTCGCAAGACCGGCTGCTCGCCATTCTGGTTGTAGCTGAAAGTCACCTGGTCGAATTCCACACGGCCTTTGAGGTCAAACTGCTGGCCAGAATAATTGCTGGCGATCATCGGTTGGCTGTTCAGCACTTCGACCACACGTTCAGTCGAGGCGGCCGCGCGTGACAAACGCATCACCAACATACTCATAAACACCAACGACATCAACGTGCGCGTCAAGTAATTGACGAAAGCAATGATCTGCCCAACTTGCATGCTGCCGTCGATCACAAAATTACCACCGAACCAGACTACGCCCACAACACCAACATTCAACATCAGGGTCATGAACGGCATCGTAATCACCACCAACCGCATAGCCGTGATCGTCTGGGTCATCAAGTCTTCGTTCGCGCCTTCAAAGCGTGAGCGCTCGTGATCGGTGCGCACAAAAGCTTTGACCACCCGGATACCTGATAAATTTTCTTGAATGACCGTATTCAAATTATCCAGTTTTTTCTGCATCAACGTAAACATCGGATAGGCCCGGTTAATGATAAAGTACAGGCCCACACCAATGATCGGCATAAAGAATACATACAAGATTGCCAGGCGCGGGCTGGTGATGATCGCCATGATCAAACTGCCCACCAGCAACATCGGCACACGCACCATGATGCGCAGCACCATCTGAACGATTTCTTGCAACTGGGTGACATCGTTCGTCAGCCGTGTGATCAATTTGCCGGTCTCGATCTGATCGAGATTACCGAAGGAAAACGACTGCACTTTTTCGAAAAGTGCCTGGCGCAGATCGGCGGCAAAGCCTTGCGAAGCGATCATCGCAAAGACCGTACAGCCCACACCTCCGATCACGCCGATCAGCGCCAAACCGACCATCGTGAAACCGGTTTGGGTGACCACCGCCATATCCAGCTTGGCAATCCCCTCATCGACAATGCGCTCCACCATGCGCGGCTGCATCAAGTCCATGCTGACTTCCAACACCATCAATAATGGCGCCAGGATCACAGACAGAAGATAGGGTTTCAAATATTTCATTAATTGTTTCGTTGCTTGCATGTATGTCTCCAAATAAAAGACTTATTTTGTCGGCTAAAGTAAATGCGGAAATGAATTTAGAAAAAAATTGCTCGCAAGTGCATTTATCAAAGCAACTGACCATCCATACGCTTTGTAAACATTCCGAAGACAAACGGCCAGTTACCAAAATGCCGGGACAAAAAAATTAGAAGTCTGGGGATTTCTTCCCGGTGACTCTCACTAAATTTTCGCGCATTACCAACAACAAACGCTGCATGAGGATACGCTCTTCCTGGGAAAATCCAGCAAAGACTTCTTCACCAATACTCTGCGAAATTTCAATCAGTTCAGATTTCAGCGCCCGACCGGCATCCGTAAGGTAAACTCGCGACACGCGTTGGTCCTTCAGATCGCGTTTGCGCTTCAAAAAGCCGGATTTCTCCATGCGGGTGATCATTTTTGTCACCGTCGCGGGCGCAATTTGCATTCGCTTGACCAACTCTGTTTGCGTCAGGCCGTCTTCTTCCGCCAGGGCAAACAGTAATTTGGGTTGACCGCGATGCACTCCCGAATCTTTCAAAAGTGTCCGTACCCGTAAATGATGCAGTCTACAGACCTGACCTAACAAAGCATCAATTGGATCGTGTTCATTATGCATAGAATTCTTCCTGATTCGCAGTCATTTATTTAGCCGGCTAATTTTATCGAAGAAAATATAATCTGTCAACAAAAAGAGCGGAATGGATGATCCATTCCGCTCCAGATTCAACTTTCTAACTTCAAGCCCGGCCGTTTGCCCAGACCCAAATGCCCCACAAAACGATCATCACTACCCCCAGGCCAAAGCGTACCACAAACGACCAGCCCCACCCGACTAAAAGGCCTTTGGTCACCAGCCAGGCTTCCTGGATATCACTATGCCGGAAGTATTCCACCAGCAGCAGCATCAGTGGAGCGGCGATCAATCCGCCAATCGGTGGCAGCAAGAACGTACCTACAAGTCCGGCAACTAGGGCGAGTGCGATGCCATACCAGGACGCGCCTTTTTCCAGCGCTTTGGCTCCCATCAGCACATTGTCGGCCAGTCCGATAGCGATCATCAACAGCGTTAGCACTGCAAAGATGATCCATCCGGCAACACCAAAACCAGCCACAATGCCGTAGATCAGGGCAGCCACCCAGATCACCACACCACCCGGAAAGATGGGGATAATCAGGCCAAACAAACCGACCAGCATCACCAGCAAAAGAAAGCCGGTAGACATAAACTCAAAGAAGTCTGCCCAATCAATTGGCGTCAAATCAAGTGTCCTTTTCAATCACCTTGGTGCCGCCCATCCAGTGGTGCAGCACTTCCGGGATAGCGACCGAGCCATCGGCCCGTTGGAAGTTCTCGATGATCGCAATCATCACGCGCGGCAGCGCCAGCCCGGAGCCGTTCAGGGTATGCAGGTATTGTACCTTGCCACCCTCGATTGGGCGATAACGAATGTTCGCCCGCCGCGACTGGAATTCACCCACATTCGAAACCGAGGAAATTTCCAGCCACTCGCCGCAGCCCGCCGCCCAGGCTTCCAGATCGTAGCTGATATGGGCGGTCTCGCTGGTATCACCGGCGCATTTCAGGATCACGCGATAAGGAATACCCAGCAACTGGCAAACCTCTTCGGCATCGGCTACCATCTTTTCCAATTCTTCGGCGGAATTTTCCGGTTTGCAGTATTTATACATTTCGACTTTATCAAACTGGTGGCCGCGCTTGATGCCGCGCACATCGCGTCCGGCGCTCATTTTCTCACGCCGGAAGCAGGCCGAATAGGCTGTATAATACAGCGGCAGGTCGGCCTCGTCCAGGATTTCGTCCATGTGCAGGCCGGTCAACGCCACCTCGGACGTTGGCAGCAAATAGAAATCTTCCTCGTGGTCTTTGTACAGGTTATCTTTGAACTTGGGCAGTTGCCCGGCCCCAAACAAGGTCTCGCCCTTGATCAGTGTGGGTACGTATTTTTCCGTATAGCCATGCTTGGTGGTGTGCAGATCGAGGAAGAAGGAAATCAAAGCGCGCTGCAAACGCGCCCCAGCCCCACTGAGTACATAAAAACGTGTCCCCGATATTTTGACACCGCGCTCGAAGTCGATGATCCCCAGTTCCGGCCCCAGGTCCCAATGTGCTTGCGGTTCGAAATCGAATTCCGGTATTTTGCCAACCGTGCGCACGACCACATTGTCTTCGTCGGTCAGGCCGTCGGGCACTTTCTCATCCGGGATATTGGGGATGATCGCCAACACGGCGGTCAGTTCGGCTTCAGCGTCTCGGACCTTGTCGTCCAGCACCTTGATCTGGTCAGCCACGGCGCGCATGGCTTCGATCTTGGCTTGACGTTCGGTCTGGTCTTTCATGCGGCCGATCTCTTTGGAGACAGTGTTGCGCTCCGCTTTGAGCGCCTCCACCTCCTGGATCAGATCACGCCATTGTTCGTCCAACACAATTGCCTGATCTACCGGTGCGGGGTCCATACCGCGTTTGCGCATGCCCGCCCGCACGACTTCGGGGTTTTCCCGAATTAAGTTGATGTCTAACATGGTGCACCTCCAGTTAAGTAATGACGCCCTCCCAGTCCCGCAGG
>JAFGRA010000005.1 GCA_016935415.1 Anaerolineales bacterium
ATCGATCAGCACGCCGTCGAGGTCAAACAACAGCGCGTCACAGGCGACCACGCTCATCTAGATTTTACCGAGCGCCCGCAGCACGCGTTCCGGAGTGAGCGGAAACTCGTCGATCCATACGCCGGTCGCATCCTTGATCGCTGCCATGATCGCCGGGGCCATCGGCAGGAAGGGCATTTCGGCCATACCGCGCGCCCCCCACGGACCTTCCGCTTCGGCGTATTCCAAGATCAGGGACTCCACCTCATCCGGGATGTCCAGGATGGTGGGGATCAGGTAGGTGGAAAGTTTATCGGTCAGCGTAACGCCGTCTTTTTCGACGAAGTTCTCCAGAATAGTATACCCGGCAGCCTGCACCACGCAGCCCTCGATCTGGCCTTCGACCTGCTGCGGATTGAGCGCCTTGCCGACATCATCGGCGCAGATCACGCCCAGCAGCCGGATGTGGCCGGTTTCGGTATCCACTTCCACGGCGGCGGCCTCAGCCACATAGCCATAAGAGAAGTTCGGATTAGCGCTCTCGCCGGTATCGTGGTCTAAAGCATAGGTAGTCGGCGAATAGTATTTGTAAGTTGCAATCGCCGGACGGTCTTCGTCCTGCCATTTTTCGAGCGCCAGCTTGGCCGCCCCGCGGATCGAGTTGCCGGACATGAAGGACATGCGGGAAGCAGACGAACTGCCCGAGTTACCGGTGAAGGCCGTATCGGCGACCACCAATTCAACCACATCCAGCGGCACATTCAGGGCATCGGCGGCCATTTGCTTGAAGAGCGTATGCGCGCCCTGCCCAACATCTGCCCCAGCCTGGTGCACGACGGCGCGCTCGATCTCGCCTTTGCCGTGCAGTTCGATGGTCGTCCAGTTGTTATCTTTGTAGCCAAAGGAAAAGCCCACGTTCTTGAAGGCCGCCGCAAAGCCCACCCCACGCTTGAGGTGTGGGGCATCCGGCGCTGCTGCCTGCGGCCATTTGGCCGCGTCGCGCTGCCAGTTGCCGTTCTGCTGGTCCCAACCGGCTGCTTTGGCGCAGGCTTCCATCACCGGAGTAATCGTCACATTGGGCGGCAGCTTGGCATTGAAGGACATGATCGAATCATCATCGGCAGCATTGAGCAGGCGCAGTTCCACCGGGTCCATACTCAGTTTCTCGGCCAGCTTATTGATCTGCATCTCGGCCGCGAAGGCGCCCTGCGGCCCGCCAAAGCCGCGGAAAGCGCCACCGGGGATATGGTTGGTGTACACCGAGTAACTGTCCACCTTGACATTGGGGATTTCGTATGGGCCGGTCACCTGCAAGGTAGCGTTGCCCTGCACCTTGGTGGAGGTATAGTTGTACGCCCCGGCGTCGGCAATCGCTTCGGACTGGGCGGCGATGATCTTACCATCTTGGGTCGCTCCCCACTTGGAGCGGATCAGGTAGCGATGGCGCTTATGATGGCCGATCATCGATTCCTGGCGGCTCCAAATGACCTTGACCGGCCGCTCGATGCCGCGCTCGTGCAGCCGCAAAGCCGCCAGGGCCAACACGATCTGCACCGACAGGTCTTCACGCCCGCCAAAGGCCCCGCCAATCGCCGGATGGATCACACGCACCTGTTCGAGCGGCAAGCCTAAAGCGTGGGCAATGCCCTCTTGCTCGGCATGCACCCATTGTCCGGCCACAGCCACAGTCACGCGGCCTTCTTCATCGATGTAGCCCAGCCCGGATTCCGGAGCCAAGAAAGCGTGTTCCTGCGCCGGGGTGCGGTACTCCCCCTCCACGATCACATCCGCTTTTTCAAAAGCGGCATCCACATCTCCATGCCGGATCTTGTAATGCAAGACCACATTGGAATCCATATCAGGATGTAGTTGCGGCGCGTCAGGCTGCATAGCGGCCTCGGGGTCGGTTACCAGCGGCAAGTCTTCGTATACCACTTCGATCAAATCACGCGCCTGGGCGGCAATGGCTTCGTTTTCGGCCACGATGAAAGCCACCTGGTCGCCGATGAAGCGCACCCGGTCAGTATAGGGTTTCTCTGCTCCCGGCCCGCACAGCACCGGCTGGTCTTTTATGCCCAAACCGTATTCATTGACTGGCACATCCTTGGCCGTAAAAATACCGACTACGCCTTCCAGCGCCTCGGCTTTGGTCGTGTCGATACTTTTGACAATCGCGTGCGGCCGGTCGGCAAACAAGATTTTGGCGTACGCCTGGTTGGGCATGTTGATGTCACCAGGGTATTCGGTTTCCCCGGTCACTTTTCCATATGCGTCTATGCGTTTGATCGATTGTCCGATGCTCATAGGGTCCTCGTTATTACAATATACATGGTGAGATTGGTATGCAGTAGGCAGTATCAGGCGGTGCTTATCGCTCTTTCTCAAGCCGTTTGCGTTCCAGTGTGAAGATGCGCCGCAGGATCGCCAGCGATGAAGCATAGGTCGGGGCCATACCAAAATAGGACAGGCTGCCCGCGCCCAGGTTCTGGCCCTTGCTCAAGGGTTTGTCCGAAGCGTAATGCAGCATGCCCAGGTCAAATTGCAAATCGTATAAATTGACAATCTCGTCGATGGGATGGCGCGCCGGCCGGAATACTTCATACACTGCCGAGAGGTACGGCCCGGCCTCCATTTCGATGCCGGTGTAACCCTCACGGTAGAACACATCCATATATGTGGCATTCTGCAGGAACGTACCGCGCACGGTGACCGCTTTCTGGTTATCCAGTACAGTGCCATAATTCAGGTAGGGAGCAACGTTCGAAGCGTCGAAGCAGTTGTTGATCAGGTAAGTGTTGCGCGAATGCTCATCGTAGACCACGTTGGGGATCATCACATCCCCTACCACGGCATTCAACGTGGCGGCCTTACCCATCACGTACACGCCCATCAAGTCGCCGGCATGGTCGGAGACTTTACGCAGCACGTCGTAGGCCGCCAAACCGAGTGGGTAGTCGATGTTCAGGATCAGGGCGTCGCTCTTACGCAGGAATTCGTTGTCCAATCCCAGACGCGGGTCCATGTTATTGAAGCCCAGTTTTTGCAGCTCGATCACCTGGGCTTCGAGGTCGAAACTCACCTCACTGGTCACGCGCACGATGTGATGCGCCAGTTCGTCCAGGCGGCGCTGCTTGTCCAATTCCGCCCCGGCATCCGTGTCCAGGTACTTCTTGAGCACGTAATAGAAGAAATTCTCACGCGACGAGGCCACTTCTTCAGTCTGGATATCGCGCCATTCGCTCATCAAATCGTGATCGTCACAACACTCCAGGTATTCGAGCAGTTCGCCTTCGTGCTGCAAAGCAAAACCGGTCAGCAAGTTGACCATGCTGTGAGCGTTGCTGGAAACAAAATACAGTGGGCGCGACATGATCTCCGGCACCGCCCCTTCGATCCGCTGCCACCAGCCATGGATTGCCCGCCGGTAGGCACTCAACGAACCGGTCAACGATAACACCCGCAGATCGGATTTTCGCTTGGCGATCAGCGCCAGCATGGCAGCAAATTGCCCTTCCCAGATCGAACACAGTGGGGCCAAATCTTCCCAGGAAAGCCCCAATACCTCTTCCAGAACCAGCTGCGTAGCACCATTTTCCTCAATATCATCCAGGGGAACATCTTTGGGAAACTGACGCATCAATAAGTGGAGTTTGTTCCATTCGATCTGGTAGGTGGTCATCATTGGGATGATGTCATCGATGTCCGAACGACTGGTGATCAGGCAGGCCAGCATATCTTCGCCGTTGAAGAAACAGCGGCGGCGGCGGGCCAGCGCCTCGACGCGCTCCCACTCATCGACATTACCAATGTTATAGCGCTTGAAAATATCCGAACTTTGCCCCAAAACCACCACGCGCGTCTGCGGCATCACTGGGGGCAAACGCAGGATACAGTAAATGAAGGCCGAGATATCCGGGGTCTGATTGCGAGCGCCAGAATGCAGCAGCGAATTCATCCCGGCATGGACTTCTTCCAAGGTGCGGATGCGCACTTCGGCAGATGAACGCAGCAGGGAGTAATACGTGCGTAAATAGAGTTCGATCTCTTCGGAGGCAACCTGGGGAACAGTTCGTTCCATAGACGTCAAATCCTAATATTTGATTTTCTTTGTTTCGGTTTTCCTGCGCTTATAGCGCTTGGGCTTAACATCCATCTGCCCATAAGGACTTGGGCCGGTAATTTTAAAGACGATCGAATATAGGATCGAGAGAAAAGCGAACAAGATCATCGAGAGCACAAAGGCGATCAGCATCTTACCCCAAAAATACGGAATCGGTTCGAGTGCCAGAGTTGCTTTCAACTCCATCGTCTGGGCAGCAATCTGAGGAACAGCATTGGCTACAACGTTCATCCATGCCAGCAGGTTCACCGGTTTGCGGAAAACAGCCATTTGATTAAAGAACCGCTGAACAACTTCCAGATTTGTGGTTACAATATCACCAATCGCATAGGACATGATCGGAATCAACACGATCATCACACAGCCAATCCCGCGCCAGATCGGATGGACGCGCCAGGGGCGCGGCTTTTCTTGTCGTCTAACACTACTCATTTAATTGACTCCTTTTTTCCCGCGTGCTCGATAGCCTGCACGATTTTATAGTACCCTGTACAGCGGCATAAATTCCCGGTAATCGATTGTACGATCTGTTCTTTGTTGGGCTGGGGGTACTCTTCCAGCAGCTTGGCGGCCGACATGATAAACCCCGGCGTACAGTAACCACATTGCACGGCCGCATCGTCGATGAAGGTTTGCTGGACGGGATGTAATTCGCCATCCTCTGCCAGCCCCTCAATGGTAATGATTTCGGCACCATGCGCTCGTCCAGCCGGAACCAGACAGCTCATCACGGCTACACCGTCCAGGAACACGGTACAGGCTCCGCACTCCCCTTCGGCACAGCCTTCTTTGGTACCGGTCAGCAGGCCATCCTCACGCAACAAGCGCAGCAAGGTTTTTTCATGCCCGCTTGCGAACACATAAGCTTTACCATTGATCGTGGTCTGAATCGGCTCCAGCGCGTGTTGGCTGCTGGTGGTCAACGCCGGGGGGGTGCCATCACCCTTGCCCCACAGCAGCACCGGGTTGGCCGGGATCACTTTCTCCAGCGGCATCTGGGCCACCAGGCGCAGCGCCCGCAGCGTGCAGACCCGCACCATCTCATCGCGATATTCGGCCGAACTGCGCACGTCGTCAATTGGCGACGCGCCAGCTTTTGCCAGGCGGGCGGCTTCTTCTAATACGTCATCAGTCAACAACTTGCCAACCAGGTAAGCTTCCGCCTCCCGCGCGTGCACGATGGTGGGAGCGACCGAGCCAAGTGTCACCTGGGCCGCGGAGACCTGCTCCCCATCCAGGGTCAAGACCACGGCGGCATTGACCACCGAAATGGCCTGCGCCCGCCGCAAGCCGAGTTTGTAGAACGCGCCGCGCTGGTTCTCCACCAACGCCGGAAAATGGACATCCACCAGCATTTCATCCGGCTGCAGCACAGTTTTACGTACGCCGGTATAGAAATCAGCCAGGGGAACCGTGCGTTCCCCGGATTTATTGCGCAGCACCACGCTGGCTCCCAGCGCCATCAACGGCGTGATCGTATCGTTGGCGGGCGAAGCCGTGATCAGGTTCCCGGCAATCGTGCCGCGGTTGCGGATCTGTGGCGAGCCGATCTCCCAACAAGCCTGCGCCAGCGGTAAGGCCCGCTCGATGACCAGTTGTGAGGCTACGATCTGGTTGTGCGTGACCATTGGGCCAAGGTGAATCATCCCCCCATCTAAACGGATTTCGTAAAGCTCGGGAATGCGGGTTACATCGACCAGGGTATCAATCCCTTTGCGCACCCCCATCTCGATTTCGAGGATCAGGTCGGTGCCCCCGGCGATAATGCGAGCGCGCTCGCCCCGTTCTGCCAAAATATCCAACACCTGCTCGATGCTGGTTGCGTTGATATGTTCGTGCCACATAGGAATTCGCCACTCCGTGATGAATGATTTACGTTGAATAAATCCGGCGATCACTTAGCCGCCAGATCCCCCTTAATTGTATCTATAAATCAAGCTTCTGCAACTCGTAATAAGTAAATGCCTTAGTAAGTAATTTTCATTATAAAAATCTTTTGGGCATTTACTTCAGGAACTGCCGTTAAGCGCCGCTGAAAGATATAGCACCTGGCGGTCAGTTATCTACCCCCTATCCTAATTCATAACTCCCAATTCGTAAACTCAAATTCCCATCCGAGCGCCATCCCCACCGCGCCGTAACATGATGATCTCGGCCAGGATGCTCAAGGCGATCTCTTCCGGTGTTTCGGCGTTCAATTCCAGTCCGATCGGTGAAACCACACGCTCGATCTGCGCTTCCGGCACACCTGCTTTCAAGAGTTTCTTCCGGGTGGTTTCCCAACGCCGCCGTGAACCGATCACGCCGATATAACTGGCCGGGGTAGCCAAAATCGCCGGGAGGCCCTCAACATCGACCTTGACATTACGCGTGGTCAGGATCACGTAAGTCTGGGCATTAACCTTCACTTGCTCCGGCAGTTCGGCCAATGCAGCCGGATGGAAGACATCTGCATTGGGCACCATTTCCGGGCTGCAAAGCTCCGCTCGGTCATCGCTGACTACCACCCGGAAACCCAGCCAATGCGCCAGGTCGGCCACAGCCAGGCCAACGTGTCCCATCCCAACCACCACAACAGTGGACTGTGGTTTGATCGGTTCCACAAACACCTCCATCTGCCCGCCACACACGCCTGGGTCACCGTTCTTCGGATCGCTAAGCGAATACTCTAACAAACGCGGCTGGCCTTCAGCCAAAGCTTCAAGCGCGGCCTGGACAACACGGCTCTCCATCTCCCCACCACCAACCGTTCCGCTGATGCGCCCGTCGGGGTAAACCAGCATTTTGGTGCCCGCCCCGCGCGGCGTCGATCCCTGGGTGCGCACCACCGTACAAAGCACGGCTTCGTTCCCCTGTACTTCTAATTCCTGGATTTCGGCAAAGATAGTCAAAAGTTCAACTCTCCAATAAACTCAATATAGTCGGCAAAAGCTGTTTCTTGCGTGAGACCACTCCTTCGGCCAGACGCGTGCCATCCTGCTGGATGGGATACGGCAGTTCGCTTAGTACCGCCGGTGGGTTAGCCAGGATCAGACGACTGGAACCCTGCACAACATCGGTCACCATCAAAATGGCGAAATCCATGCCGCGTTTTTCACGCAGTTCTGCCAGCGCTTCGGTCAAAGGCACGCGCACTTCCTCCAACTGCACCAGATCGGTAACCTCAGCCTGGGCAATCGTAAAGCGAAATTCTCCGGTTTCGTAGAACTTGACATCGGTGCTGACAATCTCTTCTGGGGCACGCGTGCGCAGCCCAGCCCCAGCCTCCAGCACCTGCTCCCCGAAGGATTGGATCGATTCCCCGGATAGGATGCCGCCCTCAACGAAGGCCCAGCGCCCCAGGCGCTCAGCAGCGCGCTTATCACGTTCGGTAGTGGTGGGAGAACTCAAAAGCAGCGTATCCGACAACAGTCCGGCCAGCAGCACCCCGGCGATTTCCGGCGGGGCGCTCAGCCCGGCTTCGACGGCACGCTCTTCAACCAGCGTGCTGGTGCTGCCAACAATGTCGACCGTGAAGCGGATCGGCTCACGCGTCGCCATACTATCCAGGCGGTGATGATCGAGAATTTCAAGCAATTCGGCCTGATCCAGTGAAGCCAAGGCCTGCCCCGGTTCATTATGATCGACCAACACGATCCGCAAACGCGGCGGGTTGAGCAAGTCACGCTGGCGGGCCACACCCACATACACACCTTCTTCATTAATTACCCAGAAATCGCTGTCTTCCACCCGCAGGATACGATTGATCGAATCACGGATGCGGTCCGAATACAAGAATTTGGGCACGTTGGTATCGCAGGCTTCTCGACAGGGCATTGCCAGAATATCCGCCAAGGTGCGCTCGTGCTGGCGAGGGTTGGGGCCAACCGTTTCGCCAAAGAAAGAGAACAAGCTCCACCCGGTGATTAGACCATAGGGCGTGCCGTCTTCATTCACCACCGGTGAAACGCCGCCGGTACGGCTGGCAATCGCCCAGGCTTCCTGCAAGGGCATTTCGGGCGTAGTAGTGTCCAGGCGGCGAGTGACGGTCTCGAAACGCGGTGAAGCGTCCGTGAGCAGCAGCGGGGTATCCAGATTCAGGCGTTTGAGCGCCCAGGCGGTTTGCGGGTTGATCGCACCCGCGCGGGCGGCGACGGCATCACTGCCATCGCGTTCACGCAAGAGCCAAGCATACCCCATCGCCGAGGCAATCGAGTCCATATCAGGGTTGACGTGTCCAATTACGTACATGTCGGGCATTTATTTTTACCTTTATTGAAATTTAAAATCTTTATCTAATACTATTATATCAATCCCTGAAACCATCATCATGGATCCGGGGATGTCAATGCATACCAGCGACCAGATTCCAACGCTGTTAACTTAGTACTATTTCAGATTTGTCATATTTATAATATAATGTATACATACATTAGGGTAATCATCGACATAACTCCTGAAATTTCTTACACTAATCATATAAACGCCGGATACTTCTTCATTATAATTAGCACGAATTGTGACCAAGTTCACCATAATTATAAATCACAACATAATCTACTTTTCAAACCCTATCCAAAGGAGAAACAAATGAAAATAGAGAAGATCGAAGGTGTGGGTGGGAAATACGCGAGTAAGTTGCAAAAAGCTGGCGTAAGCACTACAAACGCTCTTCTACGGGTAGCAGCCTCTAAAAAGGGCCGCCAGGAACTGGCCGCGAAATCCGGCATTTCCGAAACCCTGATCCTCGAATGGGTCAACCTTGCCGACCTGATGCGCATCAAAGGCATCGGCGAAGAATTCAGCGATCTGCTGGAAGAAGCTGGCGTCGATTCCGTCAAGGAACTGCGCAACCGCCGGGCTGACAACCTGCACAAGGCAATCATGACAACCAACGAAGCCAAGAAGCTGGTTCGTCGTGCGCCATCCCTCAGTGAAGTTGAAGGCTGGATCGAACAAGCCAAGAAACTCGCCCCCGTAGTCACCCACTAACCACCCTAAATCAAACCCCAAAAATAGAGAAGGAGATATTCATGTCTGAAGAAAAAAAGAAGAAAAAAGGGCTGTTCGCCCGCGCCATTGATTTGGTATCCAACCGCGATGAGAAGGAAGCTGTAGAACAGGCGCAGAAAGAACTGGAAGCCGCCAATAAGGCTGTGGAAGCCGCCGAGGAAAAGGCTGATGTACGTCTGTCAAAAGCCAACGAGCGCATCGCCAAACTGGAAGAGGAAATCCGCGAAAAGCGCGTGCAAGAATACCGCGAAAAGATCGCCCAGATGCGCGCTGCCAAAACCGCTGAAGAAGTTAAGATCATGAAAGAGCACACCGTTGGCGACGGCGAAACCCTCAGCCACGTAGCGCTCAAGTATTACGGCTATGCCACCGAACCCTACTGGCGCGTGATCTTCGAAGCCAACCATGATGTCATGGGCGACAATGAAAAACGGATGTACCCCGGCCTCGTTCTGAAAGTCCCTGAACTGCCCGCAGCACTCCGCAGCGAAGAAGAATAAATCGTTTTTCGGGACATGTTATGACGAATAATTTAGACTTAGCCTCACTATTCCAATCTGTCACCAGCAATCTGCTGCAAAACAAGGATACGCTCAACAAAGCAGATACCTACAACCACGATCATGGCGATAACATGGTGCAGATCTTCGAGGTCATCACCGAAGCCATGCAGACCAAGCAGGGTGCAGACCCGGCTGACCAACTGGAATATGCCAGCCAGCTCTTGCGCAAGAAATCGCAGAGCGGCACCGCCCAGTTCTACGTCGAAGGTCTATCCGAAGCTGCGCAAAAGTTTACCGGACAGGCGGTTACCCCGGACAACGCCACGATGCTTGTGCAAAGTCTGCTGGGTGTTTCGGCGCCGCAGTCTTCACAATCGCAGGCAGGCGGAATGTTGGGATCGCTGCTTTCTGGTCTGACCGGCGGTGGCGGTTCGCAGGATCAAGAACTGGACGCCGGCGATTTGCTCAATGCCGGGTTGGCATTCATGCAGTCCAAGCAACAGGGCGAATCCACGGGCGAAGCCTTGATGGATGCTTTGGTTGCCGGGACGGCGATGGGGCAAACACCCCACCGCGCCCAATCTGGTGCCCTGGTAGCCAACACCCTTATGCAAGTTATTGGTTCGATGGGCCAAAAATAACCATCTATCCCTAAACAGAAAAAATCCTGGCAAAACACTGCCAGGATTTTTTGTTTCAAGCTTGGATGCTATGCTTCTGCTTAAGAAGTTTCCGGTGGTGTGATGTGTTGCTTGAGACAAGTCGACACACCTTCAACATGGCTGTTGGAAACAAACGCCGTCACCTGGTCCCCAGCCTGGAAACGCGTCTTGCCATGCGGGATGAACACCCTCCCATCTCGGCGAATGGATACCAGAATACAATCATCGGGCAATTTGGCAGCAAGCTCCTTGACCTGCACACCAACCGCCGGATCCTCGGCTTCCAAAGAATAAGACAGGAATTCGATCCCATCGATATTGCGCAGCTTCATCTGCTTGGCGCGGTGCTGTAATTCTGCCCGGCGGGTTAAGGCTAAGTTATAAGATTTGATGATGTCGTGGCGCCGGATCAGGCCGACCAGTTTTTCAGGATCTTCCCGCGAAATCACCGGCAAGCGCCCCAGGCCGCGCACACTCATACGAGTCAGGATCACGTCGATGGTCTCATCCGGATAGGCGACCTGCACCTTATCGCGCGGTGTAGCAATGTACATTACAGTCGTATCCTCGGGGATATGCTGTGCCAGGGCACGGTCAACGTCCGTAACTGTGACCACCCCCCAGAAATGTTCATCTTTATCCACAACCGCAAAACCGTGTGAATGCGTAATTGCCAGCAAATCGACCAATTCACTTACCGTCATATTGGTATCGACGGTTTTTGCCGGACTCATAATCTCTTCGGCCATCACCCCCTGCAAAACATCCACATCGCGGCCCAACTGCAAGGTAATCCCTTTCAGTTTAAGTTTCAAGGTATAGATCGACCACGGGAAGAGGTGTTCGGCCAACAAGGTCGAGATCACCGTCGCCATCATCAGCGGCAAGATCAAACGATAGTCATTCGACATTTCGAAAACGATCAGCACCGCTGTGATCGGGGCGCGTGCTGCCCCGGAAAATACCGCCGCCATACCAACAATCGCGTATGCACCGGGGTGGATAACCACCTGCGGCCACAGCCCATGAGCAACAGTGCCCACCATGCCCCCCAGCACGGCCCCCATGAACAAACCTGGGGCAAAAACGCCACCGGAGTTGCCCGAGCCTAACGTAAAGGTGGTTGCCAGCAGCTTAAGCACCAGCAGGGCAGCCATCAATCCCAGCGTCAGCTGGAAATCGCCACCGATCGCATCACCAATCAGGTCGAGACCCGGTCCCAATACGTGCCGGTCGGGCAGGATGATGGCAACCGCAGCAGTCAGCAGCATCCCCAATGCGGTTTTGAAAGCCAGGGGGATGTGCCAGGCATCGAACCAGCCTTCTGCCCGGTAGAGCAAACGGATAAATAGAACCGCTACCAGGGCTGCCAACACCCCCAGCACCAGATAGACCGGTAATTCCGCCACACTGTTCAAAGCGAATGCAGGCACGGTAAAGGCCGGTTCATCACCCAGGAAAGCCCGCCCGATAATGGCCGCCGAAACCGAACTGATCACCACAGAACCAAAATGACGCACCGTAAAGCGGTTCAAGATCACTTCCAGGGCGAAGATCGCCCCTGCAATCGGAGCATTGAATGTTGCCGCGATCCCGGCTGCCGCCCCACAAGCTACCAACGTACTGACCCGGTCATTGGGGAAATGCAGCAACTGGCCCAAGGTGGAACCCAGCGCCGAGCCAACCTGCACGATCGGGCCTTCACGTCCGGCAGACCCGCCGGTACCGATGGTCAACGAAGAGGCCAGCACCTTGAGTGCCGCTACCCGCGGCCGGATGCGCCCGCCGCGCAGTACCAGGGCTTCCATGACTTCCGGGACACCATGTCCTTTGGCTTCCGCCGCCCATTTCTCGATCACAAACCCCACGACCAGGCCGGCAGCTCCCATTACCAGGAACATCCCCACTATACTGCCGATCCATGTCTCCACTAACCGGGTGAATTTGCCGATCTGCTCGAGCAACCAGATAAAAACCACTGCCCCCAGGCCGGTTCCCAACCCCACAATGATTGCGGTAGTAATCATTACTACCTGCTCCGGTGGCTGGTACCGGTCGATCAATGCCGCCAACCAATTCGAAATTCGATTGAATTTGGAACGGCTGGCTAATGCCCCCTGTCCTTCAACATCTTCCTCTAAAGTCATACTCAACTCCCAATAAAATAATGAATTGAGTAAATGCGCAAAGAATTCGACAAAGGGATTGCTTTCAAGCGCATTTATCAAAGTAACTGATCGTTATTAACACCCAACGCGCTCCACAAATTATCGGTCAGTTTCCAAACAACAATTCATTATACTCCCATCATTCAAATCGCCAAGCCCTGATCTCGTTTGTCAGATTTACAATTTTGTACGAATCTACATGCTCTCGAATTCAAATCCCCCAAACTCACAATTTACGATGAATAACATCAGCGCCTTCTGCGTCTGTAGGGTAAAATAGTGCCCATCACCTGATAACCTAGATCAAAAAATGAAAATACAATCATACCTACCGCTAACCGAAAGCACGTTCTTCATCTTGCTCAGCCTGGCGACCGAGTCAAAACACGGCTACGCCATTATGAAAGAAGTCGAGATGCTGAGCGAAACGCGCATCCAACTCAGCACCGGCACTTTGTACGGCGCGATCAAACGCCTGCTTGACCGGGAATGGATCGTGCGTACCGAGCAGGAGACCGAGGGGCGCGAGCGCAAATTCTACGCCCTCACCGATCTGGGCCGCAAGATTCTCAACGCCGAAACTGCCCGGCTGCGCGAACTGGTGGAAATTGCCCAGCCTCGCCTGGCTGAAGACCGGTCGACATAGCCCACAATTCCGGTTGCATTTCTGCGATTACGATCAATTCTAATTGCAAAACAAAAATCGCTTCCTTGCTGGAAGCGATTTTTGTTTCAATCCAAATGCAGGTTAGCCTTGTTCTACACCCAGGATCACGGTGATCGCGCCAATCAGCACACCGACCAGGGAATTCGCCATCTCCTGCAGCAAGCGGGCAGATGCCGGGCTGAACCCGTCCAAGGCCCAGAAGATCACGGCCACGAACAACATCACCACGTAAAAGATGCTGGCATACAGGCGCAGTTGATCCTGCGTAGGCAGTTCGCGCGCCATTTTGCCAATTCCGTTTCTAAACGTGGTGCTGATCCCTAGAAAAGCACCCAGGTTCAAAGCCAGCACCGTCCCCATACCAGAAAGGAAGTTATTGATTACCTCTGGGATGGTAGGGTCACCATCGGCTTGCAAATTCTGCACGCCGACGTAGATTACCCCGGCGGCATACAACAACGCGCCGATCACCAGCAAGATCGTCAAAAACAACCGTACGGTCTCTTTCATAGCACTCTCCTCACAATTAAAAGATTGCCGTTATGCCAGTTCAATGTTGATGAATAAATTGATCCGTTTTCAACCTACGCCGCAAAGTATAGCACAACCTGGCCTCGGATTCTCACCAACAAAGCGGCAAGTTGCTTTACATCTCATCCGGGAAGACCTCGGCCATCACTTCCAGGGCAAAGCGCGCCGACACCGTGGCCGGGCCGCCGCCCATCTCGATGCCCACCGCGATTAATTCTTTGATTTTCTTGGGCAGCGCCCCATCCGCAAATGCGGCTTTTTCCATTTCCAGAAAAGCTTTGTACACGTTGGAATCCAGTTCCAGCAATTTGGTATGTGCTCTTATCCTTTGCAAACTGATTTCACGTAATTTATCCATTGGCTATCTCCTCATAATTGGCATTCAGCAAAATCATACCCCAATTCTTTTGTTGCTTTTATCACATTTTTACCACTTTAGTTGACAGAATTCACTTAAAGTAGTAAGATCAAAAAAGTAATTATGGTACACCAATACTTTGGAGGCTAAAATTGATCACTCCGAAAGAACCAAATGTAGGCCAGACCATCCGAACTTTGAGAAACCAGCAAGGATTTTCTCTGCGCGATCTCTCTAAAAGATGTGGTCTGTCGATCAATGCAATCAGCAAAATAGAGCGTGGGGAAAATTCCCCCACCGTATCTTCCCTGCACCAGTTAGCCTCTGCACTCGGTTTGCATATCGCTGATTTTTTCCGGCAACAAACCAATCAATATGCCGTTTTCGTAAAAGCCAGTGAATCCACGATCCTCAGAAGTGATGGGATCACGATTGAAAGTTTAGGGAGTGGGCTGCCTAACCAGCAATTGGAACCCTTCAAAATGATCGTTGCGCCCCATTCCGGAAATGTTTCCGAACCGGTTGCCCATTCTGGAGAAGAATTCATTTACTGCCTGGCGGGCAGGCTGGAATATTTCATTGGAGAAGAAGTCTTTGTGTTGGAACCCGGCGACAAATTGCTTTTCAAAGCCACCCAACCACATAGTTGGTGCAACCTGACAAATGAACCGGCAGAGGTCATCCTGGTCTTTGAAACCAACCGCAACCAACCCCTGCCCCACAAAATCCATTGATAAAAAATGTTCAATTCAAAACCACTATTCAAACGAAACACTAATTTTACAAGGAGTCCCAAATGACTGACCTAACCCAAATTGAATCCAATCGAGTAGTTGACGCCCGCGGCAGCGCCTGCCCTGGCCCCCTGCTGGAAGCCAAAAAAGGGATCGGCACGATCGCCGTCGGCGAAGTGCTTGAAATCTGGTCCGGTGATGCCAACACCAAGAACGACATCCCCCGATGGAGCCAGAAAGTCGGCCACGAATTCCTGGGCGCGCTCGAGGCAGACGGCTACGACCGCATTTTCATCAAACGACTCAAATAGCCCTAGGAGGGCGTATCATGGAAAACAACAACGCCCGTCCCAAGATTCTCATCCTGGCAACGCTCTCAGGGGGATATGCAGGAGCAGACTCGGTAGGACAACTGCATATCAACTATGCTACCAATACCTACATCCTGCCTGTGGTTTGCCCTTCCATGTTCTCTGAAGACTTCTATCTGCGCGCCTTTGACAAAGGGATCGACGCCATCCTGGTGATGTACAGCGGCACCGACTGTCCCTACATTGGTGGGGCAGAACGGACGGCTGAGATCATCAATCGCACTTACCCCTTGATGAAGGAACGCGGCCTGGACACGCGCAGGCTGAGATTGGTCGCTATCTGTACCGTTTGCACCAATCCTTTCCTCAAAGAAGTCCGCAATGCCAACGCATTGCTGGATGAGATTGGCCCGGTTCGCAATGAACTGGCGGCCGTCGCATGACTCGGCAACAAGGAAGGACATCATATGTCGGCTATTAACGGAAAACACAGAGACGCGCTGGTCGTTGGTGGGGGAATCGCAGGCATGCAGGCTGCCCTTGACCTGGCAGACCAGGGACACCAGGTCTGTCTGGTAGAAAAGCAGCCCAGCATCGGCGGGAAGATGATCATGCTCAGCAAAGTCTTTCCAACCCTGGATTGCTGCAGCTGCATTACCACCCCAAAAATGTCGGCGGTCGCACACCACGAGAACATCACTTTACTTACCAACTGTGAGGTCGAATCGGTAAAGCGCAATGGCGCTGGTTTTTCAGTTGAGTTGCTGCAGAAACCGCGCTATGTTGACACTGATCTATGCACCGGTTGCCGCCAGTGTGAGTATGTCTGTCCAATCGACCTGCCCAATGAATTCGACAGCAATTTAGGTGGCGTACGCGCCATCCGCGTGCCCTTTTCAACAGCTGTCCCCCAAAAGGCCTTTATCGACCTCGACAACTGCATCCTGTGCGGGAAATGTGAACGCGTCTGTCCCGCAGATGCAGTCGATTTCACCCAGCAGCCCGAACACACCACACTTGATTTTGGTGCGATCGTGCTGGCAACCGGTTTTGAGATCACCCCCAAGGATGCAAAAGAGCAGTACGGCGGTGGCGAACTGCTGAACGTGATCGATGGACTGACCATGGAAAGGCTGTTGGCCCCTACCGGCCCATACGGCCATGTGCTGCGGCCATCGGATGGCAAAGAACCCGATTCAATCGCCTATGTGCAGTGCGCCGGCTCGCGCGACGAGACGCTTGGCGTAGAATACTGCTCGCGCATTTGCTGTATGTATGCCATCAAACAGGCCATGCTGCTCTCCGGTGCTTTGCCGCTGGCGGACATCACCATCTACTACATGGACATCCGCACCTTCGGTAAAGGCTATGAGCAGTTCTACCAGAACGCCAAAGCGATGGGCATCCAGTTCATCAAAGGCAAGGTTGCCAAAATCGGTGAAGACGCGGATAAAAATCCTGTGCTCCGGGTGGAAATGATCGATGAGAACAGTCAGGTGGTCGAACACACCCACGACCTGCTCGTGCTCTCGGTCGGCATGCTGCCCGGCTACAACCCACAGCAAATCTACCAGGTTCCGGTTGGCAAGGATGGTTTCGTGCAGATTCCTGCTCCTAACCTGTCCCCCTGCGTAACTACGGAACCGGGCATCTTTGCTACCGGAGCGGCAACCGGACCAATCGACATCGTCGACAGCATCATGCTGGCCGGTGCGGCTGCTTCAGAAGCCTCCGCTTACTTGCAAATGAACCACAACGGCTCCAAACCTGACACACATGCCCGCGTCGGTGCAGAAAAGGAGGCACTCCATGCCTGAGAACAACAACGAAGAAATCCGCATCGGTGTCTATACCTGTTACTGCGGTGGCAACATCAGCGACGCGGTTGATTGCGAAAAAGTTCGTGAAACGCTCGAGAAACTGCCCAACGTAGTCGTCTCCCGCACGGACATGTCGATGTGTTCGGATGCCGGACAAGCCAAGATCGAAGAAGACATCCGCGAGCTTGGCGTCAACCGCATCGTGGTTGGGGCCTGTGCGCCCTCGCTCCACGAGCAGACTTTCCGTGGAACGGTTGCGCGCAGCGGCTTAAACCCTTACCTATATCATCACGTTGGCCTGCGCGAACAAGACAGTTGGGTGCATCACGGCAACCGGGAACAGGCAACCGAGAAAGCCATCGTCCTGATGCGCGCCGGGATCGCCAAGGCGCGTTTGCTGGAGCAGTTAGAACCGATCAGGCTGGACGCGCAACAGCACGCCCTGGTGATCGGGGGCGGTGTGGCCGGGTTGCGGTCCGCGCTGGATATCGCCCGCCAGGGCATTCGCGTTACCCTAATAGAAAAAACGCCCTTCCTGGGCGGGCACATGGCGCAGTTGGATACGGTCTTCCCGACCAACAAACCGGCCCAAGCAGACCTGCATGACCTGATCGAGAAAGTGCTCGTACACCCCAATATAACCGTACATACCAATGCCCAATTAACCGGCATGAGTGGTTACGTTGGCGACTACCAGGCCAAAATCCAGGTGCAAGCGCGCGGCGTTTACGGTGAAATTGCCGACCAGGAAGCTGTGCTTGCGGTCTGCCCCGTGGAAGTGCCGGATGAATTCAACTACGGCCTGACCACCCGCAAGGCCATCTACCAGACTTATCCCGAAAGCTACCCGCCTACCCTGGCAATCGATTGGCAAAACTGTACCCGCTGTGGAGAATGTGCCAAAATTGCCAGTGCCAACATCGACCTTGAAGGCCGCACCGAAACGATCACCGTGAATGTAGGTGCAATCGTGGTTGCGACCGGCTTCAAGCCGTACGAGCCGCGCCAGGGAGAGTATGGCTACGGCGAAAACCCCGAAGTCATCACCCTGCCGCAGTTGATCCGGCTGCTGGCGCTGAACAAAACCAGCGACCAGTTGACCTACAACGGTCGCCCGATCAAAAACATCGGCCTGGTGCACTGTGTGGGCAGCCGCCACATCCCCGGCGTGCACGAACCGCAAGCAGACGGCAAGGTCAACGACTACTGCTCGCGCTATTGCTGCACCGCCACGCTCCACACGGCGAACGAACTCCGTCAGCGCTATCCAGAGCTGAACATCTTCGATGTTTACGAAGATATCCGCACCTACGGCCGCGGCCATGAGGAGTATTACCTAGAGGCGTCGAAGGACAAAGTGACTTTCCTGCGCTTCCACGCCCAGGATTCTCCCCAGGTGGTTGCTGCGCCGGAAGGCGAGGATCACCCCGTCATCATCAAAATACACGATCAAAACACGTGGGGCATGGAACTCGAAGTCCCCGTCGATCTGGTCGTGCTCTCCGTCGGGATGATGCCCAATCCGGTCGATGACCTGATCCGCTTGTTGAAGATCAATGCCGGTACCGACCGCTTCCTGTTGGAAGTGCACCCCAAACTGCGCCCCGTAGAAACGGCCGTGCGCGGTGTAGTACTGGCCGGTACCGCTCAAGGCCCCATGAACATCCAGGAAAGCTGTGCGGCAGCCTCGGCGGCGGCCGCCAAGGTCGCCGTTCTGCTCCGTAAGGGCGTGGTCGAACTGGAGCCTTTCGTGGCCCAGGTCAACCTCGACCTTTGCAACGGCACCGGAGCGTGTGTGGAAGTCTGTCCTTACGAAGACGCCATTGCACTCGAAAGCTTCGAGGTCAACGGACAACAGGTCAAACGCGCCGTGGTCACCCCGGCCAACTGCGCTGGCTGTGGCTCTTGCGTCAGCGCCTGCCCCAACCGCGCCATCGACCTGCAAGGTTGGACGCTCGGCCAATACGAAGCTATGGTTGATGCTATCGCCCTCGACATGGAAACATTGGAGGTAAGCGCATGATAGACAAACAAGATAAAAAGGCTCAAGCCGCCAGCTTGAAAGCGCTCCGGCAGGAACACGCCGAAACCGTCGCCCGCACCCAGGCTTACCTGAAAGCACAGCAAAAAGTCCGTAAAGCTCTGAAAGCCGCCATGCAGGCCGGACCGATGACCGTACCGCAAATTGCCGCAGCAGTCGATCTACCCGCCGACCAGGTACTCTGGCACGTAACCGCTCTGAAAAAGTACGATCAGGTTACCGAAGTCGGCCAGGATGGAGAATATTACCAATACGCGCTGACTGAGGAGGTAAAGGCATGAGCATCCGTGTAGACACTGACCTGCTGCTCGAATTGAAAGACTACGGCGATGGAGAAATGGAAAGCTGCTTCAATTGCGGTAACTGCACCGCCATCTGTCCATACACAAGCGCCGAATACCCTTTCCCACGCAACATGATCCGGCTCATCCAGGTAGGCGCCAAGGATAAACTCAAGCAAAGCCTTGATCCGTGGTTGTGCTACTACTGCGGGGATTGTTCCGAAACCTGCCCACGCGGTGCCGAACCGGGGGAAGTGATGATGTCGCTCCGGCGCTGGCTGACCGCCCAATATGACTGGACAGGGCTGGCGCGCAAATTCTACACTTCCAAAGCCTGGGAATTCGGGGCGATAGTGCTGCTGGGCCTCTTCGTGGCCATCGGCGTGTTGTTGATCAGTGGCCCCGCGGTCACCGATCATGTTGAACTAAATACCTTCGCCCCTGCGGAGATCGTCCACATCGCAGATTGGATCATGGCTGGGATGTTGGTTTTCTTTATCACTACCAATGTCTTGCGCATGCACAAGTTCATTATGCGGGATGGAATAGAACAAAAAATCCCGCTCAAGCTCTACTTTACCGAAGCATGGCAGTTGATCCTACACTTCGCCACTCAAAAACGCTGGGCACAGTGTGATGAGGGCAAAAAGACCAAAGTGGGCAACACCCACTGGATCACACACCTGCTTCTGGTAAGCGGCTACGTGTTGATGCTGGTCCTGATTATGTTCTTCCTGAAGTGGTTCCAAACCGATGAGATTTATCCGATCTGGCACCCGCAGCGTTGGCTGGGTTACTACGCCACCATCGTGCTGGTTTTCGGTGCAGGCAGTGCGCTCTGGGGGCGCTTCAAGAAAAGCTCCCAACTGCATCGCTTCTCCCACGCGAGTGATTGGATCTTTCCAGTCTTGCTGCTGGCGGTTTCCATCACCGGCATCCTGATCCACACATTCCGTTACCTGGGCTTGCCGCTGGCAACCTATTATATCTATATCATCCACCTGGCATTCGCCGCCCCAATGCTTATCCTGGAAGTACCTTTCGGAAAATGGTCCCATCTGTACTACCGGCCGCTGGCGATCTACTTCCAGGCGATTAAAGCAAAAGCACAACAGGAGCAAATCACATTGGCCCCTGTTCCAGTAAGTTCGAATTAATTTTTTCTAAAGGAGAAAAACCTAATGAGTGAAGAAAACAGCAAAATGGTCGTCGTTTGCAACCACGCCGACACCCCGCACGTGATGCCCACCCTGATCATGGGTGCTTCCGGCGTCGGGATTGGGGACGATGTGATCCTGTTCTTCTGCCCCGGCGGCGCGCAGGCGCTCGTCAAGGGAGAACTGGAGAAGATCGGTACCCCCAAGGGTCTGCCGAATCCCGTCGAACTGTTCAATACCATTCTGGACGAGGGCGGCACGGTTATCCTGTGCGAACTGGCCCTGGAAAACAAGGGCATCAAGGTTGAAGATTTACGCGACGAACGCATCGTGGTCAAGAATGCGCCTTCCTTCCTGCTCGAGGCCGAGGGTGCCGGTCTGTCCCTGGTATTCTAACACCCAAGTTTCAATCATCTGGGGGCTTGAGGATTGCTCAAGCCCCCATGGACTACTACCCTAAATGCAGTTGCTGCGATCTGCCAAGCAATAGATTCAGAATATTAACCAGTGAACGACAAATGAAAGGTAGATAACATGTCTAAGGAAGAATTAATCGCTGGATTGAACGAAGATCTGGCCGCCGAATGGGGCACCGTCATCCGGTACACTTACCAGGCCGCAAAATCTTTTGGAATTCGTGGGATCGAACTCCGGGAAATGTTCGCGGAAGAAACTCAGGATGAACTGGGACACGCCGCGTTCCTTACCGATGTAATTATCGACCTGGGCGGCGAACCCACAAGCCAGCCGAAAGATTTCGAGAAACCCGATGATCTCAAGGCTATGCTCGAACTGGACCTCAAGCTGGAACTGGAAGATGTGGAAAACTACATGAAGCACGCCCAGATGGCCGGAGAACTTGGCCTGGTCGAGCTAGAAATGAAACTTGAAGAAATGGCAGCCGACGAAGCCGGGCACGCTCGCGAACTGCGCCGGATTTTGAAAGGTTTTGATTAATCATCGGGCGTAAGAAAATGTAAGAACGGCGGGATACATTTCCGCCTTTCCTAAATGTACTTCTGGGAGTGGATTGTGATCGCTTACCTGTTGCCAAGGGGCGAACTCGAATAAACAATCCACTCCCAACTTTTCATAAAGGCCGGGTTTTTACACCCGACCTTTTTCTCTAGCTAATCCTTATTCATCCCCCTAATTCTTAATTCTTTTTCAACGCCTGCCATACACGCTCCGGTGTAGCGGGATTCTTGTCCAGCTTGGCACCGCAAGCATCCAGGATGGCGTTCCCCACGGCCGGGGCGACCCCGTCCATCGGGATTTCGGCCACAGCCTTGACGCCAAAGGGATGCGAAGGCTCGAAGGTTTCCACAAAGATGGTTTCCAGGTCGGGCATCTCATGGGCGCGGAAGATATGATAATCACGGAAATCCGTTTCACGCTGCACCCCGTCCTCGCCATAGACCAATTCTTCACACACCGCGTAGCCCAGCGCCTGGGTCATGCCGCCCTCGATCTGTCCGGAGGCGGTCAGTGGGTTGACGATCTTGCCCGAATCCACCGCCATCACCAGTTTATCGACCACCACCTGGCCGGTCTCGATGTCCACCGTCACTTCGGCAAACTGAGCGGCGAAGGGCGGTGGAGCCACCTTAGACATGAACGACCCCACCCCCATGATTTGTTCCTGCTCGTTGTGGTGCAGCGAGTGCAAGCCGATCTCTTCAAAGGTTGCAAAACGCCCATCCAGGGCATAGGCTTTGCGGTCTTCCAGGTGGATCTCTTCCGGTTTGACCTCTTCACCATCGGCGCGTTCCTCGAAGATCATCGCCGCGCGAACGCGGATACGCTCTGCCACTTTTTCAGCAGCGCGCACCACCGCGGTACCGGAAATGTAGGTTGTGCTGGAGGCATAAGCGCCCTTATCGAAGGGCGTGAAATCTGTATCCGAGGAATACACCAGGATATCCTGCAAAGGCACGCCCAACACTTCGGCCGCCATTTGCCCCAGCACCGTATCCGAACCGGTACCCAGATCGGTGGCACCTACCAGTAGATTAAAGGAACCGTCGTCATTCATCTTGATACTGGCCCCGCCCATGTCCAGGTATGGGATCGCCGTGCCCTGCATCACCATCGCCACCCCGACCCCCTTGCGCAGATGCGGCTTGCCGGACACGCTGTGCCACTCCCCTACCCCAAATTTCTGATCCCAGCCGATGGCAGCGCGCCCCTGACGCACGCACTCGTCCAGGCCGTTGGTCTGAATAGTTTCCGGGCGCGGCTCACGGCCTTCGCTCCAGGCTGTGCTGAAAGGCTGCAACTCCCCTGCCCGCAAAGCATTCTTCAAGCGGAACTCGATTGGGTCGAAACCCATCTCCCGCGCAATCGTCTCGATATGGCGTTCCAGCGGCCAGAAGCCCTGCGGCACACCGTAACCGCGGTACGCCCCGGAGGGCATCTGGTTGGTGTAGACCACGTCGGCGTAGAAGCGAATGTTGGGATTTTCGCGATACTTGCCATCCCCCACGTACAAAGCCATCGCTTTGTGGCCGGTGTTGCCGGTCACGGTCAGGGCGTGGCAGCCGTACGCGCCGGTATCCGAGAGCGCATACATCTCGTTGGCAGTAATCGTACCATCTGCCTTCACCCCGGTCTTCATGCGTACCCGCATCGGGTGGCGCGAGCGCGAGGAAGTGAATTCCTCTTCGCGCGTGTATTCGTACATCACCGGACGGCCAGTCGCAATTGTCAGGTGCCCGGCCACATCCTCGATCTGCACTTCCTGCTTACCGCCGAACCCACCGCCAATGCGCGGCTTGATCACGCGGATGCGCTTGACCGGTAAGCCCAGCACCGGGGCCAGGATGCGGCGGGCATGGAAAGGCACCTGCGTACTGGTACGGATCACCAGGCGGTCGTCCGAGTCCCAATAGGTGATACACACGTGCGGCTCGATGTGCGCCTGCTGCACTTTGGGCACCTCGTATTCGTGCTCGAAGATGCGGTCGGCTTCAGCAAAGCCTTGCTCGACATCACCAATGTCTATGCGAATTTCCGCTGCCAGGTTGCGGCTGGGGTCGGAATCGGCGAAGTTGACGTATTCCGGTTCGTCATGAAGAATCGGCGCGCCAGCTTTCATGGCGTCGCCCATGTCCATAATGGCAGGCAGTTCTTCGTATTCAACTTCGATCAGCTTGAGCGCCTCTGCGGCGATCTCCGGCGTTTCGGCAGCCACAAAAGCCACCCGGTCACCCACATAGCGCACCTTATGGTCGAGCGAGAACATGTCCAGCGGGCCAGGGATTGGGTCGGACTGCCCGGCAGTAGAATAAGTCACGCGCGGCATATCCTTGTAGGTCAGCACGGCGGCCACGCCGTCCAACGCTTCAGCCTTACTCACGTCGATGCTCTTGATCAGAGCGTGCGGCAGCGGGCTTTTCAGCACCTTGGCATGCAGCAGACCGCGGATGTCGAAGTCAGCCGCGAAGGCCGGTTTGCCTTGCACCAGTTTCATGGCATCCACCTTGATCTCCGGGCGGCCAACACTGGTCAATTCTTCGGACTGCGGCGCAATCAGCACCTTGGGCAAGACGCGCACAGCTGTGCGCGTCCCACGATCCTCACCAGGCATGGGAATGTCACCTTCCGGCTGTACGTCCGCCGGACCGGTAAAAAGGCCGGGGAACTCGTCGATGGACAGCATTTCGTCGGGATCAGCTTCACCGCGCATTACTGCCGCGGCGTGCAGGATGGCCTGCACCGGCTTGACGTAACCCGACTCGCGGTCGAGGATGCCGGAGATAGCTTCGCGCACTTCCGCTTCGGTTGGGTTGGGGTTCTGATCTAGCAGGTGCTTGGCAGCCAGGATCATTGCGGGCGTGGAATAACCCGATTGGATCGCCCCGCTGATCATAAAAGCATGCTGCAAGGGATGCAGGCCAGCGGTCTTCTTCCAGCCCTGTTCGGGATGTTCACCCAGGCCCTCGATGGTTTCGATCTTCTTACCCTCGGCCTGCGCCGCTAACATACAGATCGAATCAACCGGTTTGCCGTCCAGCAATACCGTGCTGGCGCCATCCTCGCCACTCTCGCTGCCAAATTTGACGCCGTAATATCCCAGCCGGCGCAACACCTGGAACAGGCTGTCACCCGCCTCGATTTGGACATCGTGGGTTTTATCGTTGACGATCAACTTGATTTTCATAGGTTACTCCTGAATAAGACCTTTATCGCTGGACATATACCGGGTTTTCTTCGTCCTGCGGCCATTTAGCTACATTAAAGTGCACGTATTCTCGCAAATGATGCAATTCTTCTTCATTTCGAATGATGCGGTCGTAAAAGCTACGCTGCCACAATTGTCCATTTAGAGGCAGCCAGCTGTTTGTTTTGACATTTTCAATATAACGAACTGCAGTAATCGATTTGAATGCCCCAACAACATCACTCAATGTAGGAGCGGCCCGCTCCTGAACACCCCTCTCTACATCTTCTTTGTCTTTACCAGATTTGACCTCATCCATTTGCTTCCGGGCGGGAACCAGCCCCGCCCCTACAGATTCCACTCGTTCCCTCATATTCGTCAAAAACAAAATAGCGTGGAAATGATTGGGCATAACAATAAATTCGTCCAACATAATCGATGGAAAACGATCCACGATCTTGATCCATTCAGACTGAATCAATTCTCCAGCAGCATTCAAAACTACCTGATCTGCAACAACGTCACCAAATACCATGCGGCGATCTTTGGCAACCAGCGTGACAAAATACCCACCTGCCAGAGTGTAATCATATCCCTGTAAACAGTATGCTTGTCGATTTGGTAGCTTTGAAAGAGTCTCCATCACACTAAAGCTCGTTCCAATTTACAACACTTTCTTGACATCCAACCAATCGCCATGCGCTTGATTAGCTGAGGCGATATCTTCGGCCGAACCCAACACCACCACCCGGCCCTTTTCCTTGACCTGATCTAACACCCTCGCCAGGGCCTTGAAATCGGCTTCGGTGGTTCCCAAAACTTCATCGCGGTACTGCTGCAAATACTCGTCATCCACACCGGTCAGGTAACGCGCCATCGAGGTGTACCCCTTGGCGTCCGGCAACCGGTATTGGTCGATGTTGCCAATCGCGCCGATGATGCTCTTGACCAATTCTTCTTTACTCAAATCCAGGCCACGCAGGAATTCCGCCGTGCCGTCGTAATTCTGAATGCTGCCCAACAGGTTCGGGTCGCGGTAGGACAGGAAATTGAATATCCCGGAACGCATATCGAAGGTCGAGAAACCACCATAGGCTCCACCCTGCACGCGCAGTTTCTCCCACAGGTAGGTCGTGCCCAGGTAGCCGTTGATCACGGCAATCGAACCGTCCAACTCATAGCCCAGATCATACAGGTTGGCCCCCTTGCCCACGAAATTGACCTGCGCCGGGATAGCCAAGCCTTCATTGGCAGCACCATAATTCGGCTGCCAGTCCACAGTGGGTACGTCTTTGAGCGGGATGTGTGCCAGGAACGCATTCAACTGCGGCTCGGTGGTTACCCAGTTAGCGCCATCGACGGTCACGTTGCACAGCATCGTCGCCCGGTTGATCAGCGCGGCTTTCACCGCTTCCAGGTCAGCCAATACACCGGCCCAATCCTGCTCCACTTTCGTTTCCAATTCGCGCAGGAAGAAGAGGTAGTCGACCCCACCCATCTGCTCGGTCAACCAACCAGCTTCATCGAACTTGCTCTTCAAGCGATTGTTGACCACAATGTGGCCGCGCGGCACCAACTGCGCTTCCTGATCGGCCTTTTCTTCTAATACCATCTGGCGGAAGCGTTCCTGATTATCCAGCTTCACGGTCAGGAGCACATCTTCGAGGATACCCAACAGTTTATCGGTCTGGTCGACGGTGGATTTGCCGCGCAGGAACAGGTAAGCGGCGCTTTCCTTGCTATCCCGGTTGGCGGCGGTGAAGACCGCCGGTTGGATACCACCAGTGTCGCGCCCGATGCGCTGCGAAAGCTTGACGAAGTCCTGTGCCTCAGTACCAATTTCCACCAGCGCCCGCCCAAATAGACCCACATAAGGGATGTATTCCTGCGGCAATGTGTGCAGGTTGAACCCCACATCCAGGTAGAGGATGCCATTGGTAAAGAGATCGTGATACAGTACCCGGCTGCCGCCCAGGTCGAGCACGTCCAGCGGGATCGGTTGATTATATTTATCCAAGTCTTCGAGCTTCAGCACCGGCAGGGTCGCCAGGGCTTCGGGCGAATCGGGGGTCTCCTGGATTTGTTTCAGTTGCTTGGTGTTCTCAACCACCGCCTGCAATTCCTCAGCGCTCATCCCGGCCTGGATTTCGGCCAGTTTGGCAGCTTCAGCCGCATCATCACGCTGGTTGAGTTCAGGATCGGGTTCGAGTAGCAGCGTGGTGCGGTGATGGTTATCGATCAGGTATTGTTGGATCAAACCTTCAAAATATTTATCACCGCCGTCCAACTTGGCTTTGATCGCTTTGAGTGGTTCTTCGAAAGCCAGTGGTGCCAGCGGGTCATGGCCGTACAGCCAGAACCACAGCGAACGCAGCATCAGCAGCAAACCGCGCGGGAAAGCGCCGGTGTTGTTCTCTCGCAGCAAGAATTCAATTGTATTGACCGAGGCGGCCACGGTATCGGGGTCGATGCCGTTCTTGGCCAGCTCGGCCAGCGTTTCATCGATCAGCGTTTCCACCTTACCGGCATCTGCCTTGGCGATACCCTTCAAACCGGTGCAAAACACCATCTGACGCAGGTGTTCTTCCAGGCCGCCCCCGGCCAGATCCTCACCTAACCCAGAGTCGATCAGCGCCTTGCGCAGCGGTGAAGCGGGGGTACCGAGCAAGATGTGGTCGAGGATACCGAGGCTCAAGGTCAATTCCGGGTCTTTATGCTCGTCCATCAGCCAGTTCACGGTCAGGTAGCTGCTGTCCTCGCCTTCCCCGGCCGCATATGGTAATGTAACTGCCTTGGGCGACTCGAAGGGTGCAGCCAATGGAATGTCCGAATGCACGTCCAGGTGTTCGAAGCCCTGCAAATAAGCATCCATCAAACGCAGGCGCTCGTCGGCGGGATCGTCGCCATAGAAAAAGATGTAGGTATTCGAAGGATGATAGAAGGTATCGTGGAATGCCTTGAACTGTTCGTAAGTCAGGTCAGGGATCACTTTAGGGTCGCCGCCCGAATCCAGGCCATAGATATGCCCCGGGAACAGCGATTGCTGAGCACGGTCTCCCAAGAGGTCATCCGGATCCGAATAAGCGCCCTTCATCTCGTTGAAAACCACGCCCTTGTAGATCATCGTCCCATTTGGGTCATCCAACTCGTAGTGCCAGCCTTCCTGGTCGAGAATGTGCGGCTGTAGCAAGGGATGGAAAACGGCGTCGACGTACACGTCGATCAGGTTGTAGAAATCCTGCAAGTTCTGGCTGGCGCAAGGGTAGCAGGTCTTGTCCGAGAAGGTGAAGGCATTGACGAAGGTTTGCAGCGAACCTTTCACCAATTCAATGAAGGGTTCCTTGACCGGGTATTTGTCCGAACCATTCAGCACGGAATGTTCCAGGATGTGGGCAACGCCGGTCGAGTCTTCTGGCGGGGTGCGGAAGTTGATGCTGAAAACCTTGTTTTCATCATTATTCTCTAACGATATGAGTTCGGCTCCGGTCTTGACGTGGCGGAAGTAACGCGCCTTAGTGTTCAGTTCCGGGATTTCCTGATCCTTCAATAATTCAAAACCATGTATTTTGGTCAACGTTTCATCTCCTAATGGGTATCCATAAACCGTTATTCGAATGCTGCCAGACAGCGCCGAGCCAACGTTTGCGCCACATCGATGCGATAGGCAGCCGAAGCCCATTGGTCGTCAGAGGAAAATAAAGCGTTCTCTACCGCGGCCTGGGCCTGATCTTCATCAAATTTACCATCCATGGCCATCACTGGCTGCGCCCCGGTGCCGCCCAGCACGACGCGCGTGCGTCCCGAAGACCATTGTGCCACCGCGACGGCCACAACCGGCAGGTCGGCGGGGGAACGCGCCACGTATTCGTAGCACAATTTAACATTCAGCGGGATTTCCAGGGCTGTGATCAAGCGGCCTTTGAGCATTTCTGCACGCAGCGGCAGCAAGTCGCCCAGGCTCATCGCCTCGCCATCTGGGAGCAGCGTGAGCTGAGCGTCCAGCGCCAGCATGGCGGTAGCGAAGGCCGAACGTCCGTCGGCCGCCACCAACGCCCCGGCAACCGTAGCCACCTGGCGCAGGTTATAGGTCGCTTCGTGGCGAATGGCTTTGCCCAAGGCCTCCGGGATGTCAGGCGTTTCGAGCAGTTGTTGCAAGGTAACGGTTGCCCCCAGGTTCAAGGCGCTGCCTTTGGCTTCAACCGTATCCAATCCCAGGTTCTGCAAATCGACCACGTCCAACGGCAAAGCCGTTTTACGGCTCAAGACCGAACCGCCGCCCAGCGGGACGGTGTACGGCGTTGGGCGCTGCAATAAATCCAATGCTTCTTCAAGCGTATTGGGGCGATGATATTCCAGGATCATAGTTTCTCCTCTTCGTCGGGGTAAACTTTCCAGCCGAAATCTTCCAGGTCATAACCTTTGTACATTTCCGGCGGCATATCCACCAGCAGGCCTTCGGCCTCGACCAGCAATTCCCCATCCGGGCCGTGCAATTCGGCCCTGGCTTCCGCCACGCGGCCCTTATCGCGCACCCCCCAGGCCACCATGTGCAGCGGCTGGCCGGTAGGCACCGGTTTGCGGTAGCGCACCGTCAGTTTGGCAGTATATTGAAAACGCAGATCAGGCGGTTCCCCAATATACACGCGCCCGACTAACTCGTCCAGCATGCTGGCAACCACGCCACCGTGGACAATTCCAGGGTAACCGTTGAAATGTTCCGGCACAACGTGATCACACACCACCCGATCCGGGCCATCCCAATAAAATTTCAGCTTTAATCCAAAGGGGTTTTCCAGCCCACAAACGTAACAGCCGCGAGAATTGGCTTGTTTTTTCATCATCCTCCACCAGCATGTTCTTCGATTGTTTATGTGGAAAAGTATTATAACGCAATCGGGGAGGAAGGCGAACCAAATGTTAAAACAACCGACACTCGCGTCGGATAACTGTAGGGGCAACCGGCTGGTTGCCCAACTCAATTACCGTAAATACGAATACCACGAATATTATCAAAACCATTCGTGACAATCGTTCAATTCGTGTTATTCGTGTTCCCCCTGCATTCAACGATACTGCGTCTACATCGCAGCGAACAGGTAAGGGCGCAGCATGCCGCGTCCACTACAAGAATCGGAGACAGTGTGAAGATTCGGAAAAAAACCTACCCATCCCGATTCGTTTTATCCCGCAGCAAAGCAATGGCAAAAACGAGCCATAAAATGAACACCAAAAGCCACTCAGCCGCCACAATCGAGTCGGCCGTGCTGTAATTCACCTGTCCGAAAGGTGGCAGACCCACTGTATATGCTGGCAGATTGTAAAATGGAGCAAGCCGTGCCACAGTATAAATAGTCAGGAAAAGGTGCAGCATTACCCCGGAAGTAAGTACTAGAAACCAACGGCTTAGTTTAGACATCTTATCCTCCAAACCTTTAAATATGAATACCGCGAATATTTTAAACCCATTCGCGGTATTCGTCTATTTTGGAATGTCAGGTTGTGTGCAGCGTTATTTTGTGGCGAAGGTGTCGATCAACAGCTTGTAATCCCCGCCCACCGGGTAGAGGATCGGACAGGTTGCGCCGTGGTCGATATATTCCTGCACCTTGGCGCGCGCCTGTTCCGGCGTACCGGATGCGGTAATGCGGTGGATCAGGTCTTCGGGCACCAGATGCTTGGCCTTTTCGATCTGCTCATGGGTGGCAGGCCAGCCCAGGATCGACTGGATTTCTTCGACCACATCCATCGAAACACCCGATGCTTTGGCAATATGCGGTTGCTGCGCCAGGTATTGGGTCAGCAGGCCGCGCGTGGTGTCGATCGCCTTGTCCTCGTCGGGGTCAACGGAGCACACCACCAACTGCGGGCGGTCGATGTCAGCCAATGTCTTACCGGCTTTCTTGGCGCCGGCTTCCAGGCGTTCCATCGCCATGTCGTTGTATTCCGGCGGCACACAGTAATTGAGCACGATCCCATCACACAATTCACCGGTCATCTCGACCATCTTGGGGCCGGTCGCGCCGATCATGATTTCCACATCGCGCGGCTCGGTACGCCCATGCACTACATCCAGCTTGATGCCGTCGACGTGCACGAACTCGCCGTGGAAAGTGACCGTTTCCATATTCAGCAGGCGGCGCAGGATTTCCACCGTCTCG
>JAFGRA010000188.1 GCA_016935415.1 Anaerolineales bacterium
CCTGGCTGGAGCGGGTCGACGGCCTGCTATACTATTCCACCACCGATTGGAGCTCGGACGTCTGGGGGGACGCCTGGAACGACCACGGCAACGGCGATGGGTTCATGTTCTACCCGCCCAAGGACGGGACCATCGCCTACGACGCCTGCCAGCCGCAGAGCAACCGGCTGGTCCCTTCAATCCGCTGGGAGCTGCTGCGCGAGGGAATGGAGGATTACGAATACCTGTGGCTGCTGAACCAGGGCGACCCGATGATCGGGGTTCCCAACCAGGCGGACGAGCTGGCCGGCCAATTCATCGACTCGCGTACGCTGTTCAGCCGGGTGCCCACCGACCTGTACGCGGTGCGGGCGGCTATCGCGGCCCAGTTTGGCGCGGAAAAGACCGCCAGCGCCGCCAACATTGGCAAAAACGAGATATTGGATTACACATTGACCTATCGCTGGGGCGGCCTGACCCACCAGATCGTCATCACCGACGTGGTTCCGGATGCGGCCACGGTGCTGACGGTTACGGCCAGCAGCAGCCCGCTGCCGGTAATCGACGGCCAGACTGTGACCTGGTCCACCACGGCCAGCGCCGGCCAGGGGGTGACGCTGACGATCTCGACGCTGGCGGTCGAGACCGGTTTGTTGGAGAATACGGCGATCTTTTCGGGGACGCAGGTGCTGACCAAGAGCGTGCGGGTGCTGGTGACGGACACGGAGATTTTCTTGCCGTTGATTTTCAAGAATTAAGACAGGTCTGCTGCTTGCCAACTCGGCACATAGCCATATGGCAGGGGAATTAGATGCTGCGGACAATATCTTCCACGGCTTTCATCACCATATCGTACCCAATACCAGCTGCATATCCGTAGGTTTTACAATAGTGATCCCATTGTTGGCGCATAACAGAGCTATTATAAAGCTCGTTAAGTATTTTATCTTTATTCTCCAATGCCAACGTCGACATTCTATACTCTGATGTAGCCTTTAGTGCCTGCTTGAATATTTCCATATCAATGTGCTGCGTCTTTATTAGAATATAGACATCGTAAAAATCTCGTAGCCGGGTGTTTAGAGCGCCTCTGCGTAGAATAGTTTCTACTTTTTCTGCCAATATTGTCTCAATATTGTATGCCCAAACTTGGACTGATCTTTCATCAATTAGCGATTGAAATGTGAAAGGAGTCGGCTCTGGTATTACCTGATCGCCTGTGGTCATGTCCAATTTTATTGGGGTTCTGATCTTTCCATACTTTACAGTCATCAACGCGCGATAACCACCATAAATATTATCAATTCGAATCGGTTTAATGTTGTCTAGTGCCAGAGTCGCGCCGTCATTAGTCTGGATATCGCAAATATTCTGTAGTATCGATCGTACCGATTCTTCGTTAAGGGGAATACCGCGGACTGTTGTATCCATGTCTACCGTAGTTCTGCTTGCTAATCCAACTAATGAAGCGATGATCATGCCGCCCTTGATGATAAAACTGTCTTTATATTGCGATACTGAAATCCTTTCAAGTAATCGCTCCATCATATAATACTGAAGCACAGCATGAGCAGGTATATTCTTTTTGGAAGCCACATTTCTAATTCTAGCCTTTAGGCTTATTGCGTTACTCAAAGCAGCACTTCCATATACTCACGTACGATCTTTTGGATGCGAAACTGTTTAGCATAATCGTAGAGCAAATTAAGATTTTTGGTTCTATCCTCTACGTACCTTTTCAATGCATCAGTAACAATTTGAATATCCATTTTATTCCGGCTCCGCAAAATATCGCATATAGTCCTTTCCATATCGTAGGTCTGGATATCATTCCCGTGAGGTGATTGCATGATGATTGATCCGACAGGATGTAAATTCCGATTCACAAAAAAAACTCGACAATTTTCCTTGAGCGAGGTTGCATTATACTCTGTTGGCACAGTTACAGTAAACGCCAAGGGGGACCTATCCGTCAAATCATGCAAGTACAGCGCCGTCCCATGGGAAAAGATCGCCTGCTTGAATCTTGCTTGAAGCTCGAACATCTCATCAGCAATCTCTTCTGTGGCAACATATACACCCCTTGAAACCCGCTCGATCTCGCCGCTATTTAGCATCAGGGCAAGGTATTTTCTGGATATGTTGTTTTTTGTCAGGTCGGATGTTAACAACATACCATTTCGTTCTTGTATCAACGCCCGAATCTTTTCGATTGGCCTTTTCTCCTTGTCAACAATCATGCTGTTATTATAATCGAAAGCAGCATGATTGTACATGATATCAAGTGTACATAACTGAAGGATTCTATGGCAGCATCACTTCGAGATTATGTTTATCTAGATATGGTGAGCCCGCCCTTGGCAACAAATTCCAGGAGGCGCTTCCGGAACCAATCAACTCCAATCACCTCATGATTGTCGTCGCTTCCGAACTTGATGAATCCTCAGAACGGATCGTGCAATACCTTGCCGACGAACACCATGTAAATATTAACGTCGTTTTCTTTTCACACTTTCAGGATGACGGCCGGGAATATTTGGGCCGCGCCTGGCTGATGGATCCTGAACAAATTCAAAAAGTCGCTGATTCCCGAAAACGTGGACCCTGGTCCGGGTATTATTTTGTCAACATTGGGGATGGTCCGCACCGCACCTGGGAAGCCAACCAAGAATATAACTATATCGGCGCAGGTCAAGGCAAATGGTATTCAAGCGGATTGAAGCGACTACAGATAGGCGATGAATTTTTTGCTTATATGAGAGGGGAGGGATACGTCGGTTACGGAAGAGTTACCCAAGAGGCGGTGATGATTAAAGAATTTACCTGTGATGGAGAACCTTTATTAGAGTTACCGCTTGTTCCAGCAGGAGCCAAGGATAACATGAATGATCCGGACCGCTCCGAATGGGTTGTTGGTGTAGAATGGATAAAAAAGGTTCCTCGCGGCCAGCGGAATAGGCAGAAAAACTGCCCACGCTGCGCTTTCGCCTGCGACAGGAGATGCCGCCGCTTATCACCACCGGCCTGTGGCCGCCTCAGGTCACAGCCATCCAGCAATTGGAGCAATCCTTTGCCGCCGACCGCCCCCGGGCATTGGTGCAGATGGCAACCGGCAGCGGCAAGACCTTTACCGCCATCAGCGTTATCTACAGCCTGATCAAGTTTGGCAACGCGCAGCGGGTGCTTTTCCTGGTGGGCCGCCGAAACCTGGGCAAGCAGGCGCTGAAGGAATTTCAACTATACACCACCCCCGACGACGGCTCCAAGTTCACCGAACTGTACAACGTGCAACTACTGACCAGCAACGCCATCGGGGACAACGACGTCATCATCACCACCATCCAGCGGCTCTATTCGATGCTCAAGGGTGAGGAAGACATCGAGGATGAGCTTGAAGAGTTGTCGATGGACGAGCTGGAATCGACCTTTGGTAGCCAACCCAGGACGGTGGAGTTCAACCCACACATCCCCATCGAATATTTCGACGTCATTTTCACCGACGAATGTCACCGCTCCATCTTATAACCTGTGGCGGCAGGTGCTGGAGTATTTCGACGCCTACATCGTGGGGCTGACCGCCACCCCTTCCAAGCAGACCTTTGGTTCTTTCTGGCAAAATTTGGTGATGGAATATCCCCGCCAGCGGGCTGTAGCCGACGGCATCAACGTGGACAATATCGTGTACAAGATCCGGACCCGGATCACCGAGCAAGGGAGTACGGTGGATGCCGGCACGGTGGTCGAGTTCCGCGACCGGCTGACCCGCCAGCAGCGGTGGGAGCAGTTGGACGAGGACCTGACCTATGCGCCGAACCAGTTGGACCATAAGCCGTTCGTCTCTTTCAAAAAGCTGCTGGATAGCATTGCCATGGGAGACAGCGACCCGGAGACGCTTTCCACCCTGGCCGGCCAGATCTCCCGTCTGGCCAATAAACTCACCGAGGAAGATCGAATCCTTCCGGCAGTTAATCGAGGACAACCGCGACGAGATCGCCGCGCTGCAGATCATCTACGGGCAGCCTTACGGGGAGCAGCACCTGCTGTACCAACAAGTCAAGGCACTGGAAGCCGCCATCCGCCTGGCCCAGCCCAACTGGACCACCGAGGC
>JAFGRA010000189.1 GCA_016935415.1 Anaerolineales bacterium
CCTCGGGAGGTGTATCCACCAGTTTGAAGATGCGCTCGGCCGACGCGATGGAATGCTGCATCTCAGCGTAGACGCGCGCCAGTTCCTGCACCGGCCAGAGCATGAAGGTCAGGTAGGAAACGAAAGCGTGAATGCCGCCGACAGTCATCCCGCCGACCTGGGCCTGTATCCCGCTGTACCAGACGATGATCCCCAGCGCCAGCGCTGAGATGATCTGCACGGTCGGTAAGAAGAGCGCAGAGAGCCAAGCAGCGCGGTAGGAAGCGCGGTACATGTCATCTGTCAGCACCTGGAACTCTTTCAGGTTTTCATCCTCGCGTCCCAGCGCCTTGACCACGCGCACACCAGCGATGTTTTCATTGTAGGCGCCGGTGATCTTGGAGTTGGCACGCCGCGAGGCGCGGAACTGCACCAAGATTCGTTTGCGGAACTCCACCGCGATAACCATCAAGATCGGGATTGCCGCCAGCACGATCAGGCCCAGCTTCCAGTTGATGATCAGCATGAAGACCGTTGCGGTGGTGATATTCATGGCCGACCAGGTGATGTCCACCACGCCCCAGGTGACCAGTTCAGACACACGCCCGGTATCCGAGGTGACGCGCGCCATCAGGCGGCCCACAGCGGTCTGGGCGTAGTACGAGAGCGACAGGTCTTGCAGGTGGTTGAATAACATCTTGCGCAGGTCGTATTGCACGCGTTCGCCCAGCACACCGGCCAGGTAGATGAACGTGAACACCATGCCGGCTTGCACGACGATGAGTCCACCGTACAGGGCAGCCAAACGCGTAAGCGCGCCGACGTCTTTGAGCGAGATGCCCTGGTCGATGATCTGCTTGTTGATGTATGTGAAATACGAATCGGTGATCGATGTCAGCGCGATAGTGATAAAGAATCCGACCACCCAGCGCCAATGCGGCTTGAGCAGCCCGACAATGCGCCGGAACACCGGGCCGGTCAGTTGTGATGTATATTCTTCCTCTTCTAATACAATCAATTCGTCAGTCATGACAAATCTCCGTTGCTTATGGTGGTTGAGTAGGCGGTGCTTGTCCGCCGTATCAAAACCACATCAAAAGTTATTTTGAAATCCTTCGGTTTCTTATGTCTGTTGGTCTCCCCGGACCATGCTAGGCCGGGGAGACCACATCGAAAGCTACTTTGAAATCTTTTCTTTCTTTGTAGCCTGTTGGTTTCGATACGCCCCGACTACCACGACGGGGCTACTCAATCAACGAGGTTTAGTTGACACGAGAAATCTCTGTTTCCAACTCTTCATCGATCCTCGTCTGGATGTCATAAATCCGGCGGTACATGCCATCCTCTTGCGCCACGAGTTCTTCATGTGTGCCCATCTGGATGACCTCGCCCTTGTCCATCACCAGGATCAGATCTGCGATCATGACCGACTGGATGCGGTGGGCGATGATGAACGTGGTGCGGTCCTTCATCAGGTTGTTGAGCGCCTCGCGGATTTCCGCTTCCGTCTCCAGGTCGACCGACGAAGTCGAGTCGTCCAGGATCAGGATGCGCGGGTTTTTGAGCAGGGTACGGGCAATCGTCACGCGTTGCTTCTGCCCGCCGGAAAGCGTCACGCCATTTTCGCCGACCAGCGTGTTGTATCCATCCGGGAAGGCAAGGATCACATCGTGGACGGCGGCGGCGCGGGCAGCCTGTTCGATTTCTTCCATGGGCACGTCGCGCCCTACGCCGTAGGTGATGTTCTCGCGGATCGAGCGGCTGAACAGGAATGGTTCCTGTTCGACGATGCCGATCTGCTTGCGCAGGTACTCGCGCGAGTAATCCTTCAATTCGGCGCTATCCAGCAGGATGTGACCGCCGGTATATTCGTGGAAACGCGGCAGCAGGTTGACTAGGCTGGTCTTGCCCGAGCCGGTCGAACCGAGCAGGGCAACCGCCTGTCCGGGGGCGACGCGGAAGGAGACATTCTTGAGCACGTCCGTTTTACCATCAGAGTACATGAACGAGACGTCATCGAAGACCAGTTCGCCTCGCACCGGACCCGCAGGCTGCACCTTGCCATCCGTGAGCGGTTCCCGTTCCTGCTCGACGATCTTCATCAACCTACCGTAGGAGACCATGCCAGTGGAGGTCTGCACGATCAGGCGTCCCAGGTTGCGGATGGGCCAGATCAACCAGACGACCAGCCCGGCGTACGCCAGGTAGGTGCCGATCGTGATCTCGCCGTTGATCGCCATCAGCGCGCCATAGACAAAGCCGCCCAGCATCTGGAAACCCAGCACAATGTCAGAAAGCGGCCAGAACAGCGAGTGCATCAACAGCAGCAGCTTGCCGCGCAGGAACTTCTCCCAGTTGTCTTTTTCGAACTTGCCCTTTTCGTATTCCTGGCGGGCAAAGGCCTTGACCACGCGTACCCCGGTCAGGTTTTCCTGCAGGGTGGTCGAGAGCACCGCTTCCTGCTCCTGATAGCGCTCGTAGGCCTGGGTCACTTTCTTGAAAAACCAAAGAGAAACCAGCAGCACAAAGGGGATGGCGATGATCGAAACCCAGGCCAGCTCTGCGTTCAGTTGGAGCAAAGCAATGAGGTTGATGACAAACAGCAAGATGATCCGACCGACGCCAATGGCCTGCTCGCTGAAGAAGCGACGCAGCGCATCCACATCCGAGGTGCAGCGTTCGATCAGGTCTCCGGTCGGTGTGGTATTGTGATAGGAGAAATTCAAGCGCTGGATATGGTCAAATAAGAAATTGCGCAGGCGACGCGTGATGCTTTCGGCTGTGTAGGCTGCCAGGCGACCAGAGAAGTACGCGAATCCGCCTTCGAACAGAGCCAGGCCGATGAAACCGAGCGCAGTGGCGATCAGTGTGCGCGTCAAAGTAGCCGATAAGTCGCCAGTTGTAATTGCTTCGGTTAAAATATTGTCTACGAAGTAGCGCAATAACAGGAAGGTGGCTGTCTTAGCGGTCGCTGAGATCGCCAGGGTTACCACCGCGCCGAAGTAAGGCAGGCGGTAATCTGCCATCATTCGCCAGATGCCTTTCAAGCGGTTCTTGTTCTGGGCCGTGCGAAAATCAAAGTATGTGGAGGGTTGCGTCAAAGTAGTCATTTCTTCTCACTTTTCCTTATTAACGGTGGTCGAGTAGCCCGTGTTCGTCGGGCATATCGCCGCCCCGGCCATTCTTGGAACATCCAATGTAAGCGTAAATGGGCGGGCCGGGGAGACCACAATGCTAACTATCTTGAGATCATTTGTTTCGTAAAACTTGTTGGTCTCGATACGGACTGGGAAGAGCACCCAGCCCTACTCGACCAACGGATATCGAGAATAAAAAAACCACGGTGCTGCGTGCGCCGTGGTTTGGAAACCAGAGAGAAAATGACCTAAGGACGGTCAACAGGCGCACTACGATAAGGTAAAGAATCAGCAACTGGATTGCTGAGCTTGCGTGCATCAAACATAATAACCATGCGTGCGCCTCCTTTCCTTAGAATTTGCTTAAAGCTTGTCGAGTTTATCACGGCTGTTTCCAGCCTGTCAAGCTAAAATCGTGATTAGCAGCAATTCCCAGTATGGCTTTGCGGGATTGACACACCTGCCATCTGCCCCGCACAGTTCGTTTGTGCGGGGTGCGCGGGCGGTGCCAGGGAATCCAGCAAATATGGCAGCGGATTTGTCAATCCGAGCCAGCGTTGGAATAATCATGCTGCCACCGCCAGATTGTGGATCCACTTGCGTGACACGTAGCGGCGCAGGCCCAGAACCCATTTTGTCGTTTCTTCCGACATGGCAAACAGATAAACCCAGTGAACGGGCAGGTGGAAAACAAATGCGCCCAGGGCCGACAACGGCACGCCAACGACCCAGATGATGATGCCATCCAGTACCAGGGAAAAGCGTGTATCCCCGCCCGAGCGCAGGATGCCGATCACAATAGCCATATTATTAAAACGCATCCATAAGAAGAGACTGATGATCGTCAGTACGCGGTAGGCAGCCGAAGTGACGGCCGGAGTGACCTTGTACAAGGTTAGAACAGGAGCCCGCAGCAAAAGCAATATCACTCCAACCAGCAATCCGAGGAGGATACCTAATCCCAGGGAACGACCCGCATAAAGATGAGCGCTTTCTTCTTCCCCGGCTCCGATGCGGTTTCCAACCATCACCGCCGTGGCATGTGCTATGCCTTGAAAGAGGACCAGCGCCATCTGGTCGATTGTGGCTACAATGCTCATGGCTGCAAATGCATCCGTGCCGATATGCCCGTAAATGACATTGTAAGAGGTGATACCCAGCGCCCAGAAGATTTCATTCAGGACCACAGGAAGGATGGGCTTAAGCACTCTCCCAAGAAATGGCAGGTCAAAATTGAATAGCTCGGTCAGCGACGCGGCAACGGGCGACTTGATAGCATAAGTAACGATCAACAAGAGCACACATTCAACCCCGCGCGCAATCAAAGCCGCCAGAGCTGCGCCCTCGAGACCCATTTCCGGCAGCCCGAACTTGCCAAAGATCAAGCCGTAGGATAGCAGCGTACTCAAGCTGAGCGCAGTAACGCTAATGACAGTGGGCGTCCTGACATCGCCAGTCGAACGCAGCACCAGCGCGTAGCTGAACGTGATGGCGAAGAAAATAAACGTCCACGAAAAAATGCGCAGATATTGGCTGCCCAGGGCAATGACGGCCGGATCGCTCGAGTACACCCCCAGGATTTGCGCCGGCATTAACTGAACGAACAGGAAGAAGATCAGGCTGGCAGCGATACTGAGCGCCAGGCACAACCCGAGCACGCGTCGCAAGTTGGGAATATCGCCCTTACCCCAGAACTGTGCGGTAAACATGGCTGCCCCGCTGATGATGCCAAAATGCACCAAATTAAGCAGAAAAAAAACCTGGTTTACTACTCCTACAGCTGCAACCGATGCATCCCCTTTCTGCCCGATCAGCACCACATTGACCATATTCAATCCCGAGAGGATGAATTGTTGTATGATGATTGGCAGTGCAAGACGGCGCAGAGAACGAAAATATTCGCGGTCGCGGTAAAAATCTACAATGCGTTTAAGTGGGTAGGGGATGGCGAGCATTCACGCTCCTGAGGGAAATTCACCCAATTATATTGCCGCCCCTTTATAATTGGAATATGTCATTCATCCTTGCTTATGAACTCACGGCAAATGGGGAGAGAGCGCTCGATATTCAGGCTGATTCCCCCGACGGATTGACCCGTCAACTGCCATCGGGCTTCTACACTACATTCCGGACTCTGGCCGCGGGTACGAAGGTCCTGAACCTACGCTCCCACCTTGACCGTCTCTACACGCCTGCCGCAGCACAGGGCATCCGGCCGGCTGTTGCACGGGAGGAATTGAGACGAGCGCTGGCGCGACTGGTCAGGCAGAACGCCCCGGGCGAATCGCGCATTCGGTTGATCCTCTCCGCATCGGACTCCCCCGGAGCTATGTACGCCATCCTTGAGCCATTCCAGCCGCTGGCAGCGGTCATCTACCAGAACGGTATCCGCGTAATCTGCCTGCATCTGGAACGAGCGACGCCGCGTTTGAAGTCAACTACATTTATAGAGAGGAGCCAACCGGCGCGCCAATTGGTACAGGGCGACACTATCGAGGTGTTGCTCATGCGATCTGGTCGCATCCTGGAAGGGATGACCAGCAATTTTTTCTATGTAAAAGATGGAAAGTTGGGGACTGCCCGGAAAAACATCCTACTGGGTGTCACGCGCCGGACCGTGCTGCGGGTCGCGCGGGGGAGTGGTTTGGATATTGTATATCGTTCATTGAAACGTGAGCAGGTCCCGGCTTTGGATGAGGCTTTCATCACCAGTAGTTCGCGGGGGATCGTGCCGGTTGTCCAGATTGACGATATGACGGTAGGGGAGGGGAGGCCCGGTTCAGTGACGAAGAAACTGTCTAATGCTTACAACGAATATGTAATACGTCATGCAGAAATGATTAGTTTTGGTGCAATCAAGCCGTAGAAAATTATTGTATAATGATTTGCAGGGAAGGGTATTTATCGGTGCAACAATAGTAATATAAGCTAGTTCCTCCTGTAGGAAACGTTATCGTGAACGATATGCTCAATCCTTACATCGCAGGAGCACCGGTCGTCGAGGCCAGCATGTTTTTTGGCCGCGAGGATGTGTTCGGTTGGATTGAGCGCAGTTTAGAAGGGAAATTCGTCCACCATATCCTGGTCCTGCATGGACAGCGGCGGGTTGGCAAGACCTCCGTTCTCAAACAAATTCCCAATTTTCTACCTGACAAGTACATACAAGTTTTCTTCGATTTGCAAGGGCGCACGGGTACCAGCCTGGATCGTTTCCTGTGGTGGCTGGCCAGTGAAATCGTGCGCACGCTCAGGCGCGAACACGATATCGATATCCCCAAGCCCGATCCTAAAGCCTTTGCAGACATCGAATACCTGATCAACGAGTTCCTGCCCGGTTTGCGACCGTTACTTGGCGACTACGTTTTATTGCTTACTTTCGATGAGTTCGATTCGCTCGACCGGCCCGAGATCAGGGAGACATTTTCTCGCCCCTTGATTGCCTACCTGCGCCGGTTGATCGAAGAGGAAGGGCTCAATTTCATCTTCTCGATTGGCTCGTCTGGCGACAAGCTGGAAAATATGCAGGCCTCCTATACCGAATTCTTCAAGAGCGCCCTGTATCGCAAGATCAGCTTCCTGACGAGGGACGATTGCCAGCGTTTGGTCACCAAACCGGTCGAAGGCCTGATCAAGTACGAGAAGAAGGCAGTCGAGCGGATCAGCGAAATCACCTCCGGTCACCCGTATTTCACACAGTTGATGTGCCACGAGTTGTTTTCGCGCTGCCAGAAGACCGGCGCGCGAACGATCGGCGCGGGTGACGTGGAAGCCGTGTTGGAAGATGTGATCGAGCGCGGCACGGTCAACCTGAAATTTATCTGGGATGAGGCTTCTGACCTCGAGAAATGGATCCTGGCTACACTGGCCGAGATAGATGGCGGTAACAACCAGAAGCTGGCCCAGGCGTTGAACGCCCAGCGCGTACGCTTCAGCGAATCAGATCTGAATTCGGCCGTTATCCACCTGCGCGACAAGGATGTCATCACCGGGGATAACCGCTTCGTGATCCACCTGATGCGCTTGTGGCTGGTCGCCAACCGTCCCACAGACCGGGTGCGCGAGGAGTTGGTCGAGGTCAACCCAATCGCCAACCGTTACATCGAAATTGGAGATGAATATCGCGACCGCGGTCAGATGCAGCATGCCATCGAGAATTACCAGAGCGCACTTAATGCAAATCCCGGCAACCTGAAGGCGCAAACCAATATCGCCAGCGTTTACCTGGACCAGAAAGATTATGCCGAAGCCGCAGAAGCTTTCGGGCTCGCGCTGAAGATCGACGACGAAGATGTGATGGCAAAAACCGGTTATTGCGAAGCCAACCTGGCGCTGGGGGATGCGGCGCGCGGACACGGCGAGACAGATCAGGCGATCCCACTGTACCAGAAAATCCTGGCGATCAACGCGGCCCACAGCGACGCCCGTCAGCGGCTGGCGGCTATTTACCGGGAGCAGGCTGAACGTCAGCTTGCTGCGCGGCAGGAAGATGAGGCATTGGGATCGTTCAGCAGGGCAATGGAATTCATGCCCGAAGACGATCAGTTGTCCAGTCGTTATAACGAAGTTCTGGCGCAAAAGAAGGCCAAAGTGGTGGCTGAGTGGCTGGGGAAGGCCGAGAAAGCCCTTTCCCGCCAACGCTGGGACGAGGCCGCCGGGATGGTCGAAGAAGCCATCCAGGTCGACCCTGAAAACGAAGCGTTACAGGCCAGGCTGGCCGAAGTCAAGGACGCGCCACGCCAGTCCAAACTGCAGGGCTACCGGCGCGAGGCCGAAGGAGCAATCGCGCGCGGAAACTGGGAAAAAGCCATTGCCGCCCTGGAAACCGCCATCCAGCTTGCGCCGGAAGACACGGCCCTGCGCGAGCAACTGGGTGCGGTGCGCAGCGACCAGCTCAATGCGCAGCTTGACCTGCATCGTAAGAGCGCAGAAAAGGCCATGGCTGCCGGGGATTGGGAAG
>JAFGRA010000190.1 GCA_016935415.1 Anaerolineales bacterium
AGGGTGAAGGCCGTGGTGTAGCTGCACGAGCCACCGCTGCAAACATCGGCGGCGGCAACCCAGCGCGAGGTTAAGCCCATGCCGCTGTCGTACACTTCCACCAGGTAGGACTCTGCCCAGGAAAGTGCGCCCCAGGTCAGGTCTGGCTTGGGATCGTCCACCGTGCCACCATTGGCCGGGTAGCTGAGCTGCGGGGCAGCCTGTACGGTCATAACCGCGCTGGTCGACCAGTAACTGGTGGCGACTGCGGCAGTGTAGCCGCGCACGCGCCAGTCATAGTCCCCGTCACCCATGGTTAAGTTTGCCGTCCAGGAGCACTCTCCGTCACTGCAGGCGCTGGCGTTGACCCAGCGCGATTGGGGCGCTTCGCCATCCGGAGTAATCTCCAGTTGATACCAGTCCACCCAGGAAAGTTCTTTCCAGGTCAGGCCAGGCCGCGGGTAGTCGGTGGTTCCGCCGTCCCCAGGCGGCATCGGCGTGGGGGTCGCCCCAACAGTAAGTGCACGCGCCTCCGACCACGAGCTGGCGCCGTAGCCGCTGGTGTAGGCCATCACCCGCCATTGGTAGTCGCCGTCGCTCAGGTATGAACTGGTCGCCCAGGTGCACTCGGTTGCACCACACACTGTGGCACCGTTGACCCAGGCATTGATTAAGGCGGTGCCACCGCCAAGTGGTTCGACCACGACGTTATACGCTGCTGGGGACCACGAGGGTTTGTTCCAGGTGAAGGTTGGTTTGAGGAAGTCGACTGTTTCACCAATGTCGGGAGCGATCAGGTCAACGGCGCTGTTGACGGTGAAGGTCCAGATCGCTGAGAACTCGGAAGCGCCCACCCCGGCGGTATAGCCGCGCACCCGTCATTGGTAACCGCCATCCGGCAGCAGTTGGTTGACGGTCCAGGAGCACTCAGAAACACCACAAGCGGAACCGGCGCCAACCCAGAGGTCGACCAGGGCTGTACCGCCACCGGCGGGTTCGAGCACGATGTTGTAGTTTGCTGGTGCCCAGATCGGGATACCCCAGGTCAAGGCCGGGTACATCTGGTCAATGGTACCCGCGTTTGCAGGGGAGATCAGTAGCGGTGGAGCCAATCCTGCTTCAATCGTGAAGCTCGTCATCCACTACTATTATTCGAGGAATTTTACCTATCACGTTAAATCCTTTTATGTCCTAGCTTGCTCATGTTTATTTTAGCAATATATGAACAACAAAAAAATCACTAAATAATCACAATATGCTTATCAATTCAATAATCCCACTATACTATTTTTTCAATTTTAATTCATACCCATATCCGCCTAAACCTTAATTCGGACATTATGTCAAATCGAAACTATCGTTTCGGTTAAGTGCAGATCGCTGAATCCAGGTTAGAATATTGAATAAGACAAGATGGGTAACGGTTCCAAACAAAAAATGACTAGCAATCAAAAAATCCTCCTGCAACGACTTCGGACTTTCATTCACCAGGAATTTGATTACCAACGACAGCGATTGCTACAGCAATGGTCGCTGCCTTTAGCCCAGCGCGTCCAAAAAGGATATGCCATCGAGGGATTGGAGATCAAGCAGCTCAAACCCAATGGCATATTGATACTCACTTGCCAGACAAATGACTCCCGTTTTCGTGAAGGGGATTTTCTCGTCTTGCATCGTGGTAACCAACAAGGGCTGGAAGCCATCCAGTGCGTTATGGAATATGACGGCATAACCACACTCGAAGTGACCATCACAGATGGCAACCCCTATTTTTTAAAGGAATTTCCAAACGGGTGGATCGCCGATGAGAGCCTGCTCGACCTGAGCGGTATGTTTTTGGAAGCTTTAGACCGGGTTGGTGACACCTTGCGCGGGCGAGAGTTCATCTTACCGCTCCTCAACGGTGAATTGAGTCCATCGATCGACTATGCGAAATACGAACGCGCCTGGGAAGCGACCAACGCAGCAGACCTCAATGAAAGCCAATGTGAAGCCGTAGCCCAATCCTATGCCACCGATCTCGTACACTTGATCCAGGGACCGCCGGGCACGGGAAAGACCTTCGTCCTCGCTCACCTAGTTAGGATGCTCGTGGAAGATGGGCACCGGGTGCTGATCACCGGGCTGACTCACCGGGCGATCAACAATGCTCTCAATAAAATCTACCGCCTGGATTCCGAGCTACCAGTATGTAAAATCGGGCAAGACAACGCTGCTAAAGATTTACTGCCGCCCAATCACGAAAATTTTGCCAGCACGGATTTTGCTGAGTCATCTTCTGGCTATGCAATAGGAGCGACGCCATTTGCCACCCAGACTCAACGACTCGCAAATATAGAGTTTGATGTCGTCATCTTTGACGAAGCATCACAAATCACATTGCCATTGGCAATCATGGGTATGCTAGCAGGCAATCGCTACATCTTTATTGGGGATGACAGACAACTTCCACCGGTCATTTCTGCCGGTACAAGCCAACTAGGTCGCGCCTCGATCTTTGCCTACCTCAACGAGCGCGGCTATGAGACTATGCTCGACCTCACCTACCGGCTCAATGATGTCCTCGTCCAATGGCCGAGTAAAAATTTCTATGACGGTAAACTCCAGCCCACACCGGATGCCGGGCCGCGGCGATTGCAGTTGGACGGTACTGATCCCAAATGGGCCTTCGCCCTGGATCCAAGACACTCGATGGTCTTTCTGGATGTCGGCCACCGCAACAATACAATCCGCAGCCAGAAAGAAGCCGACATCATCGTCGAGTTGGTCCAAAGTCTGCTCCGGGCCAATGTCTCACCCACTGAAATTGGCGTGATCGTACCGTATCGGGCACAAGGTCGGGCGATCCGGAAGCTGCTCAGCCAGGTATTGCCTTCCCGTGAGATGCTGAGCGAACTTGTCGTGGATACCGTTGAACGCATGCAGGGCCAGGAAAGAGAAGTCGTCCTTCTCTCGATGACGACCTCCAACCCAGCATTTGCCGGGCGCCTGGCCGAATTCTATTTCCAGCCAGAACGGCTCAATGTCTCGATCACCAGGCCGCGGACCAAGCTGATCGTTGTCGGCAGTAGCCACGTCCTGAACGCGCAACCGGACAGCCTTGAAAGCGAAGCCTGGATCGAGATGTATGGCGATCTCTTAGCGCACTGCACAACGTTTGATATTTCCGAGGGGGTCGATTACTGATGGCGACGATTTTCCCAAACTCACCGGTAGGCAAGCTTCCTGAAGCAACGTTGCGTGTTTTTAATTTCTTGAAAACGCTCCCCGATACTTGCTCTGTCTGGCATCACCTGGCCCCCTGGCAGCCGGATGCGCCTGATTTTCTCGTACTGAATGCGCGCCAGCAAGCCCTGCTGGTCAAGGTCAGTCCGGTGACCGCTAAAAAAGGCCGCTCCCCCCTTCAGATGTTCCTGCTCGAACCAGGATCTCAGTCATCGGGAACCGCAGCGCACGATACGCTCAATACTTTCCTGGGCTCATTTCAAAATGGACATGGTGAACTTTCCACGAAGATTTCCGGGGCAGTGATCTTTCCAAACCTGAAAGCGAACCAGCTTCAAAAGCCGAACCTAGAACAAGGATCTGCCGATTTCTTTTGGATCGGCCAAGAGTTTCTGAAACGCGGTTCAGAGAAACACTGGGAGCAGCTCTTCACCAAAAAATCGCTGGAAGAAAATCAGGTTCAGGTCCTGCGCACCTATTTCAATCCGGAAGTGATCGTTCCTGCCTCGCTGACGGTTTGCAAAGCTCCAGACCGCAACCTGGATGCCGGCCTAACGGATTTTCTGCTGGACTACGACCAGGAGAAAGCGGTAAAGACCGATCTGAATTTAAGTGATGACCGGGCGGCCCTGGCAAATGATTTCCGCCTCAACCTGGTCAACGGCGTGGCCGGCAGCGGGAAGACCCTGATCCTGCTCTACCGGCTGCGCTTATTGAACGAACTGTTTCCCGGAAAGAAGTTCCTGGTGCTGACCCACAACCGGCCTTTGATCCGTGATATGGAATCGCGCTACTGCCGGCTCAGCGGTGGGCTGCCCAAGAATGTTCATTGGTTCACTTTCCAGAAATGGTGCCACTATTTCTGGCCCAAGCAACCTGAATGGCTCGATCCATTGTCCCTCAAAGAGCGCAAAGAACTGCTTCAATCCATGCAGCGGAAATATTTAAAGGATATGCGCCTCACACTGGACATGTTTCAGAGTGAACTGGATTGGGTTAAGGATCAAGGAATTACAAAGCAAGCTGACTATCTTGCCGTCGATCGCAAAGGCCGGGGCTTCGGCCTGGCTACTTCCCAGCGCCAGCAGGTTTTCAGGACGATCAACCAATACGATCAAGCACTCGCGCGTATACACCGTACCGATTGGGCGACGATCCCGCTTCAAATACTGCAGTTCATCCAATCCGGCCAGCTGAAGCCGCCGCAATATGATGTTGTGCTGGTCGATGAGGCCCAGTTCTTTGCCCCGGTATGGTTCGAGATCATTCAGACGCTCGTCAAACCTCAGACCGGTCATCTCTTCCTGGCCGCCGATCC
>JAFGRA010000191.1 GCA_016935415.1 Anaerolineales bacterium
AGGCGCGAGGAGGCTTCGTCGAGGATCACCAGGCCGGGGTCGCGCAGGAAAACGCGCGTGAAAGCCAGCAACTGGCCTTCCCCGGCCGAAAGGCCGCGTCCACCGGTTTCCAGTTCAGTGTCCAGACCGTCGGGCAGGGATTGAAACCAGTCGGAAAGTTCCAGTTCTTCGATCACTGCCATGATGCGTTCGTCGGGGATGGTATGGTCGAAGAAGGTCAGGTTGTCGCGCACCGAAGCCTGGAAGAGTTGCACATCCTGGGTGACCATGCCGACGCTTTGGCGTAGTTGGCGCAGTTCGGCGTGCTGAATGGGTACATCGTTCAGGGTGACCTGTCCTGTAGTTGGGTCGTAGAGCCGGAAAACCAGGCGCGTGATCGTGGTCTTGCCGCTGCCGGTGCGCCCCAGGATGCCGAGCACCTTGCCGGGTTCCAATTGAAAGGAGAGATCGTGCAGCACAGGTTCATCTTCGTGGTAGGCAAAGTCGACGTGATCGAAAGATAGGTGCAGCGCACCGGTGGGAATGGGCACACCAGGCCCGTCCTGGGTCTTGCTCTCGATGGCGCGCAGTTCGATCAGGCGCAGCGTGCTGGCCCCGATGTTCTGCAAGTTCTCCACCTGCTGCTCGAGTTCGCGCACCGGGCGGCCGAGCAGGTTGGTGTAGTAGATGATCAGGTAGGCGGTACCCAAAGTGATCGTTCCATTGCGGTAAAGGAAGTAGCCGGAAATGAAAGCGATCACGTTGCCGATCACCATCATGTAACCGGCGGTTGAACGTACCAGCAGGAACATGCGCCAGGAGTTACGCCAGTGTTTGAGGATCTCGGTTTGCAGTTTATACAGGCCGCGCAGCACGAAGTCGACTGCCCCGCTGGAGCGGATGTCTTCGGTGCCTGCCAGACGCTCTTCCAGGAAACCGAACAGTTCGGCGTTGGCTTCGCGGAAGGCTTTCTGGTGGGGGATGGCCAGGCCGCGCACTTTGTTCAACACAAACAGCATGATGACCACGAAGGTGCTGAACGCAATCCCCACGCGCCAGTCTACAAACATGATGGCGACCATAATGCCAAGCAGCAGGAGCAAATTACCGAGCACGCGGATCACCAATTGGGAGAAGAAGTTGGAGATTTCGATCACGTCTCCATCGATACGTTCAATCAACTCGCCGGGGCTTTTCTCATTGTGGAAACTCATATCCAGGTGCAGGCAGTGTTCGGCCAACTCGGCACGCAGGGCGTTGGTGGCCGTCCAGGCCACGTTCTCGCCAACGTAGGTGGCACTGACGCCCATGACCTGCTGCACGAGGGCAGCGGCAATGAACAGTGCCGCGGCTAACACCAGGTCGTTTAGCGGGGCCTGGGCAGTGGCCTGGTCGATGAAGTAGCGCATGATCTGGGGGTTGAGAATCTGCAAACCGATCGTGCTTAGCAGCAAAAAAGTAAGCAGATAGAAGCGGCCTTTTTGGGGCTGAATGTATTTACCGAGTAAATCCCAATATTGTTTGAAGGGAATGTTCATTTTATGATTTTGTTAGGGGTTGTCTGGTGGATAGGGTGGCGAGCGCAAGCATTTGTTTGGCAAGCGGCTTATGCGCGATGTATGCAGCAGACCGTCAATTTTACCGCGAATTTATATATCCGTTCCCAATAATGTAAGCGTTTTGTGTTTCTATTTGTGGTTGCTTTCCAGTTCCTGGATAATGTCCTTTAGTTTGCGCATGTTGGCACGTTTCCCCGCGTCCCTGAATTTCTTTGCCGAAGTCGTGAAGTATTCATGGTTCTGCAAAAACTCGAGCTGATTACGGTACCAGGTCAGGTCGTCTTCCTCATGGCCGAAAACGGCCTGCTCTTTTCTTAGTTTTACGCTAGTCGGGAAGAACTCAATTGTGCCGAGTACGTCCAGGTCAGCATCGGCCAGGATTTGCTCGAGATGCGTGGCAGGCGTTTGGGGCATTTTAGTGGCCAGGATCAGGTTTTTGATTACCTTGATCTGGGCAGCGGAAAAGTCGAAACGCGGCAATACCTCGGAAACGATGCGTGTTCCGGCTGCTTCATGGGTATCCCGGTCGATCAGGTAGCCGAGGTCATGGTAATGGGCAGCTACGGAGAGCAGCTCGCGTTCTTCTCCATTGATACCCTCGGCCTGCGCTAGACGTTCGGCAGCGGGAATCACGTATTTGAGCGTATGCTCAAAGTCATGGTAATGCAGTTCGGGGGGGAGTTCGCGTTCCAGACGCGCTAACGCGTAGCGCTTTGCTGCTGCGAAGTCGGGCCGGGCCATTTTGTTTGCTTGTTTCGCTACCATTATGCTCACTAGTTTAACATAGCGCATGCGCTAGTTTAATTTCAGAAACGTTAGCAAGCAGTAACCAGGTTGAAATATTGGCGTTTGGGGAGAGGAAAATAGGGGATTTAGTACTATTCTCCTAATTGTACGAGACCCACTAGTACTCATGCCCCATACTATCTTTGCCTTTCTTGGAATATCTTAGAGAAAACTTAGAAATTCTAAGAATTGTAGGCGATTTACGTCAGCATTATTGTTTTAGGAAATACCGAGGAACGTGACGGCAAGAACCTCACTCAACACTGCCCACATTGAACCGTCAATACCTCCAAGACATCGTCTGTAGCAAAGGATGAAAATCTATGGAGCTAAAAATCCCAAAGCGGATAAATTATCGGTTGCTTATAGTTTTGTTCCTGCTGGCAACCTTGCTAGGCAACGTCGTGATTCGGGAACTCCGAACCGCGGCTGCCCAGAATCAGGAACGGAGTTCGGCCGCAGGGCAGGCATCCTACGCCCTGAATGGCAGCCTCGATGAAAGCTTTGGTACAGGGGGCAATGCAATCACCGCGGTTGGTGATGACAGCCACGGCCGTTCAATTGCTGTGCAGAGCGATGGCAAATTGATCGTGGCTGGAAGCAGCAGCACAGGTGACAATCAGGACTTTGCCCTGGCGCGTTTCAATGCCGATGGCAGTTTGGATACCTCCTTTGATGGTGACGGCATTATTGAGATCGACCTCGACAGCGGTTTCGATGTGGGTTTTGCGGTTGCCGTACAGGCCGACGACAAGATTCTGCTGGCCGGACAAACCTGGAATGGCGCCAACTTTGACCTTGCTTTGCTGCGTTTACAACCGAATGGTGGTTTTGATACCGGCTTCGGCAATGGCGGCAAAGTTGTGCTGCCCGTGGGTGCCGCAGATGATTATGGACATGCCGTCCTGGTCCAGCCCAACGGCTCAATTCTGGTGGCCGCCCAAACCTGGAATGGAACCAATTTCGACCTGGCCGTTTTGCGTTTTAATCAGAACGGTACTTTGGATAATACTTTCGGCAGCAATGGGATCGCGACTGCCGCGTTTGGCGATACCAATGAATTTGGAAATTCTATCGGACTGCAAGCAGACGGCAAGATCATCCAGACCGGTTTCTGCGCCGCAGGTGCCGACCTTAATGTTGTTTTAGTGCGTTATAACGCCAATGGGAGTGTGGACACTTCCTTCGGTACCAACGGCATTGTGGAAACCAGCCTGGTAGGTCAGTACGATTGGGCGCAGGCCGTGGCCGTGCAGCCGGATGGCAAGACGGTGATCGTCAGCCAGAGCTGGAACGGGAATGACTTCGATTTTGTGACGGCGCGTTACGATGAGGCCGGGAACCTGGATACCGAATTTGGGAACAACGGGCGCATCATCACGGCGATCGGCGGTGGCGACGATGTGGCGACTGCCGTGCTCGTGCAGGATGACGACAGTATTGTCGTGACCGGCTATTCGGAAACAACTGCGGAAGACCTTGATTTTGCCGCCGTCCGCTACATGGCAGATGGCACGTTGGACGATAGCTTTGGGGATGCCGGTATCTTGTTGGTCGACCTGGGCACAGAAAATGACCGGGCGCAAGCTGCGGTCAAGCAAGTCGACGACCGGATCGTGCTGGCCGGGTATGCCGGGGATGAAAGCGGCCATGCCTTCGCGTTAGCGCGCGTTTCGGTACCGTTGCACTTACCGACTCCCACGCCGACCACTGAACCCAGCGAAACGCCAACCATAACGGATACACCAACTGAAACGCCGACGAATACACCGACCTTCACGGAAACGGCTTTGCCGACGGCGACAGAAACGGACGTACCACCAACCAATATACCTGAACCGACAGAGACGGATGTACCCACGGCGACCCAGACGAATGTTCCTCCAACGGCAACAGAAACGGACATACCGCCAACCGATACACCGGAGCCGACGGCTACGGATGTGATCCCGTCGAACACGCCAGAGCCCACTGCAACCGAAGTTGTGCCTTCGGATACACCGGAACCAACTGCGACCGAAGTTGTCCCAACCGATGTGCCTCCGACGGATGTCCCGCCGACCGATGAACCAACGGCAACCACTGAGCCGACTGCGACGGATGAACCTGAACCAACGGATGTGCTGCCGACCGACAGCCCGACGGCAACAGTTGAACCGACTGATGAACCGCAGCCGACCGATGAGCCAACGGACGAACCGGCTCCGACGGATGCGCCAACCAACGAGCCAGAACCGACCGATGAACCCGAACCGACGGCCACGAACGTGCCGCCTACAGACGCTCCGACTGCAACGAAGCAGCCAACGGCTACCAAGCAGCCGACCACAGCGCCAACGGCAACGCCGGTTCAGGCCAGCCCGACGCCGGCGAATTCGGAACCCACTCAGGAACCGACTGTTGGACCGACCATAGCCCCGACTGACGCTAATTCCCCGGTTGGCCCTGGAACCTACGACAACCTGGATGAAAATATCGAATATGTTGGTGACAAATGGCAGGTCTACGAAAACGAAAATGCCTATGCCTACAGCGTGCATTACTCGCCAGTAATAGGACAATCGGCTAACTTGACCTTCATTGGTCAAAATGTTACACTGCTGTTCGCAACCAGCCAGTACGAAGGCGAAATTCACGTCACCATCGATGGCGAATTGGTAGGCACAATCGGCCAAACCGGTGATTCTGAACAATGGCAGCAAACGTGGCAGTATGGTGGCTTGACGGATAGTGTACACACGCTTACCATTGTTCATACAGCCGGGGTGTTTGGCAATATCGATGCGATTACGATTTCTAATGACCCGATTACGGAAGTAACACCGACAAGTCCTGCACCGTCTGCTACAGTAGTTCCAACCGACACAGCGCCGCAGACTCCTGAACCTGAATATACTGTTACACCAACTCCTCAAGTCAGCGACCCACCCGAACCTGCACCTGATCGAAATCCCGGCTGGTGGTGGCGCTGGTGGTGGCGCTGGTGGTGGCGTGTATTTTGGAACAAGTCGTAGTAGGTAGAAGGTAAATATCTTATGGATAAGAAAAAACTGGTATTCACATTAACGATCGCAACGCTGCTCGTCCTGAACCTGTTCACCTACGCCCAACCACCGGTTGATGTGAGTGGACAGAGCGCAAACTTGCTGACGAACGGCGGTTTTGAAACAGGTTCCGTTTCTCCCTGGTCGGGTATTTCTGCTTCAAACCTGACTACGAGTGATGTGTACAGCGGCAGCTACGCCGTCAAGATCACAAGCTCGGAGGCAGCCCAAGGCTGGATGAATGTCGAAGTCGGCAAGGAATACACGCTGACGGCCTGGTATAAATGGGAACAATTCTCCGGGTCCGATTGGGGGTACGACCGCTTGCAGGTGCTTTATGATGACTGGACCGAAGCAACCGGGATCAGCAATATCCATTCCAGTTTCCCGCAAGGGGAATGGAGCAAGGTGGCGCTCAGCTTTACGGCGACCAAGAGCCGAGTGCGCGTCAACTTTGGGATGTTTGGCCCGCAATCTTCGGTCGAGTTATATTTCGATGAATTGGAACTGTATGAGAAGAGTGGTTCGGCAAATGGCCCAACCCTCGACCCCAGTGCCAATGTGACCAGCGGGGACGCCCCGTTGACGGTCAATTTCACCGCTAATGCCAGCGACCCGGATGGCGCGATCCGCGACTACTTCTGGGAGTTTGGCGATGGCTCGACGGATGTGCTTGTCAATCCCAGCCATACTTTTGTATCACGGGGCGACTATCAAGTTCAATTGACGGTCTGGGATAATGACGGTAATCAGGCTTCGGATACGCTCACGATTAGTGTGAGCGACAGTGATGCGCCTAATGTGGACATCACCGGGCCGACTTCGCAGGAGAACCACACTACCTCAAGTGGATCCGTGCAGCTCTCAGGTACGGCGGTTTCGTATAACGGCGACGATATCACCCGTGTGGTCTGGGATAACATCTCCACCGATCAGGCCGGGATCGTCACCGTAAACGCTTCCCAGAATGTGAATTGGAACGGCACGGTCGCCCTGAAGCCGGGCAAGAATGAAATCCTGATCACCGCCATGGACGAAGGCGGTAAAATTGGGACGGATCGCTTGTTCGTGACGCGGGAATTTTCGGAACCGCAAATTTCCAATATATCCGCCTCCGCCACTTCTGTAAAAGTGTACGAGAAATATGAAGTCAGCTTCGATCTTGCAACTGTGGCGGAAAATCTTTTCTTCCTTTACGATACCGACCCGCCTTCGGGTGTGGAACCGGGCATAGGCGTGACCGTGGAGGGTGTGTTCACTACACCGTCCGGCCGCACTTTGCGCCAACCGGCTTTCATGTCCACCGAGGTGGTTCGCAGTGGTGAGTACTACGAAGAGACCGGCGATGATTTCTGGGCGGTGCGCTTCTCCCCGCAGGAAATCGGCCAATATCAAGTCTCGCTGTACGTGCAAGATGCTTCCGGTACGGTGACTGTGCCGGTGGGCAGCTTCACAGCGACCACACCGACCAAATCTGGGTTCGTGCAGGTCAGTGACAAAGACACACGTTATTTCGAGTTTTCCAACGGTGACATTTTCTGGCCGGTCGGTCCGGCGATCAATTCGGATTACTCCGAAAATGACAACGTTGGGCATACGCTCGAACGCCCTTGGATGGGCGGCTGGGGCGCTTATAGCACCAATTGGGCGCGCTGGGTATCTTCGGCACAGGAGATGGGCAACGAAGGGTTTAGCTCCCAACTCAACTTCAAGGAACACTATCCTACAAGCGAACTTTCCCAGGAGCTTTTCTGGCCGGAAGGCAACCGCATTTGGATCGGTTGGCACGGTGGTGAAAGTGTTGTCCAAACCCGTCTGGAAGCCAACCACGAATATCAGATCAAACTGCGCATCAAGGTCGAAGATATGAGCGGCCCGACGAATGCTTCTTACCCCTATGGCCTGATGCTCAAGACCCACGATTGGCCTTCCGATAATTTCGAGCAAGACATGCGTTCGGTGGCTTCGATGATCCCACCGGTGAACGCGGACGGTGACTGGCATACGGTGGTCGTGCGCTACACGGCGACCAGTGCCGATGCACAGCACATCTACCTGTCCTTGTATCTCGATAACATTACCTCCGGTAAAGTGTACGTCGATCAGATGTCGATCCGTGAGGTGCTGTCCGGTGGTGAACTTGGTGGGGAGTTGGTCGTCAACTCGCAGGCCGACATGCACACCTACGTGGAACCTCGCCCGGCGGCCTTCTTTGATTGGCAGGTCGAGCAGGGCGAAATGTACGATGTATTCTACAAGTACGTGGTCTTCGATAAGAATGACTGGGTGCCCAATCACCTCTCTGCTTCGGGCATCTTCACCAACAGCGGCGACGGCTATTACCAGCCGGAAGGCACCAAGACGCGCTGGCTGCTAGAACAGTGGTGGCGCTACATCATCGCCCGCTGGGGTTATTCCACCGCTGTGCACTCGTGGGAATTGAACAACGAGGGTTCGCCTGATGAAACTACCCATTGGCAGGCAACGCAGGATTTCGCCAAGTTCATGCACGAAAATGACTCGCATCCGCACCTGGCAACCACTTCGTTCTGGTGCTGCTGGCGGCCAGAATTCTGGGGCGATGAGCAGGATTATCCTGACGTGGATTACGCCGATGTGCACGAATACTCAAATGATGATAAGACTCTCGGTTATGACATGGCGAACTGGCAGCTTATCCGCGGCGAGGAATACCTGGCCGACAGCGTCGACATGCCTGTCATGCGGGGTGAGACTGGGATTGGATACAGCGGCATCAGCATCTTCAGTGCTCTGGAAAAACCCAATGACGGTATCTGGTATCACAATATGCTCTGGTCGCAGTTGCAAGCTGGAGTGTTGTACGACCCCAATTACTGGTGGTCCGAGCACTTACAATACATCGACCGGGCGGCGATCTCTGGACCGTTCAGCGACTTTGTCGATACCCTAGACGTGAACTACGGTGGGTACAGCGACATCGACGCTGATGTGTCCAACAATGACCTGCGGGTTTTCGGCCAGAAGAATACTTCCAGCGGCCGGGCATACCTGTGGATTCAGAACCGGGCGCATACCTGGCGCAATGTGATGGGCGTGGATAATCCCCAGACGATCAGCCCTGAGACCGGTAACGTCATAATCGACCTGGTGCCGAACACGACTTTCACGGTGGAATGGTGGAATACCTACACTGGGCAGGTTACCAATACGCAGACACTTAACTCGAACAGCGCGGGTGAGATCACGCTGGCTGTGAGTGGCTTGCAGGACGACGTGGCGGTGAAGATCTATACCGATGAGATCCAGGTGACGGCAACGCCTTCCCCGACGGCGGTGAGTACGATCCCGCCAACCAGCCAGGCTACCCCGACTCCTGTGACCCAAAATACACCCACAAGCACACCGGTTACCCCGGTGAGCGAACCCACACCGACCCCGACCACGGTGGTCAGTGGGCCGACGCCGACCCCCTTGGCCGATCCGGCTTCTTCTACGGACTGGCCACAGTTCCAGCACGATGCCCAACGCACCGGCCGCACGAGCGTATCTGTGCCGCCCAACTATGAAGTCACCTGGGCCTGGTTTGATAAGAGCCACATCGTGCACAACTTTGTGTCGGCTCCAGGGAATAACATCACCGATGGGTTCGGCTCGAACTTCATGGTGACTACGATCCTCTCGCAGCAAGTCCAGCCGGTTGTCGTCAACGGTAAAGTCTACTTCGGGGCGACCAACGGCGTGATGTATGCCGTGAATGCGCTCAATGGCAACAACCTCTGGGACTTCCAAACCGGCGCAGCGATCCTGGGAACGGCGGCTTACTCTGATGGCGTGCTCGTTGTGACCTCAATGGACGGCAAGATCTACGGCCTGAACGCCAATACTGGCGCTAAAGTCTGGGAATACCAGACCGGGGCTGGGATCAGCGTCTCGCCGGCGATCCAGGATGGCACGGTGTACGTTGGCTCGCGCGACGGTTATTTCTATGCCTTGCATGCCAGTAATGGTGCGCTCAAGTGGAAGTACGCCACGCGTGTGCCCGGTGATGCCGACTCGCCATTCGCCCTGGCTCCGATCATCGCTCCTGCGGCCGTGTCGGAGAATGGTGGCACGGTGCTGTTCGGTGCCGAAAATATGTACTTCTATGCGCTCAATACCAGCAATGGACAGGAACGCTGGGCGCCCAAGAAAGTGGTCGGGCAAAGCTTCCTGCATACCTGGCCGGTGGTTACGGGCGATAAGGTTTTGGTCTACACGATGTCTTCCCTGGAAGGCGCGGAGAACGACTCGACCGGTATGGAAGCCGTGCTGGACAATTTGCCGGCTAATCCGACCTGGTCACAAGAGAAGAATGCAGTCTTGAATTTCCTGGATCAAAACCCTTACCAGAAGATCCTGACCGTGTTCAATGTCTCCAATGGACAGGAACCCTACGAAGTGGCGATGGGCCGAGTGACGGGCAACAACTACGCACCATTTGGGCCGGCTTTGGATGAAGACGGCTTGCCGTTGATGTTCTGGCGTTCCAAGCACGCCACCTTGTTCACGGACCAGGCGACCTTTGGTACCAAGTATTGCTCAGACATCAGTTATATGGACCCCGCGACGGGTGACCGCATCACAATCAACAATCCGAGTTCCAACAAGTTGAGCTGTCCGGAGATTGATAACGGCTTCCAACCGACCATCGGTGGTGACTGGTTGTATCTGTACAACCAGTTCCGCGGCGCAAATGCGATCAACCTGGTCACCGGTCAAAAATGGGGTATCTCTGCCACGATTGCAGTGCGAGATTGTTCCGACTGGCGCGGTGGCGAGTTCTGGGGTTACGAGATCATCTACTATGGGAATGATGGGATCAGCGATACGTGTAATGCAGCCGATCCAAGGCCGCCACGCGTATCTAGCAATCCCAACGGCTTTACCGGTATCGTGATTGCCGAGACGGACGGTGTGGCCTTGTTATACCTGAATGACTCGGGTATTGGCGGTGTCGTGGCAATCGAGGAGCAACGCTGATGAAGAAGATGTGGAAAAACTTACTAGGTTTATTACTGATCTTTACCACGTTTAGCGGGATTGGCATTACGCCGGCCGCAGCGCAAGGCAGCTACGACGACTATATTTATGAATACCTTGTGCCGCAGAATATCTCGCCTGATGCGAGCGACCTGGCTGCCAGGCTGACGACGGAAGTCGAGAAAGTCATCGATGCCGGGCATCTGGCCCCGTTCCGCACGATCTACGGCGAAACCCGCACGCAGCATTTCTGGTACACGCGTTACGATACGGTCTACACGTTGAGTCTGGCCTATCCTTACCTGGATGCCGATTTACAAGCCCGCGTACAGACCTACCTGCGCTCCGAGATGCAAACCTATCCACTTTGGAACGGCAATTTGCTGGACCCGAACGTGGGGACGCGGCGGGAACCGGATGAAATCTCGGCCAGTGAACGCGGTGGCCTGAACGGAGAATACAACAATCGCCCTAAGCTGTTTGCCATGTATGCCTTGTGGCTGTACGCCGAAAATACCGGCGATTGGGATTACATCAATAACAACTGGAACAGCATTGTCAGCTTCTACAATGGTAAACCCGGTGAGGTGACCGATTACTATTCCAGTATTGCCGGAGCGATCGGGGTAGCCCGCATGGCGCATGAGACCGGCCACACTTCCGTGCGCGATCAAGTTGTCAATAATGTCGTCAATGGTTTCAACAGCGGTCAGAACTTCAACGATTTTGCCAAAAATGCAGAAGATGCTTACAAATGGGTCGGTGACGGTTGGGATAATTGGACGCGCTCGCAGGTGTTCCTGGGCTTTCAATTCCTGGACATCACGCCCGAAATTGGCCGCTACTTCTCCGATAACGCCAGTTTAAAAGCCGATGTGTTAGGGAGCAACGCCTATCTGAATGAGTATTCCCTGGTGCGCGGTGAGGCCATGTTCCCCTTGTGGTACATGGCCCAGCCTCCAGCGTGGACGCGCTACTATGGCGAAAGTGCCTCCATGCCCCCAGATACGCGGGCGATGATCTTCCCGCTGCATGCCTGGGTGCTCGACGACTCGCCGGAGCAGCTGCGCATCTATGTGGATGTGCCCGATGCTTTGATCGGTGACTACTACTACATGCAGAACCTGGTACGCGCAATCGAAGCTTATGGCAGCCCATGTTGGGAAGATGTCACCACCACGCAAACTGAGTGTACGGCGTCTACTTTACCAACACCGACGCCAGGACCTTCCCCAACACCGCCGGTTGCCGGGGTGCCGGGCGATGGCAATGGAGACGGTAAAGTCAACTTGCTGGACTTCGTGATCTGGCTGGAACACTATGATGAGGCAACAAGTAGTGGAGCGGCAGAAGGCGACTTCAATGGCGACGGCACCGTGGATGGCCTGGACTACGTGATCTGGGTGAACAACCACTAAACGGTATGAATACCAGAAACCTGCCGGACGGCAGGTTTCTGGTTTTTAATCAATCGCTGTTTTCTTGATCTGTCTTGATGAGCTTGATCTGATCTGGCGGAAGCTCCAGCGGCACTTTGTGATCGTCCAATAGTTGCAGCAGAATGCGCACGCGTTCCCGGCCGGGTAGATGAGCGTCGAAAATGCCATCATATCCCTTGAAAGGTCCTTCCTGGATGCGGATTTGGGAGCCTTCCTGGAATTGCTTTTTCTGGTCAATGCCGGTCGAATTCAGTTTGTCCAGGCGCTCCTGAATGGCACTTACCAGCGTGTCCGGCAAGGCGGGGGTGTTCCGGCCAAAACGTACCAGACCAATCGCGAAAGGGATGCGGTCGAAGGCGAATTGGCCGACTTCCGTCAGGTCGGCGCGTACGAACAGGTAGCTGGGAAAGTAGGGCCTGATCTTCGCTGAACGTGGGTTCACGGGCTTTACCCGCAGGGAAGGGTAATAGGTTTCGTACTCGCGCGAGATTAATTGTTGGTAGAGTGCATTTTCTTTATTCGGTTGGCTTCGAATGACGTACCAATTTTTGCTCATTATGGTGTCCAATCAGTAGTGCGGATTGCCGGAGACGTGCGTAAAATCCGGTTCAAAACTTGCATCTTTATTGAGTATGCCGGATGATGTGGCAAAAGGCGATTTTTAGATTTAGTGTAGCAACTCTTAGAAATTATATCAGCAGATGTAGGCAATCCTGATAAAACACATACTAATCCGGTAAAAAACTTGATTTTGTTCCGATTTTGTGTCATAATTCTTAAGAATTTCAAAGAATTTTATTTGCTTATCTATTAATAAATTACTTGTGATTACCGGATTGATGAGATAGGAATTTCTGTGGACAAAAAGATTCTGGTCATCGATGATGATTATTCGTTGTTCAAGATGTTGAAGTTATACTTCACATCGCGAGGCTATGAAATGGTTTACGCACCTTATTGGCGTGATGGATTGAAGATGGCATACGACCATCATCCCGACCTGGTGATACTTGATATCATGATGCCAGAGATGGATGGGTACGAGGTCTGTAAACGGCTGCAAGAGATGAGTGATGTGCCGATTTTGATGCTGACCGCCAAAGCTGAGAAAGATGACCTGCTGCGCGGTTTCCAGGCTGGGGCCGCCGATTACCTGACCAAACCTTTTATCATTACGGAATTGGAATACCGCATCCGCGCTTTGCTCAAGCACACCATCAACCGGTCGCGTGAAGAAAGCAACATCTATGAATACGGTTCGTTGAAAGTCGACCTGAAACAAGGTCGCGTCTTCCGGGATAATGAGCAGGTTCCGCTCACCCCAACCGAATTCCGGCTGCTGAGTTATTTGATCCGCAATCGTGGCACGGTGATCGGCCATGAAGAACTGATCCGCCGGGTGTGGGGGACCGGCTACCTTTTAGACCCAGATGGCGGCAAAGCTTCCTTGCAACTTTATGTCAGTTATTTGCGTGATAAGATTGAGGATGCACCCAAAGATCCATATTTCATCCGCACAAAGTGGGGCGTAGGCTATTTCTGGTACGTACCGGAGACCGAAGTCCAACCCTAGCTCCCAATAAAATTTTCCTCTAAAAAGTTATTCCCAGCACCCTCTGAAAACCCATTCAGAGGGTGCTCTTAATAATTCTAAAAAAGTTCTAAGATATATCAGACAATTCTTGTAGTAAATTGGTCATGAATTATTGAAAAGACCTAATTTGTGTGTATTACAAGTGTTGGAACCATTAGCATCATTAGAAATTATTGTAAGGGTTTATTCTAAAAGTGCAATCATCTTTTATGGGGATTACAAGATGGCTCCAATCTTGATGATACAAGCATTACAGTTGCAATACTGTTATCTGTTTATAAGCATAATTTCGGCACTGGTTCGGAGGAGAATTGGTTTCGAAAGGGAATGGTTGGAGGAGGTATACCGTGATGTCCTCACTTTCAAGGTTAGATGCTGGTGTAAATCCAGTAGTCGATACAAAAATCAATGCAGCCAGTCAGCGTGTTCCCATCCGGACACAGTGGTTCTTGTTCACTGCTTCGTTGGTAGTGAGCGATTTAGTTATGACCGGTCTGGCATTCTTGCTGGCTTACTACGTACGATTTGAACTAAACATCCCGGTATTCAATCTCGAGGTTTTACCCTCATTCGATTTCTACACCCGCCTGATGTTGATCATGCTGCCGTTCTGGATTGGCTTGTACTGGATGCGAGGGTTATACGATCGCAAAAACCTGTTGGGTGGAACCAAAGAATATTCCCTGGTTTTCAACACGACCACAATGGGCCTGTTCCTGATGATCGCCACCCGCTTCCTCTTCTCCGATGACTTGATCTTTGCCCGGGGCTGGTTGGTGATCTCCTGGATATTCGTCTTTTTCTTTACCTCTCTCAGCCGCTTCCTGCTGCGCCGCATGGTGTATTTCCTACGCCGTTTTGGATATTTCCTTGCTCCGGCAATCATCGTCGGTGCTAACGCTGAAGGTATTTCCCTGGCAGAACAATTGATGACCTGGGAAACTTCGGGGTTCCATGTGATCGGTTTTGTCGATAAGAAGCTAAAACCCGGCGCAAAGGTATACCGTCATTTGAATTGCCTTGGCAAGGTCGATGAGTTGGAAACGATCATCGATCAGCATCAAGTGCGCGAGATCATCCTGGCGACCAGCGCGATTTCATCCCGCGACAAAATGCTGGATATCTTCAAAGAATACGGCGTAAAGAATGACGTCAATGTACGTTTCTCTTCCGGCCTGTATGAGATCATCACCACCGGCCTGACCGTGAACCAGTTTGCGTTCGTGCCGCTGGTTGGCGTCAACAAAGTGCGCCTGACCGGGGTCGACCTGGTGCTCAAGTTCATCCTCGATTACGTGCTGACGATCCCTGCTCTGATCGTGATCTCACCAATATTATTGGCGATTGCCATCGCTGTCAGGCTGGATTCTCCCGGGCCGGCGATCCATCGCCGCCGAGTGGTGGGCGTGAATGGCAAAGAGTTCGATGCCTTCAAGTTCCGTACGATGCGGGTGAACGGTGATGAAATTCTGGAGCAGTATCCAGAGTTGAAAGCAGAATTGGCCCGCGAACATAAGCTGAAGAACGACCCACGGGTTACCAAGTTGGGTGCTTTCTTACGTAAATACAGTATCGATGAAATCCCGCAGTTGGTGAACGTGCTGCGCCGTGAGATGTCCCTGGTTGGCCCCCGCATGATTACCACGGCTGAGTTAGATATGTACGATAAATGGGACACCAATTTGCAAACTGTTCCCCCTGGAATTACCGGTCTGTGGCAGGTGAGCGGCCGCTCGGATATTTCTTACGATGAGCGCGTACGCCTGGACATGCAATATATCCGCAACTGGACGATTTGGTTGGATTTACAGTTGATCCTGCAAACTTTCCCCGCCGTGATAAAGGGAAGCGGCGCATACTAAGCGCACATCGATGCCTTACATCAAAATCTTCCTTAAAGGAGACTCGCAGTGAAAGTATTAGTTACAGGTGGTGCCGGATTTATCGGTTCTCATGTAGTTGATCTGTTCATCGAAAGCGGTTACGAAGTTGTCGTTGTCGATAACCTGTCAACCGGACGCGTGAGCAACCTCAATCCTAAAGCCACATTCTACCCGTTAGACATTCGCAGCCCACAGCTTGCCGACGTCTTCAAAAAAGAACGACCCGACATTATCGATCACCACGCGGCCCAGATGGACGTGCGGCGCTCGACCTATGAACCGATCTATGATGCTGATGTCAATATTTTAGGCTCGATCAATTTGATCGAATGTGCCAAGACCTATGAAGTCGATCATTTCGTCTACATTTCTACCGGTGGAGCAGTTTACGGCGAACCCGAATATTTGCCATGTGACGAAGAGCATCCCATCAAACCGATTTGCCAGTATGGTGCCAGCAAACATACCGTAGAACATTACCTGTATATGTACAACTATAACTACGGTTTGAACTACACCGTGCTGCGCTACCCGAATGTGTATGGCCCGCATCAGGATCCCAAAGGGGAAGCTGGTGTGGTTGCGATCTTCACCGGCCAGATGCTGGCGAATGAGCAAGTGGTCATCAATGGTGATGGTGAGCAGGAACGCGATTTTGTTTACGTTGAAGATTGTGCCCGCGCCAACCTGATGGCCGTATCTGGACAAGGTACCAACGGCATCTATAACCTGGGTTTTGGAAAGCCGAACTCGATCAATGACATCTATATGAACCTGAAAGATATTATTGGTTACGAACGTGATGCGATCTACGGCCCGGCGAAAGTTGGCGAAACCCGCAAGATTTTCTTGGACGCTGGCAAAGCGCAAACAAAACTGGGCTGGCGGCCACGGGTTGAGTTGTACGAAGGCCTGGAAAAAACCGTGGATCACTTCAAAGTAGCGGAGAAGGCTTTCGCATGATCATTGTGCAGACACCCTTGCGCGTCAGTTTGTTCGGCGGGGGAACGGATTTCCCTACCTACTATAACGCGCACGGCGGTTGCGTCTTGAGCTTTACGATCGATAAATATATCTTCGTAACGATCAAGAAACGCTTCGATGACCTGCTGCGGGTGGGTTATACCCGCACTGAGATGACCGAATCGATTGACGAGATCGAGCACGAACTGATCCGTGAATCGCTGCGCAAGACCGGCTTCGATATGGGCCTCGAGATTACCACGATGGGCGACATCCCTTCCGCCGGTTCTGGCCTGGGTTCCTCCAGCACGGTTACGGTGGGTGCGCTGCATGCCATGTATACGCAGATGGGCGAGATCGTTCCGGCAGAACGCCTGGCGCGCGAAGCCTGCGAGATTGAGATTGACGTACTTGGAAAGCCGATTGGTATTCAGGATCAGTACATCGCCGCCTTCGGCGGCCTGCGCTTCATGGAATTTCAGACCAATGGTGAAGTTTTCGTCGATCGGGTAGAAATCAACGAGAAGACACAGCGGGCGTTGAATCAGAATTTGATGCTGTTCTTTACCGGGATCACCCGTAAATCGGCGAAGATCCTGAAAGAACAAAAATCGAACATCGATCAGCGTTTAGCCATTCTGGGGCAGTTGAAGGAAATGGCCCAAGTTGCCCGCCGGGATTTGGTTACCGGTAAGATCGATACGATTGGCGAATTGCTGCATGAGAGTTGGCAGATGAAAAAGCAACTGGCGAGTACGATCAGCAATGGTGCGATCGATGATATGTATACCCAGGCCCGCGAAGCTGGTGCTATTGGTGGCAAGATCACCGGTGCAGGTGGCGGCGGCTTTCTGCTGCTTTATTGCCCTTATGAAAAGCAAGAAATCGTCCGAGATGCTTTAGGGTTGCAAGAGTTACCTTTCAAAATTGAGCGTGATGGCTCGAAAGTCATTTTTAATTACAACCGTTCTTATTAGATCGTTCATTTATAGAGGAATAGAGGTTTTATCATGAAATGCGAAAATCAAAACGTGCCTTTGCAATATATCCAAGAGATGCACACCACACTCGATGCGCTGCCATTGGAAAACATTAATACCGTGATTGACGTTTTACATGAAGCGCGCCTCACCAATCGCCAGGTGTTCATCATGGGGAACGGCGGGAGTGCATCCACCGCGTCTCACTTCGTTTGCGATCTGGCTAAGAATACCCGCAAGGAAGGCTGGTCGAATTTCCGCGTGATCGGCCTGACCGATAATATGGCAATTTTCTCCGCATACGCTAACGACGAAGGGTACGAGAATGTTTTCGCGCAGCAGTTAGCCAGCTTTGTAGAGCCGGACGATATTGTGATCGGCATCTCAGCAAGTGGTAACTCGCCCAACGTGCTGCGAGCGATTGAGCTTGCCAACGAAGTTGGCGCGATCACAGTTGGTTTCACCGGCTTCAACGGCGGCAAACTGAAACCCATGGTGGATATTTCCGTGCATGTCGCCAGCGATACGATCGAGATTGTGGAAGATATCCACTTGATGCTAGAGCACATGTCCTGTAAAGCTTTGGGCGAGATGCTTTACACGACTTCCTACGCGATCGAATCCAAAGAATTCATGCCCCAGGTGGCCGATTATATTGAGATGAGCACCACGCGTACCGAGGAAGTGCCGATTGTCTCTACATACCTGCATGGCACCGAGCGTAACAAGGAAGCGGTCAAATTATTGGATGAAATCAAAGTGGAGCTTGAGAGCGATCAGGAATCACGCACAATCGTAGAACACGTATTATTGAAGATTTTGGAGAATTTCCACACTTCCAGCGGCAGCATTGTGGCCCTGGGAGATGATGGCGCTGTGGTCGGTGGTGCGTTGGCGTATAATGGCGAGATTGACTACCAACCCGCCAATAAATTCGCCGACCTGGTAACCTGCGGACTGGCAGGCTGGGTGGTGGAAAATCGCTCGTCTGCGTTGGTGCCAAGCACGAAGGATGACCCGCGCTGGCTGCGCCGCTCCTGGGATGAAGCAGAAGCTGCCCATCGTTCGGCGATCAGTGTACCGCTGCTCAGCAAAGACCGGGTTGCCGGGGTAATTACGTTAGTGAACAATCAGGCTGTGCAGTTCACCATGGAAGATCTGGCCCTGCTGACGGCAATTGCTGTGATGGTCTCCATCCACGGCTCTAAATTAAAGATGCAGGAAGTGAAGACCGGCGATCCGAGGTGAATCAGATTTGGAGTAGGTCGGCGATGGCTGCTGAAAGATCCGTGTAGGCCGGAAAGGGGTCAAGCTCAGCGGCTGCGGAAAGGACTTCCTGGTCTGCCCCGCGCCCGGTCCGTACAAGCATCACTTGTTTGACCCCGGCAGCCAGCCCGGCCTGCAAATCGGTCAGTGCATCGCCAATCATGTACGAACGTGACAAATCCAGAGATAGGGCATCCGCTGCTTGCAGCAAAAGGCCCGGAGCCGGTTTGCGGCAAGCACAATTGTCGGCCGGTGCATGCGGACACATGAAAACACCATCGATGCGGCCTCCGCTGGCTTGGATTTCGGTGAGGAGCTTTTGATTGATCTCATCGGCGGCTTCAAACGAAATCAGACCTCGGCCTATCCCGGATTGGTTCGTTACCATCACAAGTTTATAGGCACTTTTACTAAGTTTTGCGAGCGCTTCCAGGGCTTGTGGATAGATTTCCACATCTGCCCAGGTGCGCACATAATTAGGACGGTTCTCGATAATGACGCCGTCACGGTCAAGAAAAATTGCTGGATACATACGCTGAATTATACATGCTGTTCAATATCTTGGTGATATCCAGCGAAAAAACGGATGCAAAACAAAACCCGGTAAGGTGGCGTTTGTACCCAAGTCATAGGTGAATATCCCACTCGACATCAGCTTAAAAGATGTCGAAGGGGCGGAGCCTGCCAACTGAGAGAATGCGATTTGCGAAGAGCTTATGCCTGAACAACAAGAAAAAACATCTGCAATGCAAAGCCTGGCGTTATATATGAGCCGTCAGGCTGATGGCCTGGGGCGCTATTTTCTGGAGCAAGCGTTTTATTTCCTGTTCGGCTGGGTGCCAGGTGTGCTCGGGATCGGGCTGCGGGGCATCTTTTACCGCGTGATCTTGAAAATGGATGGTATGGCGGCAATCGAATCCCGCGTGCGGCTGCGCTTTGCAAACCACATCCGTCTGGGACACGGCGTTTATCTGGACGAAAACGTTTACCTGCATGCCTGCCCGAACGGAATCGAGATTGGTGCGGATAGCATTGTGATGCACGGCGCCATCTTGCACGTTTACAATTTCCGCGGACTGCCCAATTCCGGAATCAAGATTGGTAAGAACAGCCTGGTGGGTGAACACACCGTCATTCGCGGGCAGGGCGGCGTTGAGATTGGCGACCGGGTGTATACCTCGCCATTTACGCAGATTATCGCTGTGAACCATATTTTCGATGACCCTGAACGCCCTTTCATCGAGCAGGGCATTACCGCTGAAGGCATCGTGGTTGAAGACGATGTCTGGTTGGGGGCTGGAGCGGTGATTACAGATGGTGTGCGCATAGGCAAAGGTGCGGTTGTAGCCGCTGGCGCAGTGGTGACCAAGGATGTGCCTGCCCACACGGTGGTAGGTGGTGTGCCTGCTAAAGTAATCAAGGAAATCGACGGCGAAGCGCAACGGCGCGACGTTGAGATTTATCATTTATAAGTAAAGCAACTCTGTGTAGAGTTTGACTTAACGTAATCTTTTTTGATTTGAAAGTTGAGGTGCACTTATGACCACATTGTCAGTTGTTATTCCTGCTTATAACGAGGAAGATGGGATTGCCGATATCTCCCACCGTGTGCTTGCCGTCAGGGAAGCGCTTAAAGAAGTCGGTGTAGATGAGTTGGAGTTGTTGGTTGTTGACGACGGCTCTGCCGACCGCACGGTTGAAATTGCCGAGGGTATTGCCGACCTGCGTGTGATCCAGCATCCGCACAATAAAGGTTATGGCGCGGCGCTGAAAACCGGTTTTGCCCAGGCCAAAGGTGAGCTGATCGGGTTCCTGGATGCCGACGGCACATATCCGCCCGAGTATTTTCCGCAATTGTGCGAAAAAGCCTTGAACGGCACTGACCTGGTGATTGGCTCACGCATGGCGGGCGCAGACAGCGATATGCCGACCACGCGCCGGATCGGGAACTGGTTCTTCGCCAATATGATCAGCGTGTTGGGCCGCCAACGCATCACCGACAGTGCCAGCGGGATGCGCGTTTTCAAGCGTGAGATTCTGGAAAAGGTCTATCCTTTGCCGGATGGCTTGAACCTGACCCCGATCATGAGCACGCGTGCCTTGCACGAAGAGATCAAGATGGTTGAAATCCCCATTCCTTACAGTGAGCGGGTGGGTGCTTCCAAATTGAGCGTGATCCGCGATGGTTCGACTTATCTGCGCACGATCACCTGGACGGTAATGACCTATAACCCGGTGCGTGTGCTGGGCATGATTGGCCTGGGTGGTATTGCAGTGGCATTGATCGCTACAATTGCACTGATTGTTTCCCGCTTAAGCGGAGTAACGACATTAGGGCCGTGGGGCGTGGCTGGCTTATTCTTTGCGCTGGTTTCCGGCGTGGTTGGTGTGAGTGTCTTCTCTCTGGGAGTGACCTTCAATTACCTGGTGTCCTTGTTCTACAAGCGTCCCATTCGCCAGGGTTTGTTGGGAAAACCGGTCTTCAAGACTCCACTGGAACGCCATTTTGGCTGGCTGGGTTTGGTGGCCTTCTTCGGCGGCCTGGCGGTAGCCATTACCAGTATTGTGTTGGGCGTGCAGGGCTGGGATATCACCCGTCTGTGGTTCTATTTGCTCGGCAGCGCGATGGTGATCTTGATGGGGTTGCAATTGATCGTCTATTGGATCCTGGTGCGCGTGTTGGAAGAATTGAGCCAGCACGAAATCCTGACCGAAAAGGATTTGAATTTTGCATAAATCGCATTTTAACAGTACAATGCGATTTTATTGGTGATTTTTGTCTGATTATTGAAGGAGAAACATAATGACTGACAAAGTAGATTTAAAAGAAAATCTCGGCACGCGGCGTGTTCCTAAGCTGCGCATGGCCGATTTCCCTAATGCTGATGAGATTGTTCGTGAAGGCTTATTGAATGAACCGCGCGGTGAGGATGCTGTTGATATATTACTGGTCAATCCGCCCACGCCAGATGGTGACCTGTGGATTCGTACGCAGCACCGGGTCGGCCGCCGCACGCGTGAGAAGATGGTCTGGCCGCAGGTTTCGCTGGCGCAGATGGCGGCTTTGCTGCACCCAACCTATAAGGTTGCGGTGATCGACGCCAATGCCGAATACATGGGGTGGCCGGAGTTCACCAAACTGCTGGATAAATATCGGCCCAAGTATTACCTGACCCAGGTGACCGCGCCGACGCTGGAGAACGACATGTACGGTTGTTTCCTGGCGCACGCCCGCGGAGCCAAAACGATTGCCTTCGGTACGCACGTGACCACCGTTCCGCGTGAGACCATGCGCCCGTATCCGGCGCTGGACTTCGTGCTGTATGGCGAACCTGACCTGGCGATCCGCGATCTGCTAGACCACCTGGAAGGCAGGATCGACGAACGCCCGCCGGAGATCGAGGCGATGTTTGCCAAGGACGAGCATTACAAACCAGCGATCAAGGAAAATGGCGAAGTCGATATGTTCGAGATCAAAGGCTTGGTGTGGCGTGATAAGGATGAGATCATCATGAACATGCCGCGTCCTTTCTTGGCTGATCTCAACGATCTGCCAATTCCGATGCACGAACTGCTGCCGTTGCAAAATTACCGCATGCCGATGATCAAAGGCCCGTTCACGTTTATCGTAACCGGGCGTGGCTGTACCGCCGGTTGTACGTACTGCATCAAGCACGTCAGTTACCAATATGGCGTGCGCCTGCGCTCCCCTGAACTGCTGGTTGAAGAGATGTGGCAGTTGAAGGAGAAGGGCGTGCACAACATTCATATGTACGCCGACCTGTTCACCGTCAACCGCGAGCAAGTGGTTGAGTTGTGCAAGCTGATGATCGAACAGGAGATGGATATCAAGTGGACATGCAACAGCCGTGTCGACTACGTCGATGAAGAAATGCTGCAATTGATGGCGAAGGCTGGCTGCCACATGATCTCCTGGGGTATCGAGAGCGGTAATGAAGCGATTTTGAAACACGCCCGCAAGGGGGCAGACCCCGCCAAGGCCAAACGTGCCCTGACCTGGGCCAAGCAAGCCGGTATCAAGAACTGGGGCTACTTCATCATCGGGCTGCCTGGCGAGACCGAAGAAACCATCCGCGAGACGATCGACTTTGCCAAAGGTTTGCCGCTGGACATCGCACTGTTCCACATTGCTGCTCCGTATCCAGGCACACCGTTCTTCTTCGAGGTTGTCAAAGAGGGTTGGTTCCGCCCCGGCACACGCTGGGAGCAGGTCGATATGGACAAGGGCACTGTGCTGGACTACCCGCAGCTTTCTGCCGAGCAGTTGATGTACTGGCAAAAACGCGCTTGGCGCGAGTGGGCTTTCCGGCCGGGACCGGCGATCACGTACTTGAAGATGCTGTTCTCCGACTGGACGACCTTCAAGACGGCGCTCAGCCTCGGGTTCCAGCACATTGCCTGGGCTGGAACCGATACTGGGATGCCGATTCAACGAGAAGCGGCTACTTCCCACTAAATCTTCAAAGAGTAAATCACCGGGGAGGAGCGAAGCTCCTCCCCTCAAGTTGTAATCAAAGCAATTTATCCTGGTTTTTATTGTTTAAGGGTGGGCAAACATTTTTTTCTTGTAAAAGAGGAGGAATAAGATGGATACCGTTAGAATTGGTGTAATTGGCGTTGGACGGATGGGACGAAACCATTGCCGCGTGTATGCGACAATGCGGGGTGCCGATTTGGTTGGCATTTATGATCCTCGACCGGAAACAGCCCAAGAAATTGCCGCGATGTATGACGTACCCGTCTTCACTCAAGTGGAAGACCTGCTGGGAGTTGTTGACGCGGTCAGTATCGTCACGCCAACCCCATACCATTGTGATCTGGTGATGCAGTGCCTGGCGCGCGGCATCCACGTGTTGGTCGAAAAACCGATGACCGAAACGCTCGAACAGGCCGAAACGCTGGTGCGTGAAGCCGCGGCGAGTGGTGCGGTCGTACAGGTTGGGCACATCGAGCGTTTCAATCCCACTTACATGGAATTGAAAAAAGTGTTGGAAGAGATGAGCGTACTGGCGGTGAACTTCAAGCGCCTCAGCCCATACCAGACCAGCAACACCGATGTGGACGTGATCCTCGATCTGATGATCCATGATATCGATCTGGCGCATGATTTGATCGGCGGGGAACCGCAGACGATCACCGCCAACGGGCTGACCGCATTCAGCGGTAAAGCCGACCACGTGGTGACACAGATGGGCTTTGAAAACGGCCCCATCGTTACCATGACAGCCTCACGTGTCACCGAGCAGAAGGTTCGTACCATCGAAGTGACCTGCCGGGAAGCGTTCATCGAAGCTGACTTGCTGAACAAGTCGATTGCCGTGCACCGCCGTTCGTTCGGGGAATACCTGAACCATAACCATGCCGGGGTGAAATACCGCCAGGAAAGCGTGGTCGAACGCATCCTGGTGCCGGGTGCTGAACCCTTGATGCTTGAGTTGGCTCATTTTATCGAGTCCGTACAGAACAAGACCCAGAGCAGCGTGCCGCCTCAGGCAGGTTTCTTTGCGCTTCGTTCAGCCGAACGCATTTGTGATGACATTTGCGGGAACCTGGTCGAAATTCCAGATGAGCGAGCTGCACTCAACGCTGAAAATGAATCTGTAACCATACACTCTGCATAGAAGGCGTCGTCATGAAATTGTCCGTTGTTATACCCTGTTACAACGAATCCGATGGGATTCCTAAATTAAAAGATGAGTTGCTTCCCATCCTGGCCGACCTGGTTGCATCAGAAGATACTGACCAGACGAACAAGCCAGGACAGGTGGAAGTGGTGCTGGTGGATGATGGCAGCCACGATACCACCTGGGACGACCTGCATGCTGCGTTTGGCGACCTGGAAATCCCCGGAATTGAGTTCCGTTTCGAGCAGCACGAAGTCAACCGCGGCTTGGGGGCGGCCATCCGTACCGGCCTGCAAGCGGCCACCGGTGACATCATTGTGACCACCGACAGCGACGGGACATATAAGTTTGAGAGTATCCCGGCGCTGCTCAATAAGCTCACCCCCGATGTTTCGCTGGTTTCAGCATCACCGTATCATCCCGATGGGGGGGTGGAGGGCGTACCCGAATACCGTCTGTTCTTCAGCAAAGGGGCGTCGTTCCTGTACCGCATTTTCGTCGACTGGCGCATTCATACCTACACGGCATTGTATCGGGCTTATCGCAAAGAGATCGCCGAGCGTGTGACCTTCGAAGCCAACGATTTCCTGGGGGGCACCGAGTTGATGGTCAGGGCGATGTTGATGGGCTACAAGGCGGCTGAATTACCGGCGGTCTTGCACCAGCGCCAGTATGGGGAATCGAAAGCGAAGATCGCCCGCACGATCCGTTCGCATCTTGGTTTTTTGTGGCGGGTGTTCCTACACCGCTTAAGCATTATTAGACTGGTTGAATCGAAACAGCCGTAGGAGAATAAAGGTGAGTGCAATTAATGATGTTATTGAAAGGAGCGGTCTGAAAATGAACGTTGCAATTATTTATCTGCTCATTAGTGTGCTGGGGGGCGCAATTGGACAATTGGCCCTGAAGCGGGGCATGAACAGCTTTGGCGAGTTGACGCTTTCGATGGATAAGATTGTCAATGTCCTTGTACGTATGGCGACCAACCCCTACGTTGTGGTTGGGATGGTGGTGTATGCTGCTTCTACTGTGTTCTGGCTGGCAGCATTGTCACGTGTTGACCTCAGCTTTGCTTACCCCTTTGCCAGCTTGAGTTACGTGGTCATGCTGATCGGGGCCTGGCAGTTGTTCGATGAGAATATTTCCGTTATGCGCTTGGTCGGCTGCGTCGTGGTGATTTCCGGCGTGTTGTTGATCTCGCGTAGTTGATGGTGGTAAGGGAGGGATTTCGATGAAAATTGTTTCGATCGTTGGCGCTCGCCCGGAATTCGTCCAGGCCATGTCCGTCAGCCGGGCAATCCGGGAGAATCACCAGGAAATCTTGGTGCATACCGGGCAGCATTACGATTACTTGATGTCGCAGGCTTTCTTCGATGAATTGGGTATCCCCGCGCCGGACTATAATTTGGAAGTTGGTTCCGGTACGCACGGCACCCAGACCGCCGAGATGCTGGTGCGCATGGAAGAAATGCTGCTGAATGAAAAGCCGGACCTGGTTATCATCCGCGGCGATACCAATTCTACCGTGGCAGGTGCGCTGGCAGCCGTCAAGCTGCATATCCCGGTGGCGCACATCGAGGCCGGGGAACGCAGCTACAACAAGAGCATGCCGGAAGAGATCAACCGGCTGGTATCCGACCGCATTTCTGATTTGCACTTTTGTGTGAGCAAGGCCGCCGTACAGAGGCTGGCGGAAGAAGGCATCCGCGATACAGTGCATTGGGTGGGGGATGTGATGTTGGACGCGATGCTGCACGCCCGTCCGATCGCGTATGAAAAATCGGATGTGCTGGAACGCAACGGGCTGGAAAAAGGCAGTTATTCCCTGGTAACCGTACACCGGGCCGGGAATACGGATAATTCAGAGCGGCTGCGCAAGATCGTGTTGACCCTGAATTCGACCGGGGAAACGGTGGTTTTCCCAGCGCACCCGCGCACGCGCAAGGCTTTGGAGCGCATCAATGCCAAGTTTGCCGGGAACGTACGCCTGATCGACCCGGTGGCATATTTCGACATGGTTGTGCTGGAAGACAACGCCCGCCTGATCGCCACCGATTCCGGCGGAGTACAGCGTGAGGCTTACTTTCTGGGCAAGCCCTGTATCACTCTGCGCGAAGAAACCGAATGGACGGAAACCGTGGAAGTGGGCTGGAACAAGCTGGTCGGCGTGGAGCCGGAAGTTGTGCTGCCGGTCTGGAAGGATTTCAAACCCACAGGTGAACAACCGCCGATCTTCGGCACGGGCGAGGCTGGCAAAGAGATCGTGCGCATCATCGAAAAAGAATACCAGAAACAAGAACTGGTTGCAGCATAAGCAAAAGCAGAGGATGAAATGAAGGTTGGCATTATCGGGGGCGGTATCATGGGCATCAGCCTGGGATACTTTCTCACTAAAGAAGGCGTTGAAATCGATATTTATGAGTCTTCGTCTGAGTTGGGCGGCCTGGCCGGGCCGTTGGTGCTGGAAGACGGTGCTCAGGTCGATCGTTTCTACCATACGATCTTGTCCAGCGACCGCAACTTGCGGGCGCTGTGCGAGGAATTGGGCATCGTAGACCAGATGCGCTTCAAGGAAACCAGAACGGGTTTCTATTACAAAAATGAAATCCACTCGATGAACAACATCATCGAGTTCCTGCGTTTTCCACCTCTGGGTTGGATCGACCGCTTCCGTCTGGGGCTGACCATCCTGGCGGCGATGTTCATCACCGACTGGCGTCGCCTGGAAAGTATCAGCGTGAAAGAATGGCTGATCCGCTGGGGTGGTAAAAATACCTATCAGAACATCTGGCGTCCGATGCTGATGGCAAAATTCGACGGTGGCTTCGACGATGTCCCGGCGACCTGGATCTGGTCGCGGCTAGTACGGATGAAATCGACGCGCGGTGGGGCCGAGCAGAAAGAAGAGGCCGGGCACCTGATCGGTGGGTATATTACGCTGCTCAATGCGATGGTCGAAAAGCTGGAAGCCGCCGGTGGCAAGATTCATTTGCAAACCCCGGTGCAGGAAATTGTGATCGAGGATGGGCAGACCAAGGGCTTGCTTGTAAATGGTGAACTAAAAACCTATGATGCAGTCGTGGCGACCGTGCAGGTACCGATCTTCCAACGCCTAATTCCCGGCGCACCACAGAGCTACCACGAATTCCTCCAAAGTCAGGAGTATCTGGGCGTGGTTTGCCCGTTATTGGTGCTGGACGAGCCTTTGACCGGCTATTGGACGCTGAACCTGACTGATGACAGCATTCCCTTCACGGGTGTGATCGAAACCACGGCTTACATCGACCCACAGTACGTCGGCGGGCACCACCTGGTGTATCTGCCCAAGTACACGGCTCCGGGCAGTGAACTCCAGAAACAGAGTAATGAAGAGATCAAGGCGATCTGGTTGGAGCACTTGCAGCGCATGTTCCCGGACTTCGATCCCGAATCGATCCGCTACTTCATCGTCGGGCGAGAACGCTATGTCGAACCGCTGCATGGCTTGAACGATACCGAGCTTGTCCCCGATCTCCAGACCCCGGTGGAGAAACTCTTCCTGTCGACCACGGCGCAGATCTACCCGGCACTGACCAATGGGGAATCGGTCAGCGTGCAAGCCCAAAAGACGGCGGAGTTGGTTATCAATTCTCACAAGAAATAGATGCGCTAGTTGTCGTAAGGAACAGTAAGATGGCAGAAAAGAAGTTGACCCGGCGGGATTTTTTCAAAATCGTCGGTCTTTCTGGGATCGTGATCGTGCCCGCTGCTCTGGGCTACCGGGTATATGACTTGGCGGGTGGGGAGGAATTGCCCGATGCGCCGACCTATGCGTTCAGCACCGGGGGACAATCCGATAGTCTCCCTGCGCCAGGGCAGCCGCTCCTATTGTTGGATAACGACCTGAATGCAGCCTCTTTTGGGGCTTACCTGGGTGAAATCTTGCGGGCAGAGGGTATCAACCAGTTCCAGATGGCCGCGCTTTCCGCGGTGGATATGGCTTACCTGGAGCAGTTCCAGGCAGTTATCCTGACCGCGGGTGAATTAACGACTGAGCGGCGTGAACTGATCTCGACGTTCGTCGAACGCGGCGGCAAATTGGTCGCCATGCAGCCCGACCGGGCGCTGGCAACGGCTTTCGGCCTGGACGATTTGGAAGGTAAGTTGGAAGACGGCTACATGCAGGTTTCCGCCGACCATCCCCTGGCGGCAGGAATCGAAACTGCCTCTATGCAGTTCCATGGTGGTGCCGACCTCTATCAGGCGGATAATGCTCAGGTGCTGGCCTGGCTGTCCCGGGATGCGGAAGTGGGTACAGTGTATCCCGCCGTTTACCTAGCCGAAGTTGGGCAGGGGCAGGTGGCTTTATGGACGTATGACCTGGCCCGCAGCGTAGCGTATACCCGCCAGGGAAACCCGGCCTTGGCCGGGGTGCCTTCCGGGCAATGGGATGGCCTGCGCGCCGTAGATATGTTTGTGGATGGCTGGATCGATCTGGAACGTGTCGAGATTCCGCAGGCCGACGAGCAACAGCGTCTGTTTGCTAATGTGCTTACCGGCCTGCTTTCGGAAGAACTGCCGCTGATGCGTTTGTGGTATTTCCCTGGACAAGCTCAGACCATGGTGGTGGTGACTAGCGACTCGCACGAGAACCCGGGTTGGGCAATCGAAGACCTGCTGACGCAAATCGAAAAATACGGTGGACATGGGTCGATCTATTATTCTCCCACCATTCAAGAAGAGTGGATGCGCGCCGCCCGGCGGGTGCGCTTCTGGCTGACGGATATTCCCAAGCTGGGTGAGCCGCTGCGCAAACGCTTTGTGCAGCCTACTCCAGGCAAGATCAACGAGTGGCGCGAGCGCGGCCACGAGTTCGGCATCCATCCCTATGTGGGTGAATTCAGCCCGGAACCCGGCCTGGAAACTGGCTGGGATGCTTATTACGAAGTGTTTACCGGGTTGGGATATGGCCCTATTTCGCCGACCGTGCGCACGCACCGCGTGCTGTGGGATGGCTGGGTAAAAACAGGTACTTTCCAGGCCAGCCACGGCTTCCGCATGAACATGGATTATTATCATTGGGGGCCGTTGTTTCAGAGTCCGGCGGGCGAGTGGTTGTTTGGGCATTTTACCGGCAGTGGTTTGCCAATGAAATTCGTGGACGAGAACGGCCAAATTCTAAACCTCTACCAACAGTTGACCCACCTGGCCGATGACCACATGCTCAATCTCCATTGGGGTACAGAAGCCGGTATCCCGGCAGGCGAAGCGGTTGAGATTTCAAAACGGCTGATCGATCAAAGCCTGGGTGGCTACTACAGCGCCATCGTGACCCATTTTCATACAGACCCATATGCGGCCGGTGAGGAATGGCGCAATGAAGATTTACGTTGGCTTGATGGCACGCTTGGTTACGCCGTTGAGAACGATGTTCCCATATGGTCGACGGAAGAATGGCTGGCCTTCACCGAAATGCGCCAGGGTGTGGAGATCGAAGCCCAAAATTGGAATTCGGAAGGCAGAAAATTACACTTCACGCTGTCCAGTGTAGCGAATTCGGAGAATAAACTGACGATCATGCTGCCGAGCGAGCACGCCGGTAGTGAATTAAGCGGCATTGAAATTGACGATACAGCGGCCGCCATACATATCCAACAGGTGGGTGGTACAACTTACACTTGTGCGCAGGTTGAAGCTGGGACACACGCGATCGTTGCCTACTACAATTCATTGATGAGATCAATATGAGCATTAAAGATATGATTTTACGAAAAGATGAAAGTAAGCCCAAAATAGCAGCTACCTGGATTTTGGTTGTTGCCGCATTGATGGTGTTCTTCTTGGCGTTCTTTCACCTGACCGCTTACCCGACGACCTGGTTTGATGAAGGATCGCACCTGCACGTGCCCAAGACTCTGCTGCGATTTGGTGAATACGCCGATTACAGCAGTGATGGCTTTCGCTATTTTGGACCGACAATTGGCGTTGGCCCAACTATAATGCTGCCAATCGCCGGTGTTTTCAAAATTTTCGGGATTGGTTTGCTTCAGGCGCGTGTGGTTATGGCGTTGTACTTGTTGGCCACGGTCTATGTCTTTTACCGGCTCAGCGCGTATCTCGGTGGGCAGAAGATCGCCTTTGTCGCCACTGCCTTATTGGTGACTTCGCGCGGCGTAGGCTTACTTGAGTATGGACGGCAGGTACTTGGAGAAGTGCCGGGCTTGTTCTTTGTGATTCTGGGGTTCTACCTGTGGTTCAGCAAATGGGATAAGGCCAGTTTCTGGCGGCTGGTGTTGGCCGGGCTGATGTTAGGTTTGGCAACAGTGACCAAGAACCAGTACCTCTTGCTGCTGGCCCCCACGCTGTTGGGCGCCTGGATCTTGAATTTGATCTATTATCGCAAGACGCCGCAAAGGGTATTCCTGATCCCGGGCATCGTAACGGCATTATGTTTTGGCCTTTGGCAGGTGTATATGGTTTTGTACCTGGGACCGAATACCGCCAGCGAAAACTTGACCTTGCTGCGAGAGGCTACGG
>JAFGRA010000192.1 GCA_016935415.1 Anaerolineales bacterium
AGCCCTGCTCGATGGCGCGGCGCTGGCGGGGCAAATAGCCGGAACGGTAGGCGCGGATCGAGGTGCCGCCTGTTTCGCCAACCAGGTCCAGGACCGCGCGCAGGTACCGCAGCATTACCTCTACCGAGCGACGCGTACGACCGAAAACAATCGCCTGTGCGCCGGCCGCATACAGTTCTTCTGACAGGCGAACACTCTCTTGCAACATGCTGGCGCGCAAGCCGAGTTCGGGATTTACCAGAGGTGGGTTGTAGAGCAGGAAATGGCGCTCGCCGCGCGGGGAGGCATCTGTTTGGATCAGTTGGACGGGTGCCTCGACCAGTCCCACGGCAAGTTGCCCCGGATTTCCAATCGTGGCTGAGGTCAGGACGAACAATGGTTGCCGGCCGTAGAATTCGGCGATGCGTTTTAGCCGGCGGATGATATTGGCGACATGCGAACCGAATACCCCCCGATAGGTGTGCATTTCATCGATGATCACATAATCAAGGTGCTGGAAGAACTCAGCCCAGCGTGTGTGATGTGGCAAGATACCGGTATGGAGCATATCGGGGTTGGAGAGTAAAAGACGGGCATTCTGGCGGATCCCTGTGCGTTGTGACCCAGGGGTATCACCATCATAAACAGCTGCCCTGACCTCGGCCTCGGTATTTTGTTCCAGTCGCTCAGCCAGGGCTTGGATGGAGCTAAGTTGATCTTGGGCTAGTGCCTTGGTGGGGTAAAGCAGCAAGGATCGGGAATTGGGGGTGGAGAGCAGCCGGTTGAGAATCGGGAGCTGGTAGCACAGGCTTTTACCACTTGCCGTACCGGTTGCAATTGCCACATGCTGGTTGGCCTGGAGCGCGTCCCAGGCTTGACGCTGGTGTTCGTAAAGTTGGTGAATACCCGCGCTGGACATGGCCTGTTTCAAGGCCGGATGGATATAAGCCGGAAATTCAGCCAGACGGGCGGGTTGGGCTGGTTGGGTGTGCCAGTGGACGACGTTGCCGCCGATAGTAGGGTCTGCCCGCCAGCGAGCCAGTAAACGGGGGATGTCCATAAGAAGAACGAGCCGGCTCCTTATGGCGGAGACGGCTCATGATGGTTGCTTGATGGGATTCGCCAACCAGTGTTTGCCTGGTCGAATCACTCTTCTTTGTGGGTTTCTTCTTTTTCCTGGTCCTCGTCACCTTGGAGACCATCTTTGAAGGCACGGATCCCGCTGCCGAGTTCGCCAGCGATTTTTCCGATTCGCCCAACGCCAAATAAAACAACCACAATCACCAGGATGATGATTAACTCTTGCCAACCAAAACCAGCCATACCATTTGTCTCCTGTTATTAAACGAATTATCGAAGTACACGCTCATCGACGATAACTATCATCGTCGATAGCGGTGCAGAATCTAACCTGTCATACAATCTGGCTTCATTCACTCGCTATAAATTTAACACAATATGATCAAAAATACCAGACGTGTTATTCGTTACAAATCAATTACGGAAGTTTATCGGGTTGGATAGGTGATATTTGTCCACTTATCTCAGCTGGGAGATGGGATAGCTCGATCACGGCCTCATCGCAAAATAACATAGCGCGCTCGATCACATTCTTGAGTTCGCGGATATTGCCAGGCCAGTTGTGTTGGATCAGCGCTTGCATGGCGCGCGGCGAGAGATCGTTGATGTTGAGGCCCATGCGCGGGTTATTCTGGCGGATGAATACACCGATCAATTCGGGGATATCGGCCTTGCGTTCTCGTAAAGGAGGAAGATGCAGGTCGACGACTTTGAGGCGGTAGTACAGGTCTTCGCGGAAAGCCTGTTCGGCGATGCGTTGTTCGAGATTACGATTGGAGGCTGCTAGGATTTGGACATCGACTTTGATCTGAGTGGTGCCGCCGACGCGCCGGAAGCTGCGTTCTTCCAGGGCACGCAGTAATTTGGCCTGCATATCGACCGGCATCGAGGCGATTTCATCCAAGAAGAGGATCCCTTCATCGGCGACTTCCATCAAGCCGTGTTTGCGTTTTTGGGCACCAGTAAAAGCACCGACCTCATATCCAAAAAGCTCGGATTCCAGTACAGTGCTTTGGATGGCGGCGCAATTGATGGCTACGAATGGCTTGTTGGCACGTGGCCCAAGCTGGTGAATGGCGCGCGCCAGGACTTCTTTGCCGGTGCCGGTTTCGCCGGTGATCAGGACAGAGACGGAGGCCGCTGCGGCGCGTTGGGCGGCGTGCATCAGGGCATGCATGGCGTCCGACTTACCAATCACATAATCGCTCTGGTTGTGTTGTAGCTGGCGTAGATGGCTGAGCTCCATTCGCATAGCGACCATTTCTTTAGCCCGGTAAATCGATTTTTCAAGCTGATTGAACTCGATTGGTTTCTGCAGAAAATCATGGGCACCGTTTTTCATCGCGTCCACGGCCATTTCAATATCGCCATAGGCGGTGATCAGGATGATAGGGGGGCGGACCGGTAACAAGGCTATTTCCTCTAACAAATCTGGCCCATAGCCATCGGGCAGCTGCACATCTAGTAGGATAATGTCACTCGACCCGTTTTTCACTTGTTGGCGAGCTTCCGCCAGGGTGCCAGCCGGGATCACTTCATAACCCTTAGCCGTCAGAAAATCACCAAGATTGCGACGGGCGTTCTCTTCGTCATCGACAACCAGAATGGTTATGCTCATAAAAGAATCTCCTCGTCATCTTTGTCGTGAACGGGCAAGCGCACATGGAAAATCGTTCCACCTGGAAAAGTGGTCAGGTTGATCGTCCCTTTGTGGGCGGTGATGATTTGTTTACTGATCGATAGTCCCAGGCCGGTGCCATTGGGGTCAGTGGTGAAGAAGGGTTCGAAGATCCGGTCGCGAATTTCTGCCGGGATCCCTGGTCCGGTGTCGGAAATGTCCAGTTGTACCATTCTGCGCTGACCCGGGTGCTCAAGTTCAGAGAGCTTGAAGGCCAACGTGCCCCCATTTCCTTGCATGGCGTGGATGGCGTTGCTGATCAGGTTTGTGAGCACCTGTTCCAACGCCCGGCGGTCTCCGTACACCGGGGACAAAATTTCTGGTGCTTGGATATGGTGATTCACTTTGTAGCGCGACATGTGCGGGCGCCAGCGGTTAATGATGCGTTCCAGAAATTCTGGCATGTCAAGCGGAACCAGCTTGTAGTTACCCGTTCGAGAGAAGGTCAGGACCGAATCCATCAGGCTGGTTAGACGATTACACTCTTGCTGCAGCCGGCCGATCAGATCCTGGTTTTCGGCATTCTCAGCTGGCAGGTTCCTTTCCAGTAATTGCAAACCCGTGCTGAGATTGTTGATTGGGTTACGCACTTCATGCGCGAAAACCGCTGTAATCTCGCCCAGCAAGGCACGCTGCTCGAGTTGTTGTGAGCGCATGCGGATGTCTTCGTGTTCGCTGATATCCTGTAGCAAGATCAGCGCGTAGTTGTGTTGTTCAATATCAGGTGCTGGGACGACGCCGATCGCGGCGGGAAAGGTACTGCCATCGCGCCGGTGCAAGCGCACGGTGCCGATACTATGGGTCGGCACGCCTTCAAGCGCCAGCTCCAATGCTGGCAGCAGCCGATCGGTGCCAGTGCCGATCAAGATATTGTCAATCGGTTGTTGGTGAACCTCGGCACTGGCATAACCGAGTTGTAATTCGGCCAGAGAGTTGATCCGCACTAACTTCAAGTCGGCGTTTACAATTAAGACACCATCCAGATTGTGATTAAAAACAGCTTCGCCGAGCAGTTTGCCAGTGCGACAGTAGCTTAATTCCGCCCGATGAGCATTCCACTCCGCTTGAATTTTGATGTATTGGTGGATCGCCAAGGCGATGATGTTTATCAGGTCGCCAAATTCTTTATCGCCAGCTTCTACCTGATCAGCTACCAGCAATATTCCAATGGGGGCGTTGTGATCACCAATGGGTGCGCAGGCCAGATAGGCAAAACCGGTTGAGCGGGCGATTTGGTGGGTGATGGTAGCGATATTGCGCTGGTTATGAAACCACCGCCCTGTTTTTATCAATTGTTGCGCTTCCTCGCTGGACAATTCGCGCGGCAACTCAGTGCCGCGCCCCAGGTAGGCAAAGCGTTTCATGCGCGGGTAGTTGGTATCCGCCAGGTAGAGCGCCAGGATTGTGGCGTTAAGCAGATGTAAGCCTGATTCTAACAGGGCAGAAAGATCTTGCCGCGTAAGTGCTTCCAGTAGTTGGCTGGCGTGATAGATCCTATGGGTGGCATGCAACTGTTGGGTATAGCGCCTTTGTTGTGCCTGAATGGTTTCGAAAGTTAACAGTGACCAGGTACTGGCGTCAGTCAACGTCTGGATTTTCACCGAAACAGGGACACGTTTACCATCCTTGACATGCAGAATCGTTTCCACGCTTTCGCCGGGCAATTCTTGCAGGGTTGCAGTCACTTGTGCTCCGCCAATGATGTAGGGGAAGAGCAGCCATAAGGTCTTACCAACCAGGTCGGGGCGGTCGTGCCCGGCGAGTTCAGCCGCCACCCAATTTAGTGCCCAGATCTCGTAATTGGAATTTAACAAAATGGCAGGTTGGGGAAACTGATCGAGCAACTGGCAGGCCAGGTTGGGTTCGACGTTTCTGCTGACCTGTACCGGGCTAATGGATCCCGTTTGAAATATTGGTTTCGATGGCATTGCAGGTCTTGTCAGCCGGGGATTCTCATGCTGGGGTGGTGCGCCTTAAATTGGCGGGTAAGATCCCCTCCATGGCGCGGTATTTTGCAACTGTCCGCCGTGCGATGGGATAACCTTGTTTGGCAAGCAGGTTTGCCAGTTGTGTGTCTGTCAGGGCGCGGTTTTCTTGAGCGATAATACTTCTCAAGGTTGCCCGGATGTGTAAGCTGCGATCGAAAAACATTTCCAGTGGCACAATGCGCCCACTGGGTAATTGAGCCGTTTTGCTGGAAACCGCTCTCGATATGGTAGATTCGTGAACCTCCAATGTTTCAGCCACCTGGGCGCGCGTGAGGGGTTTTAGATATTGGTCGCCGTTCAAGATAAAATCTCGTTGGTGGATCGCCAGATATTCAAGCAGGCGTTGTACGATGTTATTGCGTTGTTGGATGCATTTTATCAGCAGATTGGCTTGTTCCAGGCTGAGTTTCCATTTCTCTTTCAGCTCGTCATGGATGCGAGATATTTCCTTCTGAAAGGCGGGGTTGACTTGCAGGGTACCATAGAGCGGCATTAGAATCTCAACTACCAAGGGGCTGCCGGTTTGGGATTTCAAACGGCTGATCACAATATCGGGCTGGTGGTAAACGGCTGGGGCAGATTCCTCACCGTGCCGGATATCGCCCCAGTGCGCTCTGGCGGGAAACGGATAAAGGTTATCACTGATGAACTGGGCGATCCCCTCGGCTTCTGAGCGACTGATTTGCAGGATGTTGGCCAGTTCGCTGTATTGTCGCCGGCTGAGATGTTTGAAGCCCTGCTCAATGGCCGCCCGCGCTAGTTCTGGCACGGGGCGTGTTTCGGACAGGATCTCGATTTGAGCTAAAAGCGCTTGCTGTACATTTTCCGAGCCACAGCCCAGTGGATCGGCGCGTTGGATCAAGCGAACAACCTCAATGACTCTTTCGGCAGGGACGTGTTGATAATGGCTGATCTCTTCTATTGGAATGGACAGCAAGCCGTCTTCATTCAGGCTGGTCAAGATGTGCGCAGCAATGTTACGTTCGGTTGGTTGCAATTCAGGAGCAATCTGTCTCAAGATGTAGGTCGGCAAGTCTTCACTGGCGCTCATGTACTCGTCTGGAACCAGGTCCTGGCCGTGACCGCTCATGGGGCCAGCTCCGGGCTGGTAGAAATCAGACCGGGCGGAAACAAAGACAATTGGGCTGGAAGAATCGCCGTGGGGACGACTGCAAATCGGGCAGGGGCCAGGATCACGCAAAACGCGTCCGCAACTGGGACATCTGCGCTCTTCGACCAATTCGAGTGCCGGGTTGTTTGCCAGTTCGGCCTCGATTTTTTGAGCTAACTCGACCGAGGTCATGCTCAACAGAGTCATGGTTTGGGCGAGGTGTGCGGTCGTCATCGGCCGCAAGCTAGGAATTTGGATCTGGAACATAGGCGGTCCTAATGGATAGTATAGTTGTTTTATCAGTTGGTTGCAAGGTTCGTGCCAGATACAAGTTTTATACCAGTAAGCGGATGCTGGTGTTGGGGGAGTGGAACAGTTAGCTTGCTTTTGGTAAAATGGGTGGGAACCACAGAGGTGTGAAATGAATTCTTTAATTGTGATTGGCGCCGGTCTGGCTGGTAGTGAGGCTGCCTGGCAGGCTGCTGAGCGAGGCGTTAAGGTAAGTCTTTATGAAATGCGGCCGGAAGTGCAGACTGGGGCGCATACTGGCCCGCACTTTGCTGAATTAGTATGTTCGAACTCGCTGGGTTCTGATCTGGCAGATCGGGCTCCGGGCGTGCTGAAGGCCGAACTGCGCCGGATGGGCTCTGTGTTGTTGCGGATTGCAGAAGAGACCGCTGTGCCGGCAGGCGGCGCACTGGCGGTTGACCGGGAACGATTTGCGAGCCGGGTAACAGAGGTTCTGAGCAGCCATCCAAACATTGCGGTGCGGCGGGAAGAATATCCGGCTATCCCAGAGGAGCCGGCGATTATCGCATCCGGGCCACTGACATCCAGCCGGCTTTCGCAGGCCATTGCGGCCTTAGCCGAGCACGAGCATCTTTATTTCTTTGATGCCATCTCGCCGATAGTTTATCTTGACTCGATTGATCTTAAGATTGCGTTTCGTGGTTCCCGTTATGGGCGCGGCGAGCAAGAAGAAGGCGATTACATCAATTGCCCGATGACTGAAGCCGAGTATGAGGCTTTCGTTGACGCGTTGACAACGGCGGAACGGATTGAACTCAAGTCTTTCGAGCTAGACTTGGAAAGTGGAGTCCAGGCCGGTGCGCACCAGTTTTTTGAGGGCTGTTTGCCGGTTGAGATCATGGCACGGCGCGGTCGCCAGGTGTTGGCTTTTGGTCCCTTGCGGCCGGTTGGCTTGTTGGATCCCCGGACGCGCCGGCGGCCTTATGCGGTGGTCCAGCTTCGGCAAGACGATCTGGCGGGCTCATTATACAACCTGGTGGGATTCCAGACCAATCTAAAGTTTTCTGAACAACGCCGGGTACTGCGGATGATCCCGGGCCTGGAGCAGGCCGAGTTTGCGCGTTATGGGCAAATGCATCGTAACACCTTCATCTTCTCGCCAGCGTTATTGCGCCCCAGTTTGCAGTTTCACGCTCGGGAGGACCTGTTTTTCGCTGGTCAGATCACGGGCATCGAGGGTTATGTTGGTAACATCGCGTCGGGGTTGTTGGCGGGTTGGAATGCGGCGCGGGTTATCGCTGGGCAAGCTCCGCTGGTATTACCGCCGACCAGCATGTTGGGTGCTTTATGCCACTACATCACCCATGCCAGCCCGAAGGACTTTCAACCGATGAAGAGCAATTTTGGCATCATGCCGTCTTTAGGGCAAGGAAGTGGGGGGCGAAAAGGAAAACGACAGCGGGCGCAGGCATATGCCCAACGCGCAATCCGCGATCTGGATAATTATCTGGCGGAGCATGCCTGAGATGACCACAGTTCCGTCAAGCATCCGCATCACGAATGTTCGGGTAGCCACTATAGCATATCGTATTAAATACTTATTATTATTCATATTCTTCTCTATAACCAACTGCAGCTGCCACGTTACCATGTCCGCGGTTACGCCCACTGCGAGTCCACCTGCCGGACTATTGGTTACCACTTTCGATGGCCAGCGCGCCTACCAGGATATCAAACGACAGGTTGATTTTGGACCGCGCACCCCTGATAGTCCGGGTAGGGCTGAGTTGATCGCTTGGCTGCAGGACGAACTACAACAGTCTGGCTGGTCAGTTGAAATTCAAAACGCAGAGCAGATGGGTTTTCCGCTTCAAAACGTAATCGCCCGGCGCGGGGGTGGGCGGCCCTGGATCATTTTGGGCGCTCATTATGATACGCGCCTGCTCTCGGATCAGGAACCGGAACCAGCTGACCAAACTGTGCCGGTGCCGGGGGCTAATGATGGGGCCTCGGGTGTTGCGCTTCTCTTAGAACTTGGGCGTGTATTGCCGACTGAGTTGCCAGGAGGCCAGATCTGGTTGGTATTTTTCGACGCTGAGGATAACGGCGATATCCAGGGGCGTGATTGGATTTTGGGCTCGCGCGCTTTCGTAAATTCGCTCACCGCAAATCCAGACGCTGCGATTATTGTTGACATGATCGGAGATCGGGACCTAGAAATATATTTGGAACGTTCTTCAGATTTAGAATTAGCTACTGAAATCTGGTCGACGGCGGCCGACTTGGGCTACTCAGATGTATTCATTCCCTTGCCAAAGTATCGGATGCTTGATGATCACACCCCATTTTTAGCGGCCGGTATTCCAGCTGTTTTAGTGATCGACTTTGATTATCCTTACTGGCATACGGCACAAGATACCCCTGATAAGGTTTCTGCTGAAAGCTTACAAGCTGTCGGCAGCACCCTGGAAACCTGGTTGGAAGCGCAACTATCGCCCTGAGACCCAGGGCTTTCTTAAAGTCGAGTGACAAGGGAAACCGCCTCGAGGGGGTTGGCGTTGAAGAATCTGCGAGCAGCGGGGATATAACG
>JAFGRA010000193.1 GCA_016935415.1 Anaerolineales bacterium
ATCCAAGAACAACCACCCCCTTACCTTATGACGGGCAGCTCGATCTCTTGAAAGGCGCTATCAACCGCCTGCGCCGGTTCAGCCCGGAATTCCGCCAGAAGCTTTCCGCGCAGGGTGTGCAGATTACCACCTGGACGGAAGTCCCCCGCCAGAGCGGTTTGGGTGGTTCTTCGCTGTTCGTGATCGCCGCCCTGGCCGGGCTACGCGCTCTCTACCAACTCAATCCCCTGGTACACAACGATTACGTGCTGGCCGAGTTGACCCAGCGCGTCGAGGCCAAAGAACTGGGCATCGCCTGTGGTTTCGCTGACCGCTACGTGCCGCTATTCGGCGGCCTGGCCTACCTGGATTACCGCGGCAAGCTGCATCACAACGACATCTTCGAAGAGCCGTACGTCACTTACGAACGGCTCGATCCCTGGATGGAGCACCTCACCCTGGTGGCGATCTGCACCGGCATCCAGCACGATTCGGGCGACGTGCACGGCCCGATGCGCGCCCGCTACCTCGAGGAACACGCTGCCTGGAGTAAGAACGGTGGCGATTATCCCTCCATGGTACAGTTCATGCGTTCGGCCTGGGAAACGGCCTGGCGCGGCAAGATCGCGCTGTTGCACAATGATTTGCCCACATTCGGCCGCTTGATGAGCGAAAACCATGCCGCCGTCAACGCCATGATGAGCTATTGCGGGTTCGATGATGGTGCTGGACAGGCCAACAACATGTTGATCGAAACCGCATTGGAAAATGGCGCGCTGGGCGCCAAGCTAACCGGCGCTGGGCAGGGTGGCTCAGTTTTCGCCCTGGTGCACCCCGGCGAGGAAGCACACCTCAAGCAGGTCTGGCAGCAAGCTGCCGACAAAGCCGGATTGGAGCACGCCTTCATCTACCAACCGGCCATCACCCGGCGCGGCGCAATCGTCGAACAAATTGGGGAAGGAGATTAATCGCATGCAGGCTGTGATCCTGGCCGCCGGGCGGGGCAAACGCCTCGGCTCATTGACGCACAAACGCTCGAAAGCCATGCAGCCCATCCTGAGCAAGCCAATGGTCGAGCGCGTCATGGAAAGCCTGCACGCCCACGGCGTCGATCATTTCACCATCGTCACCAATCCTGACAACCCGACCCTGCGGGAGCATCTCGAAAACCAGCTCTCCTTTGATGTCGAATTGGATTTCGCCTACCAGGAAGAACCGCTCGGCATGGCCAATGCCCTTCAAATGGCCGCACCTTTTATCCGCGAGAATTTCGTGCTTTCAGCCTGCGATAACTTAATCACCATCGCCGACCTGGACGCCTTCTTTCAAGTCTGGAACCAACGTCAAGGATTGAACGGCCTGCTTACCTTGATGCGGGTGCCACGCGAACTCATCAACCGTAGCGGCATCGTCGAAATGAACGGCCACTCGATCAAGCGCATTGTCGAGAAACCAGAACAGGACAACGCCCCTTCGAACATCGCCAGCCTGCCGATCTATGGCTTTTCACCGCGCATCCTGGATTACCTCGACCGCGTCCCACTCTCGGCGCGCGGCGAGTATGAACTCCAGGATGCCATTCAGATGATGATCGAGCAAGACGGCGGAGTAGATGGCGTGGAAGTCAGTAAACGCATGACCGTCACGCGTCCCGAAGACCTGCTGGCCGTCAATCTGCACTACTTGAGCCAAGACCCTGCTTTACAGGTTGTCCTGCCGGACACCATCGGCGAAGGAGTTACCTTCACCCCGCCGGTCTATGTAGAAACCGGGGTAGAGCTTGGGGCGGGCTGCCAGATTGGACCGTACGCCTACCTCGAAAATGGCGTGCAGGTCGGCGCACGCGCCCAGGTAACCAACGCCGTGGTGCTCAGTGGAGCGGTCATTCCCCCGGATAGTATTATCGAAGATACGGTGGTCAAACACGATCATTGATGAAAAGATTTACCACAGAGGACGCAGAGTAAAAAAGTAGGTACCCAGCATGCTGGGCACCTTTTGTATTTCAATCAATCCAGAAATCGGAGAAGAACGATATTTAATCTACCACCGTAAACTTCCCAACCAGGATATCCTCGGAACCACCCGGGTACTCCGCATGGCGCGGCTGGCGTCCGCCCACCGCCACCAGGAACTCCCCGGATTCGACAACATATTTCCCATTATCGTCAACAATGGAGAACTGGCGCGGGGTCAACTCGAAGCACACTATTTCACTTTGTCCCGGTTCCAGGTGCAGGCGCGTAAAGCCTTCCAGGTGATGCAAAGGCACAGGCACCGACGCCTCCACATCCTTGACATACAACTGCACAACCTCGTCCCCGGCCACGTCGCTGACGTTCTTGACCGCGACCGAAACGGATACTGTGTCATCGGCTTTGATCTCCGTACGCTCAACCACGAGGTTGCTGTACACGAACTCCGCGTAGCTCAAGCCATACCCAAAGGCATACAGCGGCTCGCCCTCGAAGTAGCGGTAAGTACGGCCCTGCATGTCATAGTCCCGGAAATCGGGCAGGTCTGCGACCGACTTGTAGATCGTAAGTGGCAAACGTCCCGCCGGGTTGTAATCGCCGAAGAGCACCTCGGCAATCGCCGTACCACCCGCCTGCCCCGGATACCAGGCTTCCAGGATCGCAGACACGTTTTCCTGCGCCCAGGGCACCGAGACCGGGCTGCCGTTCAGCAGCACCAGCACGACCGGCGTGCCGGTAGCGTGGATTGCCTTCAGCAAGTTCTCCTGGATGCGGGGTAAGCCCAACGTTGCCCGGTCGCCACGACTGGTCTGTCCACCGGTCAACCCTTCCATCTGTCCTTCTTCGCCTTCCAACAACTGTGAGATGCCACCCACAAAGATTACCACATCGGCGCTGCGCGCGACTTCGACTGGCGAGAGCATCCAGGGATGCTGGCCCCATTCTTCACTTTCAGGATGCTTTTCCAACTCTTCGTGGTAGAGCAAACGACCCGGGTCATAGAGCACGCCGATTTCTGGCGGCAAGATCGCCCGGATACCTTCCAACGGCGTCACCGCCTTGGGCGGCGTGCCGTAATAATTGGCGCGCAGCACCAGCGGGTCATTGGCATTCGGACCGATCACGGCCACCGTACCCACATCTTTGGAAAGCGGCAGAATACCGTCATTCTTGAGCAGCACCATCGACTCGCGCGCCAGTTGCAGCGCCAGTTGGTGATGTTCTTCCGAAGCGTTGATCGTGATCGGGATCTGGCTGTAAGCCACCTCTTCAGGCGGGTCGAACATGCCCAGGCGGAAGCGCGCCATGAACAAACGCTTGACGGCCTGATCGATGGTTTCTTCGGAAATCAACCCCTGCGCGACCGCGTCGACCAGCGCCGGGTAGGTCGCGCCGCAGTTCAGGTCGCAGCCGTTGTTGACTGCCAATGCCGCCGCCTCGGCCGCCGTTTTCACCACCTTGTGATGCAGATAAATATCACCGATCGCGCCGCAGTCGGAAACCACATAACCATCGAAGCCCCATTCCTCACGCAGGATCTCCTGCAAGAGCGTTGGACTGGCGCAGCACGGCTCGCCATTGGTGCGATTGTAAGCACCCATCACCGAATACGCCCCAGCCTCGCGCACGGTCGCTTCAAAGGCAGGCAAATAGGTCTCGCGCATGTCGCGCAGGCTGGCCTTGGCATCGAATTCGTGGCGTTCTTTCTCCGGGCCGCTGTGCACTGCGTAGTGTTTGGGCGTCGCTATCACCTTAAGATACTTGGAGTCGTCGCCCTGCAAACCTTTCACGAAGGCAACGCCTGTCCGCGCCATCAGGTACGGGTCCTCTCCGTAGGTCTCCTGACCGCGGCCCCAACGCGGATCGCGGAAAATGTTCACGTTCGGCGTCCAGAATGACAAGCCGAAGTAAATTTCTCGCAATCCGTTGCGCGCTGCGGCGTGATGCTTGGCGCGCGCCTCATCGGAAATGGCATCTGCAACTTTATTTACCAACTGCGGGTTCCAGGTTGCGCCCATCCCAATTCCTTGCGGGAATACGGTGGCAATCCCAGCCCGCGCCACACCATGCAAACACTCATTCCACCAATTGTGCTGCGGGACATCGAGGCGCTCAATGGCCACCGCGTCGAACACCATTTGCGAAATCTTCTCTTCCAATGTCATCCGAGAAACCAGGTCATCTACACGCTCCTCAAACGATAAGCTGGTGTCCTTGTATGCGGGCTTGTCTGTCATATTTTGAGTCTCCTAGATTAATCCGTAATGATTTTTTGATTCCATACTCTCAACCCAAAGCGGCTGAGATAAATGGGAATGTTCTTGAAAAGTGTACGCTCGGCCTCGATCTGGCCGATCATCGCCCGTTTTACATTCGATACGGCTCCCCCTAAAATCGTCACCGAACCGCCTTCACCACCGGCACCGTTGACCTTCCACCCTAATGCGCCGTGTTCGCGGGCAATCTCAATCACCTTCTCGGCATCGGTACTGACCAGGTTAGGATGCAGTTCACGCTGTGCATCGGTATTGCGGATCATTGCCCGCCCCAACGCGTCGAAATCCCGGTCGAAGAGTGCATCCCGGGACAATTCGGCCGTTTCGCGCAGCGCGTTCAGAGCCTTGCTGTCTGGCCCAGCGTCTTCAAGTCCGTGGATAACCATTTCGTGCACTTCGGAAGATTTGTGTGATTTGCCGAGGTAAATCAACGTCAAGCGGCGTTCCAATTCCCACCAGGTCTCATTGGGCAGATAGATCGGTGAGACAGAAGCCTGCGGGTAATCGAACATTTCAATGTAGTTGATGCCGCCATAAGCCGAACACAATTGATCCTGAATGCCGCTCTGCTGCCCCAGGCTGTCAGTCTCGATGCGCTGGGCGGTATAAGCCACTTCATGCAGCGATAGGCGACCAGGCGTCAGATAATCCAACGCGCCGATCAACGCCACTGTCACCGCCGCCGAAGTCCCCGTCGAAGCACCGCTTGGCGCTTCAGAATAGATCGTCACCTCAAAAGAATACTTCTCTGGCACTTTCATGTAATCGATGGAAGCTTCCAGGAGCGGGTGCTTGTCCCAATGGTTTTCTGGATTGACAATGTAACGCTCGCCGTAATTCTCCGCATTCACCGTAATGCGCCGCTCGCACTCCCCACATGGATACACCGCGATCTGGACTTCGGCGTACGGATAAACACCAATATTGAAAACTTTGCCATGCCCCGCAAACCAGGTATCCGTCCAGCCCCCATTATCACAAATGCGGATCGGGGCCACGCTGTTGACGATGAATAATGGTTTAGGGTTATCTTCCATGCCTTCTCTTTATCCGATTCTTCCAGACCAAACTTTAGTTGCTAATCCGGCTGCTGTCAAGCAGGCCAGGATATTATAAACGCACCTTTACTCCCCCCACTACTCTCCATCCAGTATAATGCTCCCGTAACTCTTATCCATTGTGAATCTCGGAAAGGACACACGTGACTGAATTTTTATTGATCCGCCACGGCCAGACCGATTGGAATGTAGAAGGAAAATATACCGGCCAATCGGATATCCCCCTCAACGAAACCGGCAAAGCGCAGGCGCGCACTGCCGCCGCTCAACTACAAGCCGATCCCCCCGATGTGATCTACTCCTCCGATCTGATGCGAGCCTACGACACTGCCAAGATCATTGCTGAAGGTCTAGATATGGACATCCAGCAGGATGCGCGGCTGCGTGAAATCCACCAGGGGATCTGGGAAGGTCTGCATTTCAATGAGATCAAAGCACGCTTTGCAAACGAGTTTGCCGCCCGCGAAGATAAACCCCTGAAAGTTGCCCCACCGGGTGGAGAAACCGTCGGGCAGGTACAGGCGCGCGTGCTCGAAGCGCTTAGCGAGATTGTTGCGCAACATCCCCAGGCACGCGTCGCCATCGTGTCGCACGGCCTCTCCCTGGCGATCATCAAAGCCCATGCCTTGAACAAACCCATCCAGGAAGTATGGGATTTGATTCCCCCCAACGCGGTTGTCGAAAGCGTCTTTATTACTGCTGATTGATATTCACAAACCTTTATTTACCACGGAGACGCCGAGACACGGAGAGTTTCTTTCCTCTGCGCCTCGGCGCCTCTGCGGTTCATTTTTTAGGCAGGTACACGTCTACCGCGATCTTACTTATTCGGCTCGATCACCACTTTATGCCCCTCGCGCTTTGCGGCGCTCTCGAAAGCCTGCTGGTATCCGGCCAGGGGATAACAATCGGAAACCAGCGAATTCACGTCAACCAATCCCTTATCGACCAACTCGATAGCGCGCGGATAAGTGTGCTTCATGCGGCGGCACAGCTTGATCGTCAGGCCACGCCGGCGGGCCGAAGCGGCGTTGAAACTGGTTTCGTTGCTATCGGGGATCCCCACCAAAACTACCGTCGCCCCCGGCCGGGAGGTCTCGACCGTCGTAGTGACGGCGTGGTTATCTCCGGCTACTTCAATAGCAATATCCACGCCTTTCTGGTTTGTAGCTGCCATGATCACATCGACTTCTTCCGCTTTATACGCCTGGAAGACATCGGTCGCGCCATAAGCTTTGGCGGCTTCGACGCGGTGCGGCAGCACATCCGTAGCGATCACCTGGGTTGCGCCCAGCAAGCGGGCGAGCTGCACGATCATCAAGCCAATCGGTCCACAACCGTACACCCCGACACGCGCCCCCAGCCCAATTTTCGCCAGGTCGGTAGCGAAGATCGCCACACCCAACGGCTCAAGCATCGCCCCGGCCACATCATCGATGCTGTCCGGGATCGGGAAGAGGAAATTCTTAGGCCAGGCCATATACTGGCGCAAAGCGCCATCTTGTTTGCCATGTCCGGCAAAGATGATATTCTCACACAGGTTGGGGTGTCCCTGCTCGCAGAAATAGCAAAGGCCGCAAGAAACGGCTGGTTCGACCGCCACGCGCTGCCCTTTCAGATTGCCGCTTTGCACAATTCCGGCAAACTCATGGCCGAGCACCAGCGGCCGATTGAGTACCGCGTCGCCGATGCCGCCTTCTCCAAACCAGTGTAGGTCGGAACCACAGATCCCGACCGCAGTTACTTCCAATAGAACTTCGTCTTCCCCAGGTACCGGTTCCGGCTCATCATACATGCGCAGGTCACCGGCGCTGTGAATTCGGATTGCTTTCATAGAGTCACCTTTATCTTTGATCGATTTCCATTAATGATGGTAATACACATCCCAGCCCAGATAATTACTCAGGGCTTCATTGACGGCATCGGCATATTGGGACAGGTTGACAGCCACGTGATGCTCGAAACCTTCCTCGCAAATATAGCGCAATAACTTTTGCAAATTGGGAATGCGCGCCACACCAAAACCACCAAAGGTTTGCAGCGGGTCGTTGGTCAATTCACCCTCACCGACATAGGCGGCCATCTTGCCATTCAAGTCATCGGTAGATACCCGGCAGTATGTGAACGGATCGGCGCGCACGCGCCCTACCACCGTCCCAAAGGTGTTCTCTTTGCCAACCGTTCCGGCAATGATCTCCTGGTAATCCATCACCGGGATGTCATCCGAGCCAATCGGCTTGTCGACGAAGATATCCTTGGGCAGGTTTGAGCAGTGGAAGATCACACACTTATCGGGGTCATCGCCGTAATTGTTGTTCCAATCCACAATCGCGCTCGGCTTGCCGGAGGCCAGCGCCATCACATACATGCCAACCACTCCGGCAATATCGGTTTCGCAGGCACTGGGCAGCAGGGAATTGCTCATAATGCTCATCAACGTACAGGGCACCACGCCGTAATATTCCTGCATCGACGTCCAGCACTGCACGGCAGTAGCGGCCAGCTCGGCTTCCTGCATCCAATTGTCCACAACCACCCCAAAGCGCGCCATCTTGTCCAACGCTTCGACCGGAATACCATCCGTAGGTACGTATTCCCGAATTTGCTCCAGCTTGGCTTTCAGGCCAGCATCATCGCCGCCCAGGCGTTCGGCACGCCCAAAGACTTCGGAAAGATCGAGCGTCTCCACCGAAATTCCGGCGCGCTCCAGCAACTTTTCACTGTAGCGCACGGTGTTAAAAGCCGCCGGGCGAGCGCCAATCGCACCCAGGCGGGTGTTCTTCAAACCACTCACCACGCGGCAGGTCGCCGCGAACTGCGCCAGGTCAGCCCGGAATTCGGCACTCTCCGGGTCGACGGTATGAGATGTAGTCAGCGAATACTTGAGGCCGTACTGCCTGAGGTTATTGCAGGCCGACATCTTGCCGCAAAATGAGTCGCGGCGATCCTGGATCGACATTTTGGCCGGTTCATCGGGATAAGCCTGTACCAGCACAGGTACATCCAGATTCGCCCAGCGCAGCGCGTTGGAAATGGCACGTTCATCGCCAAAATTCGGCAAGGTCACCACCACGCCGTCGATCTGATCACGATGCTGCTTGAACAGGTCTGCACATTTGCGCGCATCTTCCAGACTCTCGATACTGCCGTAGGGTGTATCTTCAGGGGTCAGCGCAACCGTCTTGATCCCCTCCTCCGCCAACACTTTCAAGGTCGTTTCCCGCCCGGATAAGGCCAGGTGGTCAGGGAAGAAACCACGATTCCCGACGATCACCCCTAAAGTCGTTTGCTTTTGCATGCGTTCCTCCTACAAATCGCGTGTGCTTGAATTTTAATTACCAGTGAATCTTATCAGATTTATTGCATCTCGCCAATTGAGCGATATAATATGTGCATTGCCCATTCCAACCACAACATATCTCGAGGATTTTGCATCGGTTCATGACCAGCAGACAAAGCCACCAGGAAAACATTTATTGCCTCGGTGGCTTTCTGGTAAAAGCGAGAGATGATTCCCACAACTCACCGAGGTTTTCCTAATGACAGATAAAATTCGTATGGCCATGATCGGCGTCGGCAGCATGGCCCGTCATCACATCCGCCAGATGCTCCAGCAAACCGACACCACCGAGATCGTCGCGCTTTGCGAACCATCCGAGCAAGCCTATCAAGCCACAGCCGAACTCTTCACCAGCGCCGGGCTGGAAGCGCCCCCCAATCAACCAGACATCGAGAAACTGCTGGCCGATTTCGAACTCGACGCCAGCTTCATCATCACCCCGCACGCCTACCACCACGACCAGACCGTTGCCTGCATGCAAGCCGGACTGGATGTGCTGCTCGAAAAACCGATGGTGATGAATGCCGCAGAGGCAGAAAGCCTGATCGAGACGCGGGATCGCACCGGCAAACTGCTGGTTGTCGCTTTCCCCGGCAGTCTTTCTCCCAATCTGCGCACCGCCGTAAACATGGTACGTTCGGGCGAATTCGGCGACCTGTTGAGTGTTAGCGCCACCGTCTGGCAAGGCTGGGCACCGTTCACCGTGGATACCTGGCGGCAGCAACCGGAATTATCCGGTGGCGGTTTTTTGTTCGACACCGGGGCACACATGCTTAACACGGTCGTTGACCTGGCCGGGGAAGAATTTGCGGAAGTGTCCGCCTGGTGGGACGATCATGGTGCGCCAGTAGAGACGATGGCGGTCGTCCTGGGACGCCTGGCTTCCGGGGCGCTGGTCACCTTCCACGCCTGTGGGGAAACGATCAACACTTGCGCCTCCGACATCCGCGCATTCTACCGGAAAGGCATTGTGCGCACCGGCATGTGGGGCGAATTCCTGGAAGTGCAGCGCCAGGGCGACCACGAATTCAAGCCTGTTGACGTCCCGCCCTCGCTGGGGGTATGGGAACAATTCCTGGCCGTGCGCGCCGGGGAATTACCCAATCCCTGCCCGCCTGAAGTCGGGTTGCGCATGTCCAAACTCTATGACGCCATCAAAGCTTCTGCCGCCCAAAACGGCAAAATTATCCCCTGTTAATTTTCACCTATTTCTGGAAAGGAGATCGTAATGCCACGACCTGTTACTCTGTTTACCGGCCAATGGGCCGACCTTCCCTTCGATACGCTCTGCAAAAAAGCCAAATCTTTCGGCTACGACGGCGTTGAAATTGCCTGCTGGGGTGACCACTTCGAGGTGGATAAAGCCCTTAGCGACGATAGTTACATCCAGACGCGCCTGGATATCCTTGAAAAACACGGTTTAGCGGTATACGCCATCAGCAACCATCTTGTTGGTCAGGCGGTTTGCGACAACATCGACGAACGCCACAAGAGCATCCTGCCCGAACGCATCTGGGGCGACGGTAAAGAAGACAGCGTGCGCGCCCGCGCCGCCGAAGAAATCCAGAACACCGCCCGGGCGGCCGCCAAATTGGGCGCCAAAGTCGTGCCCGGCTTTACCGGTTCGTCGATCTGGCCCTACCTGTACTCCTTCCCGCCCAATCCGCCCGATCTGGTTGAGAAGGGCTACGCCTTCTTCGCCGAGATGTGGAACCCGATCCTGGATGTGTTCGACGAGGTCGATGTAAAGTTCGCCCTGGAAGTGCACCCCACCGAGATCGCCTTCGACATCGCCAGCACGGAAGCGGCGCTGGATGCCCTCGACTGGCGACCGGCCTTCGGTTTCAACTACGACCCCAGCCACCTGGGCTACCAGGGCGTTGATTACGTCAAGTTCATCCGCAAGTTCGCCAACCGCATTTACCACGTCCACATGAAGGACGTCTACTGGTCGTCCATGCCCACCGAGGCCGGCGTGTTTGGCGGCCACCTCGAATTCGGCGACCACCGCCGCTTCTGGGATTTTCGTTCGTTAGGCCGCGGTTCAATTGATTTCGAAGAGATCATCCGCGCCTTGAACGACATCGGCTACACCGGGCCGTTGTCCATCGAATGGGAAGACGGCAAGATGGACCGCGAATACGGTGCGGCCGAAGCCTGCGATTTCGTCAAAGGACTGGATTTCCCGCCCTCCGACATCGCCTTCGACGCCGCTTTCGAAAAGAAATAAATACGCCCTTTCATGGCAACCATGTAGGGGCGGACTGCGTCCGCCCAGGCGCATGCAATGCGCCCCTACAGGAATTGTCGTACGCAAATAACCGAAAACACCATCCCCGCGGAGGTATGTATGTCTGATGAAGTAGGATTTGTGAATATGGCCGGGGCCAAAGCCGCAGGCGACGCCCCTGGGATCGGTGTTGGTATGCTGGGCTATGCCTTCATGGGCAAAGCCCACTCCAACGCCTTCAAGACCATCCCTTATATGATTTACCCACCGCCTGCCATCCCAAAATTGATTGGCATTGCCGGGCGCGACGAGGAAGCCGTCAAGGAAGCCGCCAAACGCTATGGTTACGCCAGCTATTACACGGACTGGCGCGAGATGCTCAAAGACGATCGAATCCAACTCTTCGACAACGGCGGCCCCAACATCGCCCATGCCGATCCGAGCATTGCCGCTGCCCAGGCAGGGAAACACGTACTGTGCGAAAAACCGCTGGCGCGCAACGCCAAGGAAGCCGCCGCCATGCTCGAAGCCGTCACCAAAGTGGGCGTCAAGCACATGACCGCTTTCAACTATCGTTTCGTGCCCGCCATCCGTCTGGCGAAAGACCTGATCGATGCTGGCAAGCTCGGTGAGATTTACCACTTCCGGGCTGTGTACCTGCAAGAATGGATCGTCGATCCCAGCTTCCCGATGACCTGGCGCTTCGACAAGGAAACCGCCGGAAGCGGCGCGCTTGGCGATTTGGGCGCGCACATCATCGACCTGGCCCGCTTCCTGGTTGGCGAGCCGCGCCAGATTACTGCCCTGACCAAAACCTTTATCAAAGAGCGCCCCGCTGCAGATGGTGACGGCCTCGAAAAGGTCACCGTTGACGATGCCTTCGTTTCCACAGTCGAATTCGAGAACGGCGCCATCGGCTCACTGGAAGCCTCGCGCTTCTGCCCGGGCCGCAAGAACGGCCAGATCTTCGAGATCAACGGCTCGAAAGGCTCGCTGCGTTTCAACCTGGAACGCTTCAATGAGCTAGAAGTGTTCTGGAAAGACGAGCAGCCTAAAGAAACCCAGGGCTTTCACAGCGTACTGGTCAGCGAGAGCTACCATCCCTTCTGGGAGCACTGGTGGCCGCAAGGACACATCATCGGCTGGGAGCACACCTTCGTGCACGAGATCACCCACTTGCTGGACTGCATCGTAAACGACAAGCCAGTTGCACCTTTCGGAGCCGATTTCGAAGATGGCTACAAGAACGCCGTGATCTGCGATGCCATTCTCGAATCAGCCGAAAGTGGGCGCAGAATTGCGATCCAATACTAGCCAGCACACTTATTCACCAACACAGGATTGGAAGCTTCCCATCCTAAAATTTCTTATACAGAGGAAACCATGACATCCCCAATTGCATTACAACTATACTCCGCGCGTGAAGAACTCGATAAAGATTTCACCGGTGTAATGAACAAGATCGCCGCCATGGGCTAC
>JAFGRA010000194.1 GCA_016935415.1 Anaerolineales bacterium
ATCCTGCCGGCGCGCACTTCCTCCTCGAACAAGGCCAGCATGGTGTGGATATCCGCGAAGGCGGCCGGTCGGATCGTATAGGCGCGCGCCGCCGAGGGAGTCTGGGGACGCGCCTCAATCAAGGATTGCCTCCAGTGCGGCGACGCAGGCGTCGATATGTTCTTTTTCAACGATTAGGGGTGGCAGCAAGCGCAGCACGTTCGTCCCCGCATTCAACAGCAAAAGGCCTTCTGCATAGCCCTTCCCCAGCAGCGGGCGCACGTCGAAATCCATCTCAACGCCAACCATCAAGCCGCTCATACGAATTTCCTGAATATGCGGCGTGTCGATCGCGAGCAGCTTTTCGGCCAGGTAAGCGCCCATCTCGACCACATGCGCCAATATTTCCGGGTCACTGATCTTTTCGAGCACAACCTGCGCCGCCCGGCAGACCACCGGCCCGCCGCCAAAGGTGCTGCCGTGGTCGCCCGGTTCGATCACTGCCGCCACCGCGTCGGTCAGCAATGTCGCTCCAATCGGCAGTCCACCGCCCAAAGCCTTTGCCAACGTCATCATATCCGGCTTGACACCATAATGCTCGTACGCCCACAACTTGCCCGTACGCCCCATTCCACATTGGATTTCGTCAAAGATCAGCAATGCACCGACCTGGTCACACTGTTCCCGCAGAGAGGTCAAGAACTCCGGCGTGGCGACATGGATGCCGCCCTCACCCTGCATAGGCTCGACAATCACCGCACAGATATCCGGGCCAATCAGTTGCCTGGCCGCAGCGATGTCGTTAAAAGGCGCAATCGTTACGCCCGGCACCAGCGGCCGGAAAGGGGCCTGGTACTTCTCACGCGCCGTCACCGACAATGCGCCGTAGGTGCGCCCGTGGAAGCCGTCCTCGAAGGCAACGATCCCGCTCTTGCCCGGTCCGGAAGTTTTCAGGGCATACTTGCGGGCGAACTTGAGCGCCGCCTCGACTGCTTCCGCGCCGGAATTGGAGAAGAAGACTTTGTCGGCAAAGCTCAGATTGCACAGCATCTCAGCCAATTCGACATGCGGGACGGTATGGTATAGGTTGCACACGTGGCTGAGTTGGGCAGCCTGCTCCTGGATGGAAGCGACCACATCTGGATCATTGTGGCCCAACGCATTCACTGCGATCCCCGAACCAAAGTCCAGGTAGGCCTTGCCATCGCTGTCGTATACATACATCCCTTCACCTTTCTCGAACACAAACGGTGCCCGGGGATAGGTGCCCAAAACATATTGGCTTTCTTTCTGGATGATCTCGGGAGATAAGTTCACTGCATCAGTCATCTCGAATCCTTCGTTTATATCTAGTTTGCTCCATGTCGTTGATTATTTTATAAAGTCGCTAATAATTTCACCGCGGAGTATGCAGAGGGGACACAGAGAAGAATAATATATATCTTCCTCTACGCTTCTTGGAGAAAATCAAAGATTTTCTCTTAAGAAAATGCCCAGTATTTTCCCTGCGCCCTCGGCGGTAAAACAAATCCCTTTCACAAATACAGCGTCGTGCCACGGCCCGCTTGCAGTCCGGCCAGGTTGGTGATGTGCGCTTCGCTCACACCCTGTTTCAGTGTTTCCAGGGCGGCAGTGACCTTGGGCACCATCCCGCCGTTGATCGCCCCGCTCTGGATCAAGGCCTGCACTTTAGCATGTGACAACTGCGCCATGATCTCATCACCAACCATCACCCCGGGCACGTTGGTCAGGAAGACCACGCGCTGCGCATCCACTGCCCGGGCAATCGCCGCGGCGGCATGATCGGCATTGACGTTATAGCTGCCTTCTGCCCCCAGCGAGATCGGGGAAACCACCGGCATGAAGCCCGCCGCGATCAAGGTTCCCAGAACTTCGCCACGCACCGCAACCACCCGGCCGACGCGCCCCATCTCCAGCGACCAGGGTTCCACCTGAATCAGGCCACCATCCACACCGGAGATGCCGATGCTGTCCACGCCTTGCTGAAGCAATGCCCGCACCAGGCGTTTATTGACCTGCCCGGAAAGCACCAGCTCGGCCACTTCGAGCACGGCCTCATCGGTGACACGCTGCCCATCCACGTACTGCGGCTTAATCTCCAGGCGGTTCATCAGCGCATCGATCTTGCGCCCCCCACCATGCACCAGGATGCAGTTCACATCGGCCTGCAATTGGGCAATTGCGGCCGTCAACTGCGGGATGAAATCCGGTTTTTCCAGATCGTTGCCGCCAACCTTGATGACCACAATCGGCTTAGACATACGCTGCCTCGGAATTATGATGAACAAGTTCATAACGCAACCCGGTTGTTTCCGGGATGCTCCACATCAAATTGAAATTCTGGACGGCCTGGGAAGACGCGCCTTTAAGTAAGTTATCGATAGCCACATTAACGACCAGCAAATTATCAGAGCCGGGGGTAGCCGAGATCGCCGCCAGGGGCGTGCGCACCACGTGCGCCAGGGTCGCCAGTTGACCGGCAGGCAGCACCTGCACCAAAGGTTCATCCTGGTAGAACTCAGCCAAGGCATCGGCCGATGCTAAAGCATCGGATACCTGCACATAACTCGCTGCCAGGATGCCCCGATCGGTGGGCAGCAAGTGTGGAGAGAAGACCAGACGACCGGCTTCAAAACCGCTTTCAGCCAGCACCTGTTCGATCTCACCAATATGGCGGTGTCCCCGACCAATGTTATAAGGTGAGAAATTACCATGCACTTCCCCAAACAACGTATTCGCCTTGGGTTTACGCCCCGCCCCCGAAACACCGGATTTGGCATCCACGATCACTGGCGTCTCTTCTAGAATCAAGCCCTGCCGGGCCAGCGGAACCAGGCCGAGCAGCGTCGCCGTAGCATAACAGCCGGGGTTGGCAATTGCCTGCACCCCAAGCAGTTTTTCGCGGCCCAGTTCAGGCAGGCCGTACGGCACCGGCAGCAGTTCGGGGTGCGGATGCGCAACCTTGTACCACTCAGCATACACTGTGGGATCATCAATGCGCAGGTCGGCGGACAGGTCGATCACGCGCACATCCTGTGCCAGCGCCTGAGCGGCCACCAGCGCCGACTGGGTATGCGGCAGGCACAAGAAGACACAATCCACGTTATCGTAATTCACGCTGGACGCGGACTGCAAGGGGATATCGGGAGCTTGCGGCCAACTCTCTTTCAGGCTCTTTCCCGCCATGCTTTCGGATGTAGCAAACGCAATTTGGGCATTGGGATGCACGCCCAGTAGACGCACCAATTCCAGCCCGGTGTATCCGGTGGCCCCAAATATACCTACCTTGATTAACTCCATAATGGCTCCTCATTTGGTAAATGCCCTGACAAGTAGTTTTCTTTCACAAACTTTTTGGGCATTTACGTATATAAACAAAAAGCCCCCGGAAAGTCCGGGGGCATGATCTGCTGAAATATACTAAATAAACGTACACGTCCCAACAGCCGCTAGACCGGACCTCCTGGAGAAGTCAGGCGACGGGAACGAGGGCGGCGGGGAAAAGAATTTGTAATCATCATCGGTACATTTATAAAAAGATTGCCTGAAAATATCATATTATCCCCGATGCGTCAAGGTTTAGATTTATTTTGCCGTCTTTTAGGTCAAATGCAGGGAAAATTTCTTAGGGTTCTTAAAGAATAGGTGCTTTTAACGTTGCCAGATTGCCACAACCAGTTTATACTAAGACATTGTTTGTCCTTTTTATCATTATTTAGGCACAAGCAGCACAGTAGTAGGTTTATGAGCATTTGTCGCCCGTCACGCGCTTCAGTCTTGAGAGTCCAACTTGCACAAGGTGTGGCCATCACAAACATTCTTACGGGCATGCTGGCAGTACACCAATCAGTCACTAAGATTTTTGGGCAAGCACCCCCTTGATTTGTCTGGTGCTTCAAAACAAGAAAGGAAAATGTTTGACCGGATGCCTATGAAAACCCATTTGCGATTATCTATTTTGATTATTCTTCTCGCGCTTGCCCTGGCCGCCTGCTCAGGTAACCAGGAAGATGCTGATCTCGATGCACTAAGCCAATCGATATCCCTGACCGCAACCACGAACGCAGCTAACGCTTTTGATTCAGGGGCCGATGCCGCCACAGCCGAAGCCCAGGCAACTGCGGTTGCCGCCGGACTACAAGCCACCCAGGAAGCCCTGGCCGCCCAGAACGAGGTAGCCGCCGCCGCCA
>JAFGRA010000195.1 GCA_016935415.1 Anaerolineales bacterium
ACATCTTGCTGCATAGGATAGCATTTCCATGCCATTTTGCCCACCCCTTTCTTGAACAGAATTCCCATATTGAGAATTGCTGTCCTGAAAAAAACATCCTTGACAGTCCTATCCTTATCGGTTATCGTATCAAACTTATTCGATTTATCAGTTCAGCAGTCGTTGCCGCTGTTATACCCTTGAGCGTCCGCTCGATCCCCAACATCCGCCTGACTTCTGAAGAAAAGGAACATTTGTGAACTTCAACCAGTTCAATCTGGATTCTCGCTTGCAGGCGGGTATCAAACGCGTCGGCTATAGCATGCCAACGCCCATTCAAATACAAACCATCCCTACCGCACTGGAAGGACGTGACTTGATCGGCACCGCCCAGACCGGCACCGGCAAGACGGCCGCCTTCGTGCTGCCGATCCTCCATACGCTTCTCTCCGGACCTCGCAACCGCTCCCGCGCCCTGATCGTTACCCCCACCCGTGAGCTGGCCGAGCAAATCCATCAGACCATCCGCGTTCTGTCGGTTGGGACCAATTTGCGCAGCGCAACCATCTACGGAGGAGTCGGAAGCGCTCCACAGATCCAGGCCCTGTGCAAAGGGGTCGAGATCATCGTCGCCTGCCCCGGCCGCCTGCTGGACCTGGTCGCCCAGGGAAATGCCAATCTATCCAATATCGAAATCCTGGTCCTTGACGAAGCCGACCGCATGTTCGACATGGGCTTCCTGCCCGACGTGCGGCGCATTATCAAGGCCGTCCCTGCCCGGCGCCAGACTATGCTCTTCTCCGCCACTTTCCCGCGCGAAGTGGAGCAACTGGCCAACCAGTCGCTCAAGCAGCCAAAACGTATCGCCGTAGGCCTCAGCCGCCCGGCGCGCACTGTTTCACATGCGCTCTATCCGGTAGCCCAACACCTGAAGCGCAGCCTCCTGCTGGCGCTGCTCAAACAGACTGACACCGACTCGGTGCTGATCTTTACCCGCACCAAACACCGCGCCAGCCGTTTACAAAAACAGATCAAGGATGCCGGTTACAATGTCACCAGCCTGCACAGCGACCGCACGCAAGGCCAGCGCCAGGCGGCGCTCAACGGCTTCAAAAACGGACAATACCAGATCATGGTTGCCACCGACATCGCCGCCCGCGGCCTGGATGTGGACAGCATTTCGCACGTCATCAACTTTGATATGCCCGACACCGCCGACGCTTACATCCACCGCATCGGGCGCACCGGGCGCGCCGAGCGCAGCGGCGACGCCTTCACCCTGGTCACCCCAGATGACAACGATATGATCCGCACGCTGGAAAAGATCATGGGACACAAACTGGAGCGTCAAACGATAAAAGGATTCGATTACACGGCTGCTGCTCCGCCCCCCGTCTCAGGTCGACGCCCTCGCGGGGCGGACGACCGGCCTGCTTCCTCCCCACGCAAGCCAAAACTTTCACTGACTTCATCTCCGCGCGAAACAGGACATCGTCCATTGCGCCGGCAGCATGCGAAGGCAGGCAACAAGTTGCACAAACGATACTAGACCCAAGGCATCCCCTCCAAATGGTGGGGGTGTTTTATAGCATTTGACAGTCTCTCAATAGAACTTGATAGCACGTCCTTTGTATCCTGTAACCAATCCAAAAAGGAGGTGCCGCATGAAAGTTTTATCCATCCTTTTGGCGCTGGTCAACTCACTTGTAGCGGGATTGGTGCTGCTCTCGTGTGTCTCAGTCAGCAACCTGAGTTGGGACGGGCTGGGCTGGCTGGGGGTCCGCGTGGCGACAGGTGCACTGGTCATCCTGGCGGGGATACTCACCTTCCGAGACGGCACGCAGGGAATCGCTCCGGGAAAGATGCTGGTGGCCGGTCTATTGCTGGTGCTGTTGGGGACGGGCAGCGCGATGTGGGGCGTGCATCTGACCATTGTCGATGGGGATATCAAGAATGTGATGATCCTCTTTGGGGGCAGCCTGGTGCTACAGGGCATTGCTTCAATCGTGGGATTGCGAGAGTCGGGGGGTATGGCTGTATAATCACAACATGCGTTTTAAAATCATCACCCTGATCATCCTCATGGGATTGACAGCCTGTACGCTTCCTGCCGCGCCCACAGTTGCTACCGCTACATTAAGCGCAACCCTGCCTCCGGCCACGTTCACTGAGACACCACTGCCAACCGAAACGTCCACTCCGCTGCCGACGGAGACTCCTATCCCAACCAACACAGCCACACCCTCGCCCGTTCCCACGTACAGCGTGTTACGAGGCGAAGTGACCGCCGACCAACTGGCCTGTCGCTACGGACCGGGCTGGCCTTACCTTTGGTTCGACGTGCTGCTGAAAGGCAACCGGCGGGAAGTGATCGGCCGCCTCGACGACGCCAACTGGATCTACGTGCAGGCCATCGGCGGGAACAAGCCCTGCTGGGTCAAAGCCGAGTTCATGGATGTGCAGGGTAACATCATGAGCGTGGAGCCAATCTATCCCCAAAAAGCCAAATTACCCGTTTCGCCCTATTACCCGCCAACCACGGTGTTGAGTACTACACGTGACGGCAATACGGTTAACGTATCATGGCTGGACATTCCGCTGATCGCAGGTGATGAAGAAAATGAGCGCATGAATCACTACATCATCGAAGTCTGGCGCTGTGAAGCGGGGAAAATCCATTTTGAGCCTTTGGCAACCAATGATCTGGAAATCTCATTCAACGACGAGCCCGGCTGCTCCGAGCCCTCGCGCGGACGCATCTTTGTGCAGGAAAAACACGGCTTCGCTGGGCCGACCGATATCCCCTGGCCGCCTTATGAAGAACAACCATAGATGAAAAAAATCCCGCCGCGTGGCGGGATTTTTCGCTAATGTCCGTGACCGGGCCCATGCACATGCCCGTGTTCTTTTTCTTCGTCCGTGGCCTCGCGCAAACCAACCACCTTGACGGAAAAGTGCAAATCCCTGCCAGCCAAGGGATGATTGAAGTCCAGGCGTACCGATTTATCACCCACCATATCGATGCGGGCATACATGGGCTGCCCGGCTTGGTTCTGCACTTGTAGTTCGGTCCCAACTTTCATCGGGATTTCCTCCGGGAACTGGTCGCGCGGCACGTCCATAAATGCTTTCTCATCCTCTTCGCCATAGCCATCCGCTGCGGCTACCAGGACATCTTTGCTTTCACCAACCGCCATACCGGTCATCTCACGTTCCAGGCCGGGGATGATATTCCCAGCGCCGTGCACAAACTCCAACGGTTCTCGGCCTTCTGACGAGTCCGTGATCTCTCCATCTACTTTCAGTGTATATTCCATTGATACAACTTGGCCATCTTTCACCTTTAATTCTTCACCCATGTCGATCCTTTCTATTCTCTAGCCGTGATATAGGGTTGCTAGGAATTAACGTCATTGTACCCTTAAACGAACTCCCGCGTTTCGAACCAGACCTCCTGCCTGATTCCCACAAAAACATTCAAAAAATCGAACAGGTGTGCTATCATTAGCATCCCTACCGAAAGGAAAGAATGTTCTCCAGAATAAGCAACATTTACCATGAGTACCCATCCAAATTTTGGACCGTGGTCGGCGTGATGTTTATCGACCGCATCGGCGGGACGATGCTGTTTCCCTTCTTCTCACTCTACATCACCCAGAAATTCGGCGTTGGTATGACCCAGGCAGGTGTCATCTTGGGTTTTTTCTCCCTCTTCGGCATGCTGGGGGGTATGATCGGCGGCGCACTGACAGACAAGCTCGGTCGGCGCAGCCTGATCCTGTTCGGGCTGGTCTTCAGCGCACTGAGCACGCTTTCGCTTGGCCTGGTGGAGCAGTTCTGGATGCTCTACCCACTGGCGGTCGTCACCGGTCTGCTTTCGGATATGGCCCACCCTGCTCATCAAGCCATGATTGCAGACATCCTGCCCGAAAAGCAACGTGCTGAAGGCTTCGGCATTCTGCGCGTGGTCGCCAATATTTCCTGGATCATCGGCCCAACCATCGGCGGCTTGATCGCAAATCGATCTTACCTCTATCTTTTCATTATCGACGCCGTCATTTCCTGCTTCGTCGCCGGGCTGTTCTATCTGTTCATCCCGGAGACCAAGCCCGAAGCTACGGCTGAAAGCGAGAGTCAAAGCGTCTTGCAAACTTTTGCGGGATATGGGATTGTGCTGAAAGACCTGTCCTACGTCGCTTTTATTCTGGCTGGCATGCTCATGCTGCTGGCATATCAGCAGATGTACAGCACGCTCTCGGTCTACTTGCGCGATAACCACGGCGTAGACCCGCAGGGCTACGGCTTCCTGATGTCGACCAGTGCGATCACTGTAATCCTCTTCCAGTTCTGGGTGACGCGCCGCATCAAGCACCGCCCGCCATTCCTGATGATGGCGCTCGGCTCGCTCTTCTACATGATCGGCTTTGGGCTGTTTGGCTTCGTGACCGCCTACTGGCTCTTTGCGCTCAACATTGTTATCATCACCATCGGCGAGATGATCGTCATGCCCACCAGCCAGGCGCTGGCGGCTAACTTCGCCCCAGAAAATATGCGTGGGCGTTATATGGCCGTCTTTGGACTTACCTGGGGTATTCCGGCCATCTTCGGGCCGGGCCTGGCCGGGCTGATCCTCGACAACCTGAATCCCAACCTGCTCTGGTACGTGGCCGGGTTGTTATGTGCGCTGGTTGCGTTTGCCTATTACACCCTGCATCTTCGGCTGGGCAGGCAAAAACGTTTTGCCCCTGCGCCCGGAGACGAAGGTCTCGTCCCGGCAGACTGAATTCCGAACTCCGCTACCCCGGCGGAGTTTTTCTTTGTAAAATTAGAAAAAAACGAGGAGAATGATTATGACATCCAAAGCGCGCGCCCGCAACCTGGGGATTCCTCTGGAAGGGACGCCCGGCCCTTACAACGCCATCACCGACGTGTCGAACGTGGAAGTTGGGCTTGCTACCATTATAGAAGGCAAATCCGTGCGGACAGGCGTTACCGCCATCCACCCGCGCGGCAAAACGGACCATGACCCCGTCTTCGGCGGCACCTTCTCATTCAACGGCAACGGCGAGATGACCGGCGCTGCCTGGGTGGACGAAGGCGGTTTTGTAGAAGGTCCCATCTGCATCACCAACACCCACAGCGTGGGCATGGTACGCGATGCAGTTATCGACTGGCAGGTCAAGAATACGGCCATGCTACAAAGATGGTCCTGCCCTGTGGTGGCCGAAACTGCCGACGGCTGGCTCAACGATATGAACGGCTTCCACGTCAAGGCCGAACATGTATGGCAGGCGCTGGAGGGTGCGGAAAATGGCCCACTGGCCGAGGGCAATATCGGCGGCGGGACCGGGATGATCTGCTACGAGTTCAAAGGCGGCACGGGCACAGCCTCGCAAAGACTTCCGAAAAAATACGGCGGTTACACCGTCGGCGTGTTGGTACAGGCCAACTTTGGCCGGCGCTACCAGTTGACGGTGGCGGGTGTTCCGGTCGGCCAGCACATCACGGAAGATGCGCTTTTCACCAACGGCGAAAATCCCTTCCGCGAGCAGGGTTCGCTCATCGTCATCCTGGCCACAGATGCGCCGCTTTTCCCTTATCAACTGAAACGCGTTGCCAAACGCGCGGCACTGGGCATGGCGCGTACAAGCAGCCTGGGCGGAAATGGGAGCGGGGACATCTTCCTGGCCTTTTCTACGGCCAATCGGGGCGTAGCATACCCGGGGCCTGTGCTGAGCAGCGTCGAAGCGTCCGAGTTGGGATGTGTGCAGATCCTGCCCAACGACCACCTCGATCCCATCTTTGCCGCGGCCGTCCTGGCAACCGAAGAAGCCATCCTGAATGCCATGCTGGCGGCAGAGACCATGACCGGACGGGACGGCTTGACAGTACCTGCTTTGCCACATGACCTTTTACAGAATGTGATGAGGCAGTACAATCGTCTCAGTATGTGACGATGCACTATGACCTTTGTTTGATTTGGTACTGGGAATACGACACAGATTTTGTGGCGGCCATACAGGCCGCATGTAGCACAAAAGATGTTTCACTCTGGTTGGTGTCACCCGAAAACCTGGTTCAGGCCACAACAGATCTGCTCGAGGGCCGGGTCTCGATGAGCATCCTGCTCGACCGGGCGCAATATCATGCCGGTTTCTTGCCCCTGTTACAAAAAGCCAGGGAGCAGGGCGTCTATTGCATCAACGCGCGCGAACGTTCGCGCTGGGCCGAAGATAAAGCCACTATGCACCTGGAACTGATCAGCCGCAGGCTCGAGACCCCATACACCCTCATCCTTGCGCCCTTCATCGAACAACCTATTCTGCCACCTCTTGACCTCCGTCCTTTGGGCAAGCAGTTCGTCATCAAACCAGCAACCGGCGGTGGCGGCGAGGGGGTAACCATGCAGGCCACCTCGCTAGAACAGGTATTGCAAGCCCGGGTCGAGTACGCCGACCAGAAGTATCTTGTACAGGCGCATATCGAACCGCAGAAACT
>JAFGRA010000196.1 GCA_016935415.1 Anaerolineales bacterium
ATCCAACGTTTTGCCCAAGGATGTGCCCGAATTCATGCGCGGCAAGGACTTCGACCCGGATGGCAAGAAACCGCTCGACCTGACCGAACAGGTGCTCAAGAACCTGGACGCCTTGAACATCGACGTACTGGTCCCGATCGGCGGCGATGACACACTGGGATATGGTGCCCGCCTGCACGACGAACACTTCCCCGTCGTCGCTATCCCCAAGACAATGGATAACGATGTATACGGTACCGACTACTGCCTCGGTTTCTCCACCGCCATCACCCGCTCGGTGCAGTTCATCCATCAACTGCGCACCTCCACCGGTTCGCACGAACGCATCGCCGTGGTCGAGTTGTTTGGTCGTCATTCTGGGCAAACGGCGCTGATCTCCGGCTACCTGGCCGGTGTCGACCGCACCGTGATCCCCGAAGTGCCCTTCGATGTTGAGAAGCTGGGTGCAATGCTGGTTGAAGACCGCGCCAACAACCCCAGCAACTACGCCTTCTTGGTCATTTCCGAAGGTGCCCACTTCGTCGATGGCGAGGTCGTGCAGTATGGAGACCCCGATGCCTTCGGCCACCAGAAGCTGGGCGGCATCGGTCAATTGACCTCGAACGCGCTCAAACAAGTCACTGGTGTGAACACCATCTACCAGCAGTTGGCCTACCTGATGCGCTCCGGCGCACCCGACTCGCTCGACTTGATGGTTACCGTGACCTTTGCCAACATGGCGATGGACCTGATCGACCGCGGCAACTTCGGCCACATGGTGGCCCTGCAGGACGGCCTGTACACCTACGTTCCGGGCGATACGCCCAGCAAAGGCACCCGCAAGGTAGACGTCAACGAACTCTACGACATCGAAAAATACAAGCCAAAACTGCGCACTGCGCGCGGCAAGCCGATGTTCCTGTACTAAACAAATGTGGACAAGGATCTTGAAATAAGATTCTTACAAACACATTTGTAGAAGGAAATGACCGTTTATGACTTTTATAAACCATGTAAAAACAAACGGTCATTTCCTAAAACCGGAGACCCAAAACACACAAAAGCTCCTGCCATCCTGGCAGGAGCTTTTTTTTCAATCAGGTAAGCGGAGCGACCTACAACGACATGATGTGCGCCATCTCCAGATACTCGGGGTTGATAGTGCGCTGGCGGCCGATCACATCGGCCAGCGGTATAGTCGTCATGCCCTGTCCTTGCAGACCAATCATCACATCGCTCTCGCCATCGAGGAGCGCCTCGACCGCGGCCATGCCCATGCGCGTCGCCAACAGGCGGTCGAACGCCGATGGTTTGCCGCCGCGCTGGATGTGTCCCAGAATGGTCACGCGCGTATGGAAACCCACATCCATGGCGTCCAGGGCCTCTTTCAACTCGGTGCATTTCAACGAAGCACCTTCCGCCACCACGATGATACAGTGCGCCTTACCGCGCATATACGCCATTTCGACCTCTTTGGCGACCTCTTCCACGGTGACCTTGATCTCTGGGGTCAAGACCAGTTCAGCTCCGCCAGTGATTCCGGCAGCCACAGCCAGATAGCCGCAGGCGCGTCCCATGGTTTCGACCAGGAAGGCACGCTGGTGAGAAGAAGCGGTATCGCGCAGCATGTCGATCGCATTGAGGATCGTGTTCATCGCCGTGTCGACCCCAATCGACATCGAGGTACCCCAAATGTCGTTGTCGATACTGCCAGGAACGCCCACAACAGCTACACCCTGTTCAGCCAGGACGTGCGCACCGCTCAACGAACCGTCGCCACCGATCACCACCAGCCCATCGATTCCAAATTCGTTCATCTGGCGGATACCTTCGCGCTGGCCTTTCTTGGTTTTGAATTCCATGCTGCGCGCCGTGCGCAAGATCGTCCCCCCCTGTTGGATAATACCGCTGACGTCGCGGGCATTCATCGGGATGATCTCACCCCGGATCATGCCAGCATATCCTTCCCGGATACCGTAAACTTCAACGTCGTGGGACAATGCCGTCCTGACCACCGCACGTACACAAGGATTCATTCCTGGGGAGTCGCCCCCGGAAGTCATCACACCTATTCTTCGTAGTTTTGCCATTTTCTGTCTCACTTTTCGCTAAGATTGATAATTAAAAAATGCTCAGCATGCTGAACATTAATTGTAACAGAGAATTTTAAAGTTGAAACTGGTCCTGCCCCACTCCCCACTAGGGAGCGATCAAAAGTTGAAGAAAAGAGAACATAGGAATATTGTGATGTTCCTATTTCCTTGCACGCTACGTTCCCTGCCCCTTTTCAAGGGGAAGGGTGGGTGCGTAGCAGTCGGGAAGGGGTTTGTTCTCCTCGGCGGCTGAAGCCGCCTGCAACCTAACTTATTGAAACACAATCTAACCAGAGACAAAATTCAAAAAGTTAAGCTATGAATCTTCAACTTTTGATCACACCTGCCCCACGACAGCTTTAACAGCTTGTTATCAAGCCTGATTGGATTCTCCTTTAAAAGCACAAACTGATCAAGCGCGTGCCGGTTGGTAAATCAATGCCACCGCTCCAGACTCGAAAGATTTATTCTCTATCAATTCCAGTTTCGCCTGGTTGCCTTCTGTAAACAAACGCAGCCCCACCCCTAACACAACCGGATAGACCAACAGCCGGTAAACATCTACCAGGTCATGATCCAACAGGTAATTCACCAACATGGCGCTGCCATTGACCAGCAGATTGCCGCCATCTTTCGCTTTGAGCCTGGCAATCTCGGTGGCGATATCGCCTTTGATAACGTGAGAATTATTCCAACTCAGGTTATCCAGCGTGGAGGTCACCACATATTTACGGACACTGTTCATGTACTCTGCGCCTTCATCATCCTCATTTGTACGGCCGGGCCAGGCGGCTGCAAAGCCTTCGTACGTTTTGCGCCCCAATAAGAGTGCATCACTGCTGGACGTTTCTTCTCCCTTAAAGGCAGCAATCTCGTCATCCCAATACGGGAGGGACCAAACCGGGTTTTCCATGACCCCATCCAACGATACAAATTCAGCAACAATCAATTTCCTCATCAAATGCTCCTTCACATAAATAATTATCATAAAATCATAGTTCATCACCCCTCAAAACATCCGAGATCAAATTTCGGACAAATCAAGTCCGGTTATTATATCAACGAAAACCGATATAAAACCCCAAACTTATGACGATCATAGAGACAAAAAAATCCCTCACCATCATGAGGGATTCCGATTTACAGTTTCTTGGACCCCATCACTGGTACGTGATCGGTTCGACGCGCACGTTCTCGACGCCCACAATCTCGCACAGGTGGTTCTTAAGTTCTTCTGAAATTCCGGTGGTATCGTTCGGGAACTCCATCAGGTAGCCCTTGTTGCCTTCGATGATGTAGAAGGAAAAGCGGTCGTTGCCCGGATAGCTGATCACCTTGCCGTGGATGCGCCGGATGTGCAGCATATCACGCGCCTGGTCCTTTGTAGAGCGCAGGACGATGCGCAGCATTTGCGCTTCGGCCGGGGGCTTTTGGGGCTGTTCTGCTTCTTGCTGGGCATTCAATTTCATCGTCAGCCCCGGCAGGTCTTTCAATTTATCTTCTCCCGATTGAACGACGGGCACAACCGGCACCGCTTCTACCGGCAACTTCACTTCTTGGACAGGTTCGGCAGCTTTGGGTTCAGGGTCGGTCTTTTCGGGTTCAACCGCTTGCTGGGTTTGCGGCTGGCTGCTGGCAAGCACCTTTTCTTTGACAGTGCCGTTGGTTTGGCGTTTGACCGGCGGGAGATCATCCGGCAGCACCACATCACCTTCGTAATCAGCGTCATCCATGCCCCAGGTATCCCAATCATCGGGGTAATCGTCCGGGGGCGGTGGCACGTCCACATTGGGTGTGTACGGTTTGCGCTGCTCGGCAACCTGGGGCGCTTTAGCCTGCGATTCAGATATTGGCTCAAGGGTTTGCTCCGGTTGGGGAGCGGCTTGCGGTGCAGTCTGCGCTGGCGGTGGCGCTTTTTGCGCAGGTGAGTGCGGTGTATCGTGGCGATGCTTGGCATCGCTTAAGATTTGCGGAGCAATTTCGTTCGTCTGCTGCGGTGGGCTGGCTGCCTGGACTTGAACTTGCGATTTTCTTTCTTCGATCTCTTCCACTGACTCCACCAACGCAATTTGCTGCCTGATATTGTCAACCAGGATATTGGGATCGCCTTTCGCCAGATCGACTTTACCTTCGACCACAACCACCTTGTCGTATTCAATTATTTCCCGCACCTGCTCCCAGGTACGGGGGAAGATCACCAAGTCCATCAGGCCCTGCGTATCTTCGATACCGACAAAGGCCATCTCTTTGCCGTTCTTGGTGCGGTGGTAGCGGATACGCGTTACCAATCCGGCCACACGCACGTTCTGCTGGTTCTCCGCCAGGGACAGATCGCCAGATGAATGCGTGATAATCTTTTTCAGGGTGGGCATCAGCGGACCAAGTGGGTGGTCGGAAATGTAGATGCCGATCAATTCCCGCTCCCAGTTCAACGCTTCACGACGCGCGAACTGCGACTCAGAATCAATTTCCGGCAGCGTGATTTCCTCGACGATGCCGGTGCTCTCTCCAAAGAAGCTCATCTGCCCAGATTCCTTGGCCTGGTAATGCGACGAACTGATTGAGATCAATCGATCCATGATCTCTAACAAGGCCTGGCGCGGCCCCAACGTATCCAGTGCGCCGACCCGGATCATCGATTCCAGGGCACGTTTCCCGACCTGGCGCAAGTCGACGCGGTGGGCGAAATCGATCAAATCTTCAAACTCCCCACCCTCGCTGCGGGCTGCCATCAGGGCATCGACCGGGCCGCGGCCAACATTCTTGACCGCCCCCAGGCTGAAACGGATTGCCGCCCGGCCGTCTTCCTGGTCTTCAATCGAGAAATCCCATTCACTGTAATTGATGTTGGGCGGCAGCACTTCAATGCCCATCTTGTTACAGTCGTTCACGTACGCCGCCACCTTGTCCGAATCGTTCTCGTAGACCGAAAGCAAGGCGGTCATATACTCGACCGTGTATTTGGTCTTCAAGTAGGCGGTCTGTACGGCGATCACTGCGTAATCGGCGGCGTGGCCTTTCGGGAAGCCGTAGCGGGCAAATGCTTCCCAATCGTTGAAAATCTCGTTGGCAGTTTCTTCAGGGATGCCGCGTTCCATCGCTCCAGTCACGAACTTCTGGCGCTGTTCGAGCAGCTCTTTTTCTTTCTTCTTGGCGACCGTCTTACGCAGGAAGTCTGCTTCCGAAGCGGTGTATCCACCCAGGTTCATGGCCGTGTACATAATCTGCTCCTGGTACACGGTGATGCCGTAGGTCTCTTTCAGAATCGGTTCCAGCATTTCGTGGCGGTAGGTAACTTCGGCCTTGCCCTGCATACGTGCAATATAATCAGGGATGAAGTCCATCGGGCCGGGGCGATAAAGCGCTACCATGGCGATCACGTGCGCCAGGTTTTCAGGCTTCATCTCCATCACCCAGCGCGTCATGCCGGTCCCTTCCAATTGGAACACACCCGCCGTTTCGCCGCGTCCCAGCAAAGCGAACGTTTCCGGGTCGTCGATGGGAATATTGTGCAGTCCCAGATCGACGCCGTGGCGATCCTTGATGTACTGGCAGGCCCGCGCCATGATCGTCAGCGTGGAAAGGCCCAAGAAATCAACTTTGAGCAAGCCCAAAGCATCCACCGTGCCCATATCGAACTGCGTCACCGTCTTGACCGGTGTATCTTCGGAATTACCGGTCGGGCGGTGCAAAGGCACGTACTCGACCACCGGTTTGTCAGTCACCACGACCCCGGCAGCGTGTGTCCCAGCATTGCGGGTCACGTTTTCCATCTTCTGGGCGGTGTCGATCAACTCCCGGATGTAGGAGCGGCTGTCGTATTCCTGCTTCAGTTCGGGGATTTGTTCCAACGCTTCGGCAATCGAAACCGGTTTGCCGGGAATATTGGGGATCAGCTTGGCCACCCGGTCGACTTCGTTCAAGGGGATATCGAGTACCCGCCCCACATCGCGTACGGCGGCGCGTGCCTTGAGCTTGCCAAAGGTAATGATGGCGGCCACTTTATCATCGCCATATTTCTGGGCGCAATATTCCATCAGCTTGTAACGCAGATCGTCCTGAAAATCCAAGTCGATATCGGGCATCGATACGCGCCCGGGATTCAGGAAACGTTCGAAGATCAGTTGATGCTCGATGGGATCGACCATTGTGATTTCCAGGGTGTAGGCCACCAGCGAACCGGCCGCCGAACCACGGGCGTTATACCAGATGCCCAAATCCTGGGCATGGCGGCACAAATCCCACACAATCAAGAAGTAGGCGTCGAAGCCCATCTCATGGATGATGCCCAATTCGTATTCGAGGCGTTCGAGATACACCGGGTCATCGAATGCACGGCCGCAGCGTGCTCTCAACCCCTGGTCGCATAATTCACGCAGGTAAGTCTGAGCGGTATGTCCTTCCGGCACGTCAAACTCCGGCAGATGATAGCCGGTCGGCGTCAGGTCAACCTCGCAACGCTCGGCGATCATCAAGGTATTACTGACCGCCTCCGGCACCTGCGGGAACAAGGCTGCCATCTCTTCCGGCGAGCGCATATAAAAGGAATCTTTGTCCATGCGCATGCGTTTGGGATCACTTAACAAGCTGCCGGTCTGCACACACAGCAAGATGTCCTGGTAGCGCGCATCTTCACGTTCAATGTAGTGCACGTCGTTGGTAACAATGAATTTGCTGTTGTAACGCTTCCCAAAATCGAACAGCCCCTTGTTTGCCTTGCGCAGTTCGGGGATATCGTGCCCTTGCAGTTCAATGAAGAAATTATCCGGGCCGAAGACTTCGTAATACCAATCGAGCTTGCGCTCCGCTTCGGCCAGATTATCCTGCACGATAGCGCGCGGAACCTCGCCGGAAAGGCAACCCGTGGTGGTGATCAGGCCCTCAGAATGTGCTGCCAGGAATTCATGGTCGATGCGCGGCCGGTAATAGTAGCCTTCCAACTGGGAAGCGGAGGCGATTTTGAGCAGGTTCTGGTAGCCGGTCTGGTTTTCGGCCAGCAGCAGCAAATGGGAAGAGCGCTTGTCGTACTGTGCATCGCGGTCTGTCATGCCGCGCGCTGCCATGTAGGCTTCTACCCCAATGATCGGCTTAATACCCTCGCGTTTGGCGGCATTGAAGAAATCGATCACCCCAAACATCGTGCCATGATCGGTGAGCGCCAGGGCAGGCATGCCCATTTCCTTGGCGCGCTGCACCATGCGGGTGATGTTGCTGTATCCGTCCAACAAAGAATATTCGGAGTGTACGTGCAAGTGTACGAAGGACATAAACTATTTTCTATTAGCTCGCTGTATTGTTGAGTGGAGAGTAGAACACCAATAATAAGTTAGAGGTCAATTATAGCATTGGCACCCCAAACCGATAAAGAATCCTTGCTTAAAAAATTCGAGATTTTAAGATAGCGGATTTGACGTCGCAAGCAGTATACACATTATTCAGACTTTCTTCCGGTAGAACCGCACCTGCGCTTTTTCCAAGGTAGCCATCCCTCCTTCTATCACCGCATCGATGGCCTCAAGATACTTTTCCAAGCGGTCGCGTGTATCCACCACCTCCACGATGATCGGTAAATCCTGCGATAAGCGCAATATCTTGGACGTGTGTATCCGGCTGGTAGGGCCAAAGCCCATCACCCCTCGCAATACCGTTGTCCCAGCCAGTTCCATCGCTTTCGCCTGGAGCACCAACCACTCATAAAGCAGCTTACCATCCTTTTTGTCACTCTCCCCAATGAAGATACGCAACAAGTAACCTTCTTGAAGCAATTCCATTGAATTTACCTCCACAACAGCACTGGCAGCATTCTGCCCGTCCACGCTGCCAATAACCCTAGAAAACAATTCGCCGCCAAGTTGAAGATCGCCCACTGGATTTCACCACTCAGGAGATAGTTGAGGGTTTCGATGCTGAAGGTCGAGAAAGTGGTGAATGCGCCCAGAACACCGACGAGCACAAAAGCCCGCGCCTGCGGGTCCAGCGTGCCCCGGCTTTCAATGAAGTAAAACAAAATGCCGATCACGAAACTTCCCAACACGTTCACGGCTAAAGTACCATAAGGGAAAACATCTGACTTTGAAAATTCTTGCACGTAACCGCTGATCTGGTAGCGCAAGATTGCGCCAATAAAGCCCCCCAAGCCAATCATTAAAATTTCACCCATTGCACGACTCCCGATCCAAAAGATTTGGTAGGAGTCATCAGCCAATGGGCAGTTAAGGGCGAACTCCATCGCCAGCTTGAATAGTTTGTAGTGTGGATTATACCTTACATAGGGAATTAATTATCGCAGTCACACCCCAATATTATTCTGATCGTCGTGGTCTTCTTCGGATTCTGCTTGCGGAAATTCCTCTGTTCTATTTCTGCTTTCATACACTAACCAGATAATCCCCGCAATTACGGATACCGCCGCATAAGGAATATATTCAAGCATCGATGCACCAAAGAAAAACAGAATAAATCCGTAGAACGATGGAATAATGGATAAAACCACACCAAAGAACGGGAAATCGATCGGATGCAGTTTATCTGATTGTATGTCCCGCCTGGCCTTAAATTTTAGCAGCCAGGGCAAACCCAGCACCAATGCAGAAATCAAAATGGCAATGACTCGCCCCACGGTTAAATATTCTGGCATGAAATCTGCTTCAATCTGAAAGTAGCTAACCATATATTCTACAAACAGGAAAAAGAATGGAAGCATTAAAAAGAAAACGCTCGGGAAAACACCTGTCCCTTTAGAAACAACCCGATCCGGTTGGACTTCCGGCACAATATAGCTTCGCTCAATCCAATTTGCGACGGCACAACTTACTTTTGGTCCCATCCAACGCCCCAGGAAATAGAAAGCCAATGCGCCCAAGACTGCACCGATACAGTTTGCAATTTCACCCCCTACCATACCCCCTACAAAAAGACCTGCGAGACGGCCCTGAAACAATCCAAACCCTTTCACTTTCATTTCCTTGGTCAATCGTTTTGCAAAAGCGCCAATCCCCAAACCGATTATTATTCCTAAAAAGAGATACATTATTGCCAAAATCATTGCTGCTAACACACTCAAGATACCAGCTAACAATAATCCCAGCAAACCTATCAATCCAAACACTGCACTCGTAATTGTGGATACAAGCGTATAGAAAACCCATGGTGCCATCGTCCGTTTTTCGGTTTGCATAACTTAACCCCTCCTGATTATTCATTCCCTTTCTATAATAAACCCAAGAATGAACTGCCGTCTCTATCGTTGAGATTATTATAGTCCACTTTGGATTAGCATAAGAGTTTTTCGACTAAATCCTTGAAAGGATATTGTGATCATTTTGATTATCCGTAGTCATCCACTCCGCTTTAGATTAACATAACGCTAATAGCCACAGTTACCCCCATATGCTATAATCGCGGAGTAAAAAATTAGCCCATATTATAAAGAAGAACCTTTATGTTAAAGAAAATTGTCCAGATCTTTGGGGGCGACCCCAACCAGAAAGCCGTCGAAGCCTATACCGAACGTGTCAACATCATTAACAGCCTAGAAGCCGAGTTCGAAGCGCTTTCGGATGACGCTCTGGCCGCCAAAACCGCCGAGTTCAAGCAGCGCCTGGCCGACGGCGAAACCCTCGACGACCTGCTGCACGAAGCTTTCGCGGTGGTGCGCGAAACCAGCAAGCGCCAACTGGGTATGCGCCACCACGATACCCAGCTCATCGGTGGTATGGTCATGCACGAAGGCAAGATCGCCGAAATGCGTACCGGTGAGGGCAAGACGCTCACCGCTACCCTGGCCGTCTACCTCAACGCCCTGACCGAGCGCGGCGTACACCTCGTCACCGTCAACGACTACCTCGCCCGGCGTGACGCCCGCTGGATGACGCCGATCTACGGATTCCTGGGCATGAGTGTGGGCGTGCTGCAAATGGCTTCCCGCACCGAACACGGCAAGAAAGCTTTTATGGTCGACCTTTCCAAAGAGTCGCCCCACGAAGACCAACACCAATTGGAAATGGTGCTCCGCAAAGAAGCCTACGCGGCTGATATCACCTACGGCACCAACAACGAATTCGGCTTCGATTACCTGCGCGACAACATGGGCCGCAGCCTGAACGCACGCGTGCAGCGCGGCCATAACTACGCTATCATCGACGAGGTCGACAACGTACTGATCGATGAAGCCCGCACCCCGTTGATCATCTCCGGCCCCTCGCATGATGACACTGAAACTTACATAAAAATGGCCGACGTGGTCAAACGCCTCAAGCCAGAAGATTACGAAGTCAATGAAAAAGACCAAAACGTGATCCTGACCGAGATCGGTGAGGCCCACGTCGAGAGTTTGCTCGGTGTGCCGCTGCGTGACCCCGACCGCCCCGAAGACATCACTCCCGAACAGGCTCGTCTGATGGGTTTCCTTGAGCAGGCCCTGCGCGCCCAATATCTGTACCGCCGCAACAAGGAATACCTCGTACAAGGCGGCCAGGTCATCATCATCGATGAGGGCACCGGGCGCTTGATGCCCGGTCGCCGTTGGTCGAATGGTTTACACCAGGCCGTGGAAGCCAAAGAGAACGTGCGCGTGCAGAGTGAGAACGTCACGTACGCCACGGTCACCATCCAGAATTATTACCGTCTATACGAAAAACTTTCCGGCATGACCGGTACCGCCCTGACCGAAGCCGAGGAGTTCAGCACGATCTATGAACTCGAAGTGATTGCCATTCCGCCTTACGTCGATTACATGGCGAACCGACCGGATACGCGCTTGCAAGCATTGCAGGACACCGACGAATACAATTACAAATATACCTACTACGCCAACGACGATGATTCCAACAACACGCCGGTCTTTTGGGCCCGCAAGGATTACCCCGACGTCGTTTATCGCACGGTGGAAGCCAAGCTGCGCGCCATCGTGCAGGAGATCATCCAATACCACCTGCTCGGCCGTCCGATCCTGGTCGGGACTACTTCCGTTGAAAGCTCCGACCGGCTGTCCAACCGCCTGCGCGCCGAACCGGTGCGCCGGCTGGCGCAGGTGTTGCTCCTGCGCGATGCCTGGTTCAAAGCCAATGACCGTATCCCCGATGGACGCGTGGTGATGGCGCTGTCGTTTCTCAACGAACCGCTGGAAAAGATCGACGTCAACCAGATGCGCCAATTGGCGCGCGACCTGGAAGTGCAGTACAGCCCTGAAAATGCAGACAACGTCGACAGGCTGCTCGACATCTTCGGCATACCCTTCGACCGCGCCGATGCGTTGGTCAATGTGCTCAAAGGTGGTGTTCCCCACCAGGTCTTGAACGCCCGCAAGCATACCGAAGAGAGTAAACTGATTGCCGGGGCCGGTCGGCCTGGCGCGGTCACCATCGCCACCAATATGGCCGGGCGTGGGGTCGACATCAAGCTGGGCGGGGAGGTTCCCGAAGAAGTCATCGCCGACGTCAACCGCATCCTGCGCCGCTCGGGCGTCAAGAATTACTACGATATGTCGCTGGAAGAAAAGAAACAGGTCTTGCAAAACATGGACCCCGAAGAATTCGGTATCTTCCAGGATCAGATCAATACTTTCATCCAGGCTATGGATGACATGGTGATCGTCAAGCAGCTTGGCGGCCTGCACGTGATCGGCTCCGAGCGCCATGAAGCCCGCCGTATCGACAACCAGCTACGCGGCCGTGCCGCCCGCCTGGGCGATCCCGGCTCCTCGCGCTTCTTCCTCTCCATGGAAGACGACCTCATGCGCCTGTTTGGCGGCCAGCAGGTCGATAACATGATGCAGCGCATGGGCCTGGATGATGCCCTGCCGCTCGAACACGGCATCGTCAGCCGTGTGATCGAACAATCACAGACGCGCGTCGAGGGCGCCAACTTCGACACCCGCAAGCACCTGCTCGATTACGACGATGTACTCAACGACCAGCGCAAGAAAATCTATGCCCAGCGCGACATCATCTTCACCAAGAAAGACCTCAGTGAAAACGTGCGCGAGATGCTGGAAGAGGAGATCGGCGAGCGCGTCCCGCAAGCCCTGGAAGACGAAGACGGCCCCTGGCGCTTGCTCTCCTGGCTCAACCAGATCCAGCCCTCGTTCTCGATCGGCACGGTTTTCTATCCATCCTTCACCACCCAACTGCTGCTCGATCACATCAAGGCGCAAAATATTACCGATAAAGACCAGGCTTTTGATGTGTTGGTGGACATGGCCGAGCATTCCCTGCTTGGGGAGCAAGAGCACTTCCTGCGTGCCGTGAACGCCATCCTGGACAACACCGAATTTGCGCTCGACGGCCGCATTACGGACAAATACGACACCCTGGATACCTTCTTCCAGGGGTTATACCTGGAAGAAGACTACCAGAACCGCGCCCCGCGCGATGTCGCCAACCAATTAGCCGAAACACTGGGCCTGCCGCTGAACCTCTCCAACAACCAGCAGCGCCTGCTGCTGGACGACGAGGATGAAGCGCGCGCCATCGTCGGCGAACAATTGGAAGACTACCTCACCAAGCAAGCCATGATCCGTCTGATTGGCTCGATCGAGCGCCGCATGGGCATTTCCCTCGACCTGACGCCTACCGAACTGGCCGACAAGGAATGGGAAAATATGGCGACGATGGTGCTGAAAGCCATCGAAGATATCTACACCCGCCGCCAGGAACGCCTGGTTGGCGAGCAGCGCGACGGCATGATCGCCACTGAAGTAAAAGGCCAACTGAATAAGATCGAAAGCCAGGTGCACGAGGGACATCTATTGTCTATCCTGATGAACATGCCGCACGGCACGGTCACCACCTTCGACAAGAAGACCCACCAACGTATGCAGCAGCGCACGGTCTTGTTCACCTACGTGTATTACGCCGCTGAATTCCTGGAAGAAATTCCTTCCGAAGAGATTTCGGAGCGCGTCCTCAAACACCTGGAAGGGGCGCGGGTTGCCATGCAGCAGGCCATCGGCATCCAGGAATGGGCGCTGATCGCCGAGAAGAATTACGATGAACTCAACCGCATGACGCGCAACAACCTCAAGCGCGTGCTCGGCAAGGAAACGGTCAAAACGCTGGACGGAAAGCCATTGGGCACACTGCCCGGCGAACAGCAGCGCGCCGCCATGATCGAGCTTGGCCGCCAGACCCTGACCGAGGTCTACCGCGACCTGATCCTGCGTGTGATCTCCGATCTGTGGATCGACTACCTCACCCAGATGGAAGCGCTACGTGTCTCCATCGGCCTGGAAGCTTATGCCCAGCGCGACCCGTTGGTGCAGTACAAGACCAAAGCTTTCGAGATGTTCCAGCAATTGTTCAAGGACATGCGCCAGAGCGTGGTCAACCGCATGTTCACTTCGGTGCGGGCCGGGGCCACGACCGTACAGTCCGGTCAATCCGGTAACGGCGCAGCCAAGAGCACTTCCAAGAAGAGCAAGAAGAAACGCCGTCGCCGCCGCTAAAGACAACCCAAAAGCGCCCTGCATCGCAGCAGGGCGCTTTCGCTTTTACGGTTTATAAATGAACAACTACCACAACGTTCCCAGTTTTTCTAAGGGCGGGCACAAGGCCCGCCCGAAATATTCTTATGGCACAAATACCCTCAAACGATCGTACTCCATGCGAGAATTTCCATTTTCTCTGGTAGCCAATCCGACCCCGAAATAGCCTCGCGGATAGGTATCGTCGACGACCTGCCCCAGGTAGCGCCCGTTGACCGAAAACGAGAGCGTTTCGTCAGCGCAGGTGGCGACCAGGTGATTTTCTGCTTTGGGATCATCGGTCACAATCGCATTCGACTTCCCACTCAATAAGTTCGTCACCCGGTTGTATGCCCCAGACGTCACATCCACTCGCCAGATCGCCCACTCCCCCTTAGTGCTAACATAGAACTCATACCAACCGGCCTCTGCATAGCGGCAGATTGCGCTCACGTAGGTCGGCTTGGGGTCGTATACCAGGCGCGTATCCAGCCTGACTTCCAGATCAGGATAGGTTTCCCCGGTCGGATAGACTATCGCCAGGTCCGTCCAGTATTTCAGCAATTCAACGTGCAGTGCATTATTCTTGATCTCGTAGGGGATCTCTTTGATTCTAGGGTTGAACCCCGGCTCGGCATAGGCCGTGATGCCTGCTTGCCACCAGGCAAAGATTTTCCAGTATGCCTGGATTTCGGCCAGATCAGTAAATCGGGTCTCATACAGCAGCGTGCCCGAAGGCGGGCCGGGTTCTTCGGTCGGTTCTGCGGAAGTCGGCGTGACTGTGAACATCGGCGGCGGGGTGAACGTAGGCAGCACCTCATCCACAGGCGGATTGGTTGCCGTAGGTGCAGCTACCACGGCTGTCTCTGTGGCGGTTGGCGGTAGCGGAGAGGGGAAAGACATCATGGTGGGGGTGGGCTGTTCATCTTCAGGCAAGGTGCAGGCACCCAATAATAAAATGACAGCGAGTGAAAGCATAAGGACTCTTTTAAACATTGATGACCTCCGTCACTAAAAGGAAGCAAAACCAATTCCATTATAGCCAGCAAGCATATCTCCCAATCATACAAATCTATTGTAAATTCGCATCATAGGTTTCATACAATGCCGCATTTAAGCAAGCAGTCGAGTTTTTTAGAAAACTCGACTGCTTGTCTATCACTTTATTTTGTCAATGATCCGTACTTAGGGCACGCGCACTTCCAGGTTATCGAATTCCATGCGCGAGTTGCCGTTGGCACCGGTGGCGACGCCCACCCCAAACCAGCCTGCTGCATAGGTATCGTCCTCGGCCTGCCCCAGGAATTGCTCGTTGACCGTCATGGCCAATGTGTCACCCTGGCAGGTAGCAAGCAACTGGTTCTCCGCTTTCAAGTCGCCGGTGATTATCGCATCCGATTCGCCGTTCACCAACTCGACCGCGTTTTCATAGGAATCAGTGGTCACATCCACCCGCATAATCCCCCACTCTCCCTCGTAATTGATGTAGAACTCGTACCAGCCCACCTCGGTATAGCGGCAAATCGCACTCACGTAGGTTGGCCGGGGATCGTGCACCAAGCGCGTATTCAATAGCAATGCAACATCGCCGTATATATCATCAGTTGTGTGGATCAAGGCCACATTCGTCCAGAATTTGGGCACCTCGACGTGCAAGGCATTATTCTTGATCTCATAGGGAATCTCGTTGGTGCGCGGTTTGAAATCGGCACCGGCCTCGGTGGTAACGCTGGACTTCCACCAGGGGAACACCAGCCAATCGTTTGCGATTTCCACCAGATCGGTGAAACCAGTCTGATAGAGCAACTCGCCGGATTCTGGGCTGGGTTCCTTGGTTGGCCCGGTCGGCGTCAAGTCCAACTCCGGCTGGGGTGTTGACGTGGGTTGCGCTTCCTCCTCTGGCGGTGCGGCGATCGCGGTCTGCGTTTCCGGCTGCGGCGTTGGGAATTCCGCAATCGGTGTGGACTGCCCACCGGTAGACAGGTTACACGCCATCAGTAAAAGCACCACACCCAATGAAAGCAAGAAAATTCTTTTGTGCATCGTTCTGACCTCCTTATGCAAAATGGGAAAAAACCGCCCCCATTATAGCAATTAATTATGGTCCCTCACCCGATAGATTAATTTTTATTAATCCGTATTCCAATTCGGATGCCGCTATGCCGATCTCCCCCGGTCTGATAAAATCAATACCTGAGCAATTATGTCAGAAATAAAACGAACTCTCACTGTGAGCGTGGTTATTCCCGCGCTGAATGAAGCCGCCAGCATCGGGGCGGTATTAGCTGCCATCCCCTCCACCAGCGTAGCTGAAGTCATTGTCGTTGATGGCGGCTCGACAGACGACACCGTTGCCATCGCCCGGCAAGCCGGGGCGCGCGTCATGACAGAAAAACAGCGTGGTTACGGCCGCGCCTGTGCCACAGGTGTGGCCGCATCCTCAAGTAATGTGGTCATTTTCCTGGACGCCGACGGCGCTGACGATCCTACTCAGATAGAGAAGCTGTTGGTTCCGATCCTATCCGCCGAAGCAGACATGGTGCTCGGTTCCCGCCTGGCCGGGGAGATCGCCCCTGGGGCAATGCCCTGGCACCAGCGCTTCGGCAACTGGCTCTCGGCCCTTCTGTTCCGCGTCCTCTATTGCCTGCCAATCACCGATCTCAGCCCCTTCCGGGCGATCACACGCGTGGCATTACTGGAACTGGACATGAGGGAAATGACCTACGGTTGGCCGACCGAGATGATCGCCAAGGCTTCCC
>JAFGRA010000025.1 GCA_016935415.1 Anaerolineales bacterium
ACGCCGCCCAGGTAAGCGCGTGCCAGTTCTATGCGCCACAATAAGCGGTCTTGCACGACGGGGATCTGGTAAACGAGCACGGCCAAGAGCGCCAGCCCGGCGAGGATTAAGAGGATTCTGCTAAATCGCATGGCTGGATTGTATCATCTTGATGCGGATAGGTTCGATTGATTAATCGAATTTTCATTTGTGTTTTTTCCGCTTGCTGCGCTTATCTTCTATTAAAGTTTATGGGATATAATGACTCGATCTTTATTGCTATCATTGATTCACCTAACATCTTAGCAGGAGAGAAACCATGAAACGCCAGATCTTTTCCCTTTTAATTTTGCTTGCTTTGATCTTGTCTGCCTGTGCCGCTCCCAGCTCGGCGGAAACCGGAGCGGTCCCCACCGACACGCAAGTGCCTGAGCCGACCAACCCGCCTGAACCAACTGAAGTTCCCCCTGAACCCACGCGCACGATGAAACCGACCAAAACCCAGGTGCTGACCGGGCCGCTGGCGACCGCCCAGGCCCTGACCAACCTGGTCACGCTGGTGCCCCCGACGCCGGTTTCTGAGGATGCCATCATCGCGGCGGACGATTACGTGGGTATTTTCGACCAGGCCTGGAATATCGTGCGGGCCAATTACGTGCGCGATAATTTCAATGGGATCGATTGGGATGCCGTCTATGCGGAATACCTGCCCAAGTTCGAGGCTGTAGAAACCCAGGAAGAGCATTGGGCTTTGATGAGTGATTTGATCGCCGAATTGAAAGACAATCACAGCCGTTTCGTGCCCCCCGAGAATATGGATGCCGAGTTTGGTGTGGATACTGCCGCCGGGGCCGAAGCGCGCCCTGGTACTGGCCTGATCGTCTGGCCTGCCAAAGAGGATGAACAACTGCTCGTCTGGGAAGTGTGTGATTTTGGTGCGGCAGCCGAAGCCGGTTTGCAGCGCGGAGACGTGATCCTGGCAATCGATGGTGAACCGGTCGAGAAAGGCGCCGAAGGCTGGACGCGCGACGATTATTACCCGGCCCGGTTTGGTAACGGCGGTGATGAAGTCACCCTCACCATCCAGCAAGGCGCGAACAGCGAGCCACAAGATTTCACGCTGACTTTAGGCGTGTATGGCGGTTGCGGCGGCTGGCTGTATGGTGAAGTCAGTGACGACCCGTATATCGGCTACATCCGCATCCCGGATTTCGATGGTAATGCAGCAGCCAATATTCAGGAGGCACTGCGGGAATTGGAAGCCGACCAGCCGCTGGATGGCCTGATCCTGGATGTGCGCCATAATCCCGGCGGCAACTCCGACCAATCGATCGCTATCTTTACCCAGGGCACGGTAGGTACCACCGGGGCGCTGCGGGAGGATAGCTCGCGCACGGTCTACCGCATCCGCGGCCCGGTCAAGTGGAATGAAACTACACCGGTTGTGGTGTTAACGGATGGCAACAGCCACAGCGCGGCGGACTACTTCCCGGCGGCAATGAAAGAATTGGGGCGTGCAACCATCATTGGTATGCCTTCCGCCGGGAACACCGAAGGCATCGTCAGCTTCAATCTGGCCGACGGTACGCTCATTCGCCTGGCGATCTCCACCTTGCTGCTCAACGATGGCTCTTCTTTGGAAGGCGTCGGCGTGACCCCGGACATGGAAGTCCCATTGGGAGATTGGGGTCTGCGCCAGGAGCCGTTCGATGTGCAGTGGCAAGCAGCCATTAAGTTCCTGGTCGGTGAATAAGCCTAAACTCAAAAATAAAGCCGCGCGTTCGCGAACGCGCGGCTTTTTGTTTAAACTCTTGCGTGACAGATCAAATCGGGGAGGAATCCTCGGCGGCCACTTCCTTCCAGGTCTTGACCTGGTTGCGCCCGGCGCGCTTGGCAGCGTAGAGCGCCTTGTCGGCCTGGAGCAGCAGTTCGTCGAAAGAATTGGGCGTGGCGTAATCGAAACTGGCGACGCCCAGGCTGATGCAGATCATCACCGGCCCGGCCGCAGTTGGGGTGGGCGTGTGCTCGGTGATCAGGCGCAAGCGCTCGGCTACAAGACTGGCATTTGTACCATCGGTTTCCGGCATCAAGATCACAAATTCTTCTCCGCCATAGCGCCCGATGATGTCCGTGTTGCGCAGTGAGGTGCTCAAGCGTTCGGCTACGCCCTGCAGGACGACATCGCCGGCGGCGTGCCCGTAAGTGTCGTTGACCTTTTTGAAATGATCGATGTCCAGCATAATCACCGAGAGTGGCCGTTTGTAGCGCAGGGCGCGCTCGTAATCCCGTTGGGATAATTCGAAAAAGTGGCGGCGGTTGAACAGCCCGGTCAGCGGGTCGGTGATCGCCAGTTTCTGCACCTCTTCGAACAGGCGCGCATTTTGCAAAGCAATCCCGGCCTGGCGGCCAACCGATTCGATCACAGCCAGATCGCGGTTGGTGAACTGCTTATCCCTGGTCAGGCTGAAAAGTCCCATTACGCCCAGACATTTTTCACCGGCCATGATCGGCGCCATGATCAGGCTGTGTACACCTCTTTCAATGATCGCCTGATTAGCTCCCGGGTCTTTTTCGGCATTTTGAACCAGAATGGGCTGTTTGCTCTCAACCACCTGCCAGGCCATGCCGGTATCTTTAGGCTTGACAAGGGTCAGGCTGGCGGTGACTGTTTTCGCCGATACGTTATAGATGTAGGGGTATGCCAGTTGTTTGCCGTCTGTGGAAATCAGCCCCAGGTCGCCGAGATCGGCATCCACCAGTTCGGCCACCAGCCGGATCACGTTGTGCAAGACGTGATCGATCTCCAGGCGGCTGGTCAGGAAGCGCGTAACCTTATGCAGGTGCTGTTCACGTTCCAACGCTTCGTGGATCACCAACGCGCGTTCCTCCGACATCTGCCGGGTGGCTTGCTCGGCAACCTCGGCGAGTTTGCGCCCGGTCACGTCGTTTACCACCATGCCCAATAAGCGCCCGTTTTCGTTCTTGATCTGGAAATTCTTCATTTGGATGAAACGCCGCATGCCATCGGAGCCGATGTATTCTGTGTCGATGACCTGGTCCAGCCACTCCCCGTTGCCTTTTACCTGCACCTCAACCACCCGCGCTTTCAGGCGGTCGATCAATTTGGGGCTGCGTTCTGCTTCCGGGGTCAGCAGGTATTGGACTTCCCACCATTTTGTGCCCAGCACTTCTTGTGTGGATAATCCGGTGATACGTTCCAGGGCCTGGTTCCAGGCAATGGTCACACCATCATCATCGACGATGGCAACGCCATTGTCCAGCTCATCGAGCACTTCCAAGAAATTCAGCTTGCATCTTTGCAGCACGGCTTCCAGGTCATCGAAATGGATAGGCTCGGATTTCCCCCGGAATGTTTCCTGGCGGAGAGCATCTATGCCTTCGATGGTGTCTTCTGTATCGTGGTCTGCGCCGGTCATACTGAAAATCCTGTTTGGGCGATTAGCCTAAGCCAATGTCGGTTCCATTGTATAGCGTGATGAAATCAAAAGTCAACCAAAATAGTACCGATGGCACGGCTTAGCGCTGCTAAGCTTCCATCGCGGTTCAAATGTTAAGCTGTTAAAGAAGCTGTTACGCCTTATGATTCATTTTAACATGGCAGCATAGTTTCAGAACTTACAAAGTGGTAAAGCTGTGATTCATTATGAAATGATGCGTTTTATGCCCAAATACGGAAAATAAAGGCACATTTTTGTTAAAAAAATAGGTGACAAAGTGGGGGGAGTGTTGTATAATGCGATACCGTACTGGTTAGGAAAATTGCATAATGCATCACTTTTCAATATAAATGTGCCTTGCTCTATTCTTTCCTATTTGGTCAGGAAGGATTAGCAATGCTTTTTGTTATTTGTAGATGATGATTAGACGTTGTGCTGGAATTCATTCGAATATATTGAACCTTAACGCAGTATTAACAGTATCTTTAAATAGAGTTATGCTACCTAACTCCAGGCCTATAGATATTTAAGTGATAATTTTGAATTGCCCTGCCAGCAGGCGATATTTTTTCGGCAGATGTACGCACGAAGGAGAACACTTTGGAAAAAAAGGTAATTCTTGATATTAAGAATCTTAGAACGACTTTTGATACACATGATGGCCTCGTACATGCCGTCAATGGAATTTCCTACCAGCTTCACGAAGGGGAATCATTAGGGATTGTGGGGGAGAGCGGTTGCGGGAAAAGCGTTTCAATGCTTTCAGTAATGAAGCTTCTCCCCGAGCCACCCGCAGACATCCAGGCAGATCACATCCAATTTCATGATACAGACTTGAATAAGTTATCTGTTTCCGAAATGCAAAGCATTCGCGGCAGTCAGGTCGCGATGATCTTCCAGGACCCGATGACCTCCCTGAATCCGGTGTTGACGATTGGTTTCCAATTGAAGGAACCGCTCCAACTGCACCTGGGGCTGAGTAACGAAGAAGCCGAAGAGCGCGCTGCCGAATTGCTGCAACTGGTGGGTATTCCCGAAGCTCACCAGCGCCTTGACGATTACCCCCACCAATTTTCCGGAGGGATGCGCCAGCGGGCAATGATTGCCATGGGGTTAGCTTGTAACCCCTCTTTGTTGATCGCCGATGAGCCGACCACTGCCCTGGATGTGACCATCCAGGCCCAGATTGTCGATCTGATCAAACGCCTGCGCGACCACCTCGGCATGGCGCTGATCTGGATTACTCACGACCTCGGTGTGGTTGCCGGGTTGGCTGAACGCGTGATCGTAATGTATGCCGGTTACATGGTTGAGGAATCCCTGGTCGATGAACTCTACGAGAACCCTCGCCATCCTTATACAAAAGCATTGCTGCGTTCACTGCCGCGCATGGATGGTTCCCGCGAGGGCCAGCTGGACACGATTGAAGGACTTCCGCCCGACCTGATCGCGCTGCCGACCGGCTGCCCGTTTGCAGCCCGCTGCGACTATGTGAAAGACAAATGTCGGGAAATGAACCCGCCCCTGGAAGAAATCGCCCCTGGACGAAAGATTGCTTGCTGGGTAAACGTAGATACAGGTGAACTTCGATGAGCCAAGATAACAGCGTCATTATTAAAATTGATAATTTGACCAAGCATTTCCCCATCAATCGCGGCATTATCGTCCAACGACAAGTGGGTGCTGTGCAGGCCGTAGATCAAATTTCCTTTGAAATTAAAGAAGGTGAAACGCTTGGCCTGGTTGGTGAGAGCGGTTGTGGAAAATCTACGACCGGGCGCACCATTTTGCAATTGCATGAGCCTACTTCTGGGAAAGTTTATTTCCGCGGCAAAGACCTGACCACTGCCCGCCCAGATGAAATGCGCCACATGCGCCGCAATATGCAGATCATTTTCCAAGACCCTTATGCTTCCCTGAACCCCCGCATGACGGTTGGGAACATCATTTCCGAACCGCTGGAAGTGCACCGCATTGGCACAGCCAGAGAACGCAAGGAGCGCGTGCAAGAATTGCTGCGCCTGGTGGGTCTGAACCCTTATTTCGTCAATCGCTATCCCCATGAGTTTTCCGGCGGCCAACGCCAACGTATCGGTGTGGCCCGTGCCCTGGCACTAGAACCGGAATTCATTGTTTGTGATGAACCGATCTCGGCCTTGGATGTTTCTATTCAGGCCCAGGTTGTTAATCTGTTGGAAGAACTCCAGGACAAGATGAATCTTACCTACTTGTTCATCGCCCACGACCTCAGCATGGTACGCCACATCTCTGATCGGACGGCGGTGATGTATTTGGGTAAGCTTGTGGAGCTTGCGGAACGAGATGAACTGTATACCAATCCGCTTCATCCTTACACCCAGGCACTGCTTTCGGCTGTGCCGATCCCCGATCCGTCCAAAGAAAAGAAACGCCAGCGGATGTTGTTGAAGGGCGATGTCCCCAGCCCTGCCAACCCGCCATCCGGCTGTCGCTTCCATACCCGGTGCCCGATCGCCGAAGACATTTGCTCACAAGAGGTACCCGAATGGCGGGAGATTTCCCCCGGACATTGGGTTGCCTGTCACCTGGTATAGTTTTTATGGGTTGTGATTTTCTGAAAGGAGGTGGTTGCGGCGAAAGATATCCTTTACGTACGCTTACCAGCATATAAATTGGTTTTACATTCTACGAAGGAGAAGAAACACAATGAACTTTAAGAAAAGTTTGTCTATCGCATTTGCGTTAGTCGTCATTGCGAGCATGGTTCTGGCCGGTTGTGCCGCTCCTGAACCAGAAACAGTCATCGAGACTGTTATCGTCGAAAAAGAAGGCGAAACAGTAGTCGAGACGGTTTTGGTTGAGGTCCCGGCAGAGGCTGAAGAAGAGATGATGGAAGATACTCCCATCACCGGTAATTTCTTTGATACCTCTGACATCCCCACCCTGGACCCCCAGATTGGTGAAGATGTTACCTCCATCAGCTACATCGAGAACCTTTTCGTGCACCTGACCAATTACGACCTGGTCACCAGCGAAGTTGTTCCCGAAACAGCTACTTCTTGGGACGTGACAGATGGTGGCTTGACCTACACCTTCACCCTGCGCACCGACATCCCCTGGGTGTACCACGTGCCCGGTGGTGAGACCACGCAGGTTGTTGACGAAGAAGGTAACCCCCGCTTCGTGACCGCCAATGACTTCGTATACGGTATCAAGCGCGCTTGCGACCCCAACATCGGTTCCTACTACAGCACCGTTGTTGCCCCGGTTATCAAGGGCTGCTCCGATGTCCTCAACTACGAAGACCCCGCCGCCATTCCTGAGGAATTGGTGGAGGCGATTGGTGTGAGTGCTCCGGCTGATGACACCCTGGTTGTCGAGCTTGAGTTCCCCGCCGGCTACTTCCTGTCCATGACCCCCATGTGGACGCTGACTGCCACCCCGCAGTGGGCTATCGAAGAACATGGTGAGCAATGGATCGAAGCTGGTTACATCGTGACCAACGGCCGCTACGTTCTGGACGAATGGGTGCACGGTGTGCGCCGCAAGATCGTTCGCAACCCGCTTATGCCTGCAGACATGCAGGGTGGCGGTAACCTTGAGGTTATCGAGACCAGTGTGGTTCCCGAAACTGCCACCGGTTATGCACTGTGGTTGAACGGTGAAGTTGATTCTTCCGGCATTCCGTCTGTCGAATTGCAAGCTCACCTGGATGAGTTCGCTGACCAGACCGTGCAGATCGCTGACCTGGCTGTGTTCTACATCGCCTTCCGCATGACCAAGCCGCCGTTCGATAACGTAAACGTCCGCCGCGCCTTCGGCGCCGCCTTCGACAGCCAGACCTATGTTGACGAAGTCCGCCAAGGCCAGGGCCTGCCCATGAAACACTTTGCTCCTCCTGGAATCTTCGGCGCTCCGCCGATCGACGAAGTTGGTGTAGGGTACGATCCTGAATTCGCAGCCGCTCAGTTAGCCGAAGCCGGCTACCCGAACTGCGAAGGTTTCCCGCAGGTCACCATCTTGGGCTACAGTGGCCAAGATACCCTGAACTGGATCGAGTTCGCTCAGGGCCAATGGCAAGAGAACCTGGGCTGCTCCGCTGAGACCATCGTGATCGAACAACAGCCGTTTGCTGAACTGTTGGACGCCACCGCCGCTTCCACCCCCGACGAGGAATCGCCGCACATGTGGACGCTTGGTTGGGGCCCCGACTACGCCGACGAGAACAACTGGGTTGGCGACGTGCTGTGGTGCGAGAC
>JAFGRA010000197.1 GCA_016935415.1 Anaerolineales bacterium
GTGGTTCGCCCGCTCCGAGATTCCTTATGACGAAATGTGGGCCGACGGGGCGCATTGGCTGCCGAAAATTCTGGGCGGCAAGGTGATCCAGGCGCGCTTCGTTTTCAACTCCGATAATGAAACCCTGGCCGAGATCGGCATCCAGCCGGAAAAAGATTTCCTGTGGCTACACCTGCGTGATCTGCCGTATTTCCGCTCGATGCTGCGGGCGGTGGAGGCCGGCTATTACCAGGATTTCTGGCTGGAGCATCCCACCTTGGATATTGGCAGCGGCGACGGGCATTTTGCCGAGATCACCTTTGACCAACCGCTCGACATCGGCCTGGACCCGTGGCGTGATCCCAATGCCCATGCTGCCCAATACCGCGGCCACGAAACCCTGGTGCAGGCTTATGGCGATACCCAGCCTTTCCCGAATGATTATTTCGCCAGCGTGATCAGCAACTCGGTGTTAGAACACATCGATGGCATCGACGCTGTGCTGGTCGATACAGCGCGTACACTCAAGCCCGGCGGCTGGTTATTGTTCTGCGTGCCTAACCAACGCTACCTGACCGAGCTGGGCGGTGCCAAACTGCTCGATACACTCGGCCTCAAGTGCCTGGCTACAGCTTACCGGGAGTGGTTTCGGCGCATGTCGCTGGTTTATCATGCTGACCCGCCCGAAGTGTGGCAGCAACGCCTGGAAGCCGCCGGGTTCGAGTTGATCGATTGGTGGCATTATTTCGCACCCCGCTCGATGCGTGCTCTGGAGATTGGCCATTTCTTTGGTGTGCCTTCGCTGGTGGCTCAGAAGCTGTTTGGGCGCTGGATTATCATCCCGGCGCGTTGGAACCAGTTCCTGACCGAGTGCTATGTACGCCGCTACACCTCGCCTAAGCGCATTGCTGATGGGACGTTCAGTTTTTTTGCGGCGCGAAAAAGGTAGTTAGATAGTTGCGTAGTTCAATAGTTCGGTGGTTGGATCGCTTAATAGTCAGGTAGTCGAGTAGCAAAAACTCTGTTCCGGTTGTATCGCTCAAGTGCTAAAATGCTGCAGGCGACGAGAAATTGCTTTGTAATTTCCTCAGCCGCGGAATCGAAAAAACAGTTGATAGTGTCTTTGTGATAGAAATTGAATTTGAAAGGACAGCCATGCCCGAATTACCGGCGGAAGCAGACCTGACCCTGCGTAATTTGCAGGCTTTTCATATATCCCTGGATCAGGATAAATCCTTCGACACCGACGTCATCCGCAATGTAGCTTACCTGACTGCCGAGTTGGGCGAGGTGATGGGTGCCATCCGCGAACTGAAACGCGGCGAGTCCGCGCCGGAAACTGCCCGAGCACATATCGGGGAAGAACTGGCTGATTGTTTGGCCTATGTCCTCAAACTGGAAAATTACCTGGACGTGGATTTACAGGATGCCTATATCCAGAAGATGCAAACCAACCTCGCGCGCATCTGGTACCCGCGCGGAGAAGAAAGCAGCTAACTATGTCCGAATTTGACGAAAACTATTTCCACACCGAAGCCTACGCCGAAGTTTCCTTTGAGAAGTACAGCCAATACTGGTGGTCGAACCGCTTCTATGCCCTGCTGGCACGTAAGCACGGCCCAAAGCGCGGGCGCGTGCTGGAAGTGGGCTGCGGCCTCGGCCATCTGATGACCTTCCTGACCGACCGCTACGAAGTCTATGGCGGCGATATCAACGAACACGCCTTGCAGGAAGCGCGGCGCGTGGCGCCCGAAGCAAATATCGCTGCTTTCTCCGCCGAAGATTTGAGCATGTTTCCGGATGCCGGTTTCCAAATCGTGATCTGCAAGCATATCGTCGAGCACCTGCCGCACCCGGAAAAAGCGATTGCCGAGATGGGGCGCGTACTTGCCCCGGGCGGATTGCTGTTATTGGCAACCCCTAACCTGGATGCGCCCATGCATGCCCGTCTGGGCGAAAATTGGATCGGCTATAAAGACCCCACCCATATCAGCATGAAGACCGCCACGGAATGGTTGAAGTTGATCAAAGGCAGCAGGATGCAGCCGCGCAAAGTCTTCACAGATGGTTTCTGGGCACCGCCCTATGTGGATTTCCTGCCGCTCAAGCTGCAAAAACTGATCTTCGGTGCGCCGGGCGGCATTCAGGCTGTCATGGGCTGGAGCGTGCTGCCATTGAGCATGGGAGAAAGCGTAATCGTGCTGGCTGAAAAACTTGCTACGTAATGAATTATCGGGCTACTCAAGCCTGAAATCTCATCAATTTTTTAGGAACCTGGTATATACTAATGCCTATGGAAGATACCAGTATGTCGCAGCCCGGTGAAGAGGAAATGCAATCGCCGGAACAACCCGCAGATAACTACAGTTACGAAGAACCGGAGATCGAAGGCCCCAGCGTACTCGATTACCTCAAGGCCCGGCTGACCCCCTGGCGCGGGCCTGCCCCAGAGATTCCCGAATTGGAAGCCGCGGAGGTGTTTGGGGAGGTTGGTGGAGTCGCACTCACAGAAGCTGCCGCCATTGTCCCCGCGCCGGAACTCGAATTCGAAGCGTTGGCAGATGACCTGGTTGAGATCACGCCGATGGTGCGTGTGGCTGGGCGCGGCCGCGTGCAGCCTTATGAAGCTCCCAAGGCGCTACCCTGGAAGATTTTCATCGTCTTCATGGTGGGCGGGCTGGCGCAGGTCACGTTGAACCCCGATGACCGCAACGCGCTCGTAGGCAGCATCCTCTACCTGCTGGCAGCTGCTTGGGTGGTTTACGTATACTGGCGCGGTGAGATCGCTTTTCCGCTCCCGGAAGTATTGCAGAAACGCATTGACCCGCTGACCTTCCGCTGGGTGTTCATCGGATTGGGGGTGCTGGTTTCGGCGACTGCCTTCTGGCTGTTTGGCGGAAATCTGTTCAATATACTGAACGTCTTCATCTGGTTGGTAGCATTCTCACTGATCGTCTACGGCCTATGGCAGCCGGAAGGTCGCAGTGGTGAACGCTGGCAGCGTTTCAAGACTTTCATCAGCGCCCGAAGCTGGTATATCCAGATCCCGCGCGGCACATTGCTGGTGGCTGCCGCAATTGTGCTGATCCTCTTCTTCCGCTATTATCGCCTGGGCGATGTGGTTCCTGAAATGGTCAGCGACCATGCCGAAAAACTCCAGGATGTTTACGACGTGCTGCAGGGCATTACGCGCATCTATTTTCCGCGCAACACCGGTCGTGAAGCAATGCAGTTTTATCTGATCGCCTTGACGGCCAAAATTTTCAAGACCGGCATTTCTTTCATCAGTATGAAGATTGGCACCGCTACCTTCGGGGTGTTGATGCTGATCTATGTTTACAAATTGGGTGCTGAGATTGGCAACAAATGGGTCGGTTTCCTGGCCGCGATCCTGATGGGCGTGGCTTACTGGCCCAACGTGTTGGCGCGTGTGGCGCTGCGTTTCGTCCTTTATCCGACTTTCGTCGCCCCGACCTTGTATTACCTGGTGCGTGGGCTGCGCAGCGGCCGCCGTAACGATTTCATCCTGGCGGGGATTGCACTGGGGATCGGCCTGCACGGCTATACCCCGATTCGCTTCTTGCCGTTCACGGTGGTGGCCGCGGTAGGCATTTACCTGCTGCACCGCCAATCCAAGGAAGTGCGCCGTCAGACCATCGTCGGCCTGGCGATCATCGCCCTGGTTTCATTGGTGATCTTCTTGCCGCTGGCGCGCTATTGGAGCGAGCATCCGGATGTGTTTGGCTTCCGGGCCTTCTCCCGTCTGGGATCGGTCGAGCGGCCTTTGCCCGGCCCGGCCTGGAAGATCTTCCTGAGCAACCTGGGGAACGCCCAGGCGATGGTCAACTGGTCGGGTGGCAACATCTGGGTGGTGAGCATCCCCAACTACCCGGCGGTCGACCTGATCACGGGCGTCTTCTTCGTGTTGGGCGTTGTGCTGCTGCTGGCACGCTACGTGCGCTACCGCTACTGGCTCGATCTGTTCCTTCTGATCGCTTACCCATTATTGATGATGCCTTCGATTTTGTCGCTGGCTTTCCCGGACGAGAACCCGGCCCTAAACCGCGCCGGGGGAGCGGCGGTGATCGTTTTCCTGGTCGCTGCGTTAGCGCTGGAAGGTTCGCTGCGCGGCATCAAGGAGATGCTGGCCGGACGCCTGGGCCGCACGGTGGCGGGGAGTATGGGCGTGTTGACGCTGATGCTGATCGTCCTGGCGAACTATAACCTGACTTTTGTACGCTACGCTGAAAATTTCAGCGCCGGGGCCTGGAATACATCCGAAATGGGGGCAGTGATCGAGAACTTCGCCGAAACGGTCGGTGGCCCGGACCAGGCCTGGGTGGTCGCGTATCCGCATTGGGTGGACAACCGTTTGGTGGGGATCAACGCCGGTCAGCCGACCAGAGATTATTCGATCTGGCCGGAGCAATTGGAAGAAACCCTGCCCGTATCCGGCCCCAAGCTTTTCCTGTTCAAGCCAGACGACGAGGAAGCGCAGACCCGCCTGAAAGAAATCTATCCTAAAGGGGCCTTGTCGATCTACGATTCCGAATATGAGAACAAGGATTTCTATATGTATTTTGTTCCGGCGGAAGAATAAACCATGCAATCGAATTTGCCTATGAATGTTGATAACGAAACTGCCAGGGTCGTCCCGGCCAGGAAGCTGAACTGGGTCTACGACCTGCTGCTGATCTTTATCGTGCTGATCGGGGCCTATTTCCGTTTTACCGGTATGGACTGGGACGAAGACCAGCACCTGCACCCCGATGAGCGTTTCCTCAGTTCGGTCGAAAGCGCCATCGAGCCGGTGGAGAATCTAAGCGCTTATTTCGACACTGCCAATTCCAGCCTCAACCCGAACAACCGCGGCCATAATTATTTTGTCTACGGCACCTTCCCGATCTTCCTAACGCGCTACGTCGGCGAGTGGACCGGGCAGGTGGGTTATGGCCCGATCACGCTGGTCGGACGCTACTTATCGGCGTTGGCAGATCTGCTGGTGGTGATCGTCGTCTACCTGGCAGCGACGCGCTTGTATGACCGCCGCGTCGGCATCCTGGCAGCGGCTTTCTCGGCTTTCACCGTGCTGCAAATCCAGGTATCGCATTTCTTCGCAGTCGACACATTCTTGAATCTCTTCATTTTCCTCTCGATCTATTTCGCTATCCTGATCGCGACTGACACGCGCCGCAAACCGGTCAACGCCGCGCCGGCTGTGCCGGAGGGTGGCGCAGAGGGTGAGGTAATGCTTTCGGCGGACGATGTGGAGGAGATGCCCGCAGAGCCGGTGGTCGTGGAGACGCGGCCTGCTTTCAACGTCTGGCACTTCGTCTTGTTCGGGGTGGCCTTCGGGTTGGCGATGGCCTCGAAGCTCAGCGCCTATCCGGTGGCGGCTATTCTCCCGCTGGCTGTGGCGCTGCGCATGTCCAAATGGAAGCGGGAGGAAATCAGCAAACAACTGCTGAACGCCTTCGTTTACCTGGTAGTGGGGGCTGTGGTCAGTATTTTGGTTTTCCGCATCTTCCAGCCCTATGCTTTCAAAGGCCCGGGCTTTTTCGGCTTTGGCTTGAACGAAAATTGGGTGTCCAGCATTCAATCCCAGCGTGCCCAGGCGAAAGGCGAGCAGGACTGGCCACCTTCGATCCAGTGGGCGCGCCGCACGCACCTGTACTCTTTCGAAAACTTATTCACCTGGGGCTTGGGCATCCCGATGGGGATTGCGGCCTGGGGTGGCTTGTTGTGGGTGGCGATCCGCATGTTACAGCGCA
>JAFGRA010000198.1 GCA_016935415.1 Anaerolineales bacterium
CGGGCTGAGGTCGACTTCGCACCAGATCGGGCGGATTTCCGTCACTGCGCGGCCATCGGGACGCTTACCTTCTTCCAGAATACGTTTGCGCACGACGTCGGCATAAGCCTTTTCGAAGGCTGTGAAAACGTCTTTACGAAGCTGGTCGTCTGCGTCGGGGTTCAATTCTTCATTCACCTGGGCACGCAGGGCATCTACTGCCGCGCGCAGGCTGTGTTTGTCCAGGCCTTGTTCCAGGATGCTGTTGATCTCAGTGTTGGTGCGGTTGTAAACTTGCTCAATCAGTTCGTCAGCGATTTTTATGGAGGGGTAGGCGCGCTTTTCTTTGCCAACTTCGGCCGCCATCTTTTCGAGTGTATCGACGATCGGCTGGATCGATTCGTGCGCCAGTTGCAGCGCCTGCGAAACGACCTCTTCGCTGACTTCGTTCGCGCCGCATTCGACCATCATAATGGCCTCGCGCGTCCCGGCCACCCGCAGGTCGAGGTCGGAATTTTCCATTTCGGGGTAGGTTGGGTTGACAACCAGTTCGCCATCGATATAGCCGATGCGCACTGCGCCCACCGGACCGTTCCAGGGGATATCGGAGATGGTCACCGCGGCCGAGGCAGCATTGATGACTTGCACGTCGATCGGGTTTTCCAGATCGGAAGACAGCGAATAGATGATGACTTGCACGTCGTTGCGCATGTCTTTCGGGAAGAGCGGGCGCAGCGGGCGGTCGGTCAGGCGGGCGGTGAGGATGGCGTTGGTGGAGGGGCGGCCTTCGCGGCGGAAGAAAGAGCCGGGAATGCGCCCACCGGCGTACAGACGTTCTTCATAGTCCACACTCAGCGGGAAGAAGTCGATGCCTTCGCGCGGTTCATCGCTCATCGTGGCCGCACAGAACAGTACCATTTCGCCTAACTGTACTGTGACAGCGCCACCGGCCTGCCCGGCCAGTTTGCCGGTTTCAAAGGTCAGTGGTTTACCGCCAATCATGGCGGTATATTGCTTTATTTCGGGTTTCATTACTTAAACTCCTATGTTCTATTCCCCACCGGTTTAGGAACTGGAGGCTGCCGACAACGCCGTGCCACGATGATGCTGCACGTTTACAGGTTGTCACCAACATCCAATGCCCCAACCAGCGGGTTGATAATATATTTATTGTTCCAAGATGTATTCTGGTGCGTGAGCTTTCGGTTGCATCCCCCCTTCACGAACAACGTTGGTTGTTGTAGCCGGTAATTTGTCAGGATGCCCCAATTTCTCCGTACACCTCTCTCAAAAAAGAGTAGATGGCAATGTGCACCATCTACTCCCATTCAACAGCTTATTTTCTCCGCCGAATCTTGAGCTTATCCGTAATTTCGGTATAGCCCTGGTAGTCCTTCTTGCGCAAGTAGGTCAGCAAGCGGCGGCGTTGGCCGACCATTTTTAGCAGCCCGCGGCGGGAAGATTCATCGTGCTTGTGGGTGCGCAGGTGATCGGTCAACTGGTTGATGCGCTTGGTCAGAATGGCGATCTGCACCTCGGGTGATCCGGTATCGCTCTCATGGCGATGGTATTCCTGGATCAGTTCATCTTTACTTTCTTTTGTCAATGGCATGACTTCTGCATACTCCTTTTTTATTGTTTGCTTTCGCAGTTGTCTCCTAGCCAGCAGCAACCATCCGGCCGCTGACTGGTCGAGTCATTCGGGTGGTGATTATACCAGATGGAAGATGTAGCGACAAGGATTGAAAATGGACAAAACCGCGGGGAATTGGAACGTTTGTTTTAGGGAGCGAAGGGCGGTTGGCGGTCAGCTTTCAGCGTTCAGTTGTAGGGTTTTGGTCTGGCAAATTGTTTTTTTACCGCAGAGGAACGCGGAGGGAATGTTGCAGTAATATACTCAACATTGTTTCCTGATCGAAGATCAGACAAAAGAAATAGTAGCATTTGTCGCCATTATGATTTCCCAACAGCCAGAAGTATCTAGGGCAAATTTACGCATCCATCTTGAACAGGGTATGTTTCAGGAATTGCAATTACTTCTCTCCATTGATAACTGCTATAGTCCATCTGGCTAATATGTATTTGTTTATCCTGAATATCTTCATTCAAATCGATTTTCCATGCTACTCCATCAAATCCAATGGTGTGGGTTGTATCAAAATCGATAATTATTGGTGAGGGAATGATCTCGGTTTCTTCCCAAGTTACTCCACCATCAGTTGTACTTAAAATTGAATTATGTTGTTCAAATCTAACTACTATTTTTCCATTTATTTCATCTGTAAAATGCATTGCTATCGGTGTGCCAACCCCCCAACCAAATTCGCCTGTTCTAATTGTGATAAATTCATCCCAGTTTTTTCCACCATTTTCAGTTTTATACAAGATTATATCCCCGGGAGATTCAACAGCAAATAAAACAAGTGCCCATCCCTCACTTTCATCGACAAAACTCACAAATAACAAAACATGGCTAAGTATAGGCTTCATCATTTCCTGCCAACTTTTCCCACCATCTACTGTGTGAAGAAGAATTGATCGCACTATTGTCTGAGAATTACCAAGAGCACCAAAAATAAACGCTGTGCTTTCATCGAGTGCATAGATACCTGGAAAATAAATCTTCGCCATTGAATCTGTATTTCCAGTCCAAATACATTCACTCGAGTTTAAGTTCTCGTAAAAACTAATATTATCAATCCTATCAAGATAAGCTGATTGTGTACCAGTCTCATAATCTATTATATTGTTCTCAGTTGCAATTACTTGAATTGAATCAATGTTAGTGGATGAGGAGGGAACTAACTCCGCTTCCTCATTTGAACAAACAGCAAAGGCAAATAAGCCAAAGAAAACAACAAGGCATAATGATATTCCATAACACTTGAGAACAGTCGCCATTTTTGTTTTCCTCTCCATATCGTTCTCTTTCAGAATGTTTAGGGTATTCTTGTGCTCCTTTATCGCCGCAACGTCTCACGCAATTTCTGGCGGTTCTCCTCCGGGAAGAAATCGAGGGCATGGCGGGCGAGCCACAAGGCGGTGGGGGCGCGGCCCTGGGTGACGGCCTGGCGCAGGAAGTAAGCCGTTTCCTGGGGGGAGCGCTGTGCCAGCGGGCGCAGGATGTCCAGCATGTAGGGGCGCAGTTCGCGCGGCGCTTCCTGGATGAGGGGAGCTAAAAGCCGGAATGCGACCGGCAGGTTCTGGAAGCGCGGTTGGTCGACCAGCGCCAGCAGGGCTTGCAGTCCCAGCTTCTGTACTGCCAGTTCGATGCTGGAGAGCCAGTCTTCCAATTGTTCGATGAACAGCTCGCGTGATTCGACTCGCAGGCGCGCCAGGCCCTTATCAGCGATGGCCGCCAGCAGCGTTTCTTCTTGGTTGGCGGCGTTCCAGCTTTCTACGCGGGTCAGGATGGGCTGCAGGTCTGTTGGATCGACCATCCCAAGCAGGTTGGCCGCCATCAGCCGGAATTCGAGCACACCCTTTTCCCAGAAAGCATCGGCTAAGGCCAGGGCACCAGCCGTATCCGCCTGCGCCAGGGGATCGAGTTCCAAGAGGATGCGGCGCAGCACCGGACCGGGCACTTTATACGTCGGGATGATTGGTGGGGGCGAACCGGCTTCGCCGGGGCGGTGGGTGCGGTCGGCGTAGAACTCGAACAGGTCTTCGCAGGCGCGGATGTATGCCGCCGGGTCGTGGAAGTTTTCGGCCAGTTGGGCGGCCTGGAGTTTTAGGCGGGAAAGTTCGATGGCGGGCATGGGGAAATTATGAAGTATGAATTAGGGGTGAAGAATTAGGAAATAAGGGGTACATCATTTGCTAATCGTATCATTTCTTGGGGTGTCTGGGAATATGCTTTTAGATGAGGGGAAGATGAAATACACGAGCGGTGGTTTTTATTCCCTCCCCCGCCAGCCTTGCGGCTGTCGCCCTCTCCCACCGGGAGAGGGCCAATTCAATTGCGTCCTTCCATTTTCTTCATGGGTGAGGGAAAGAGTATGATTTGCTCGATTTGGTCAACCCCCCAGCAGTTCCTTGATTTGCTCAAAAGCATCCTCAACATCCGGGGCGAAGGAAAGGTAAGCGCGGTGCTCTGTGGGAACGTATTCCGGCATGGTGGCGAACATTTCCGCAAAGGTACGCTGCCAACCGGCCCCTACCAGCACTAATGGGCGGAGGGAGATAGCGGCGGTCTGTAACTGGTTCCACATCATAGCGATCTCGGCCAGCGTGCCTGCCCCACCGGGCAGCGCAATCGCCCCGTCACAGTTTTCGATCAGGGCGAATAGACGCGCCCGCACGGTCGGGTAGCGCATTTCTTCGCTCAGGTAGGCGTTGGGGGACACCGGCCGCCAGGCCTCGATCTCGTCACAGGTCACGCCGATCACATGTCCGCCAACTTCGCTGGCGCCGCGTGAGACAGCTTCCATCGTACCGATATAGCCGCCGTTGAGCATGGTATAACCCGCCGCACCGAGCAGCTCCCCCAGATGCAGGGCGGCATTGTAGGCCGGTTCGCCCGGCTTTGGGGCCGAACCGCCAAATACGGTGACGCGTTTGGAATTAGCCATTGCGCAAGTGACGTTTGATCACAACCGAGACGGGGTGGAGCCAGACCGATTCCAATTGCCCCAGGCGGGCTTCCAGAATGGTGTCCGGGATGCTTGCCAGCAGGTCGACCCAGCGGGTGAGGAAGACCCACATCAAGGCGTAGTCCCACACTTCTTCCCACTCGTCGGTGGTCCAGGTGTGCCCGTTGGCGCGCTCGATGCGCTCGCGGTAGTGGCCGATCAAGGTAGCAGTTTCCAGGGGCAGCGGCTCGAACCACCAGCGGCTGTACTGTACGAAGGCGGCCAGATCCAGGACGGCCGGGCCGATGGAGGCTTCTTCCCAATCGTAAAGCGTGAGCGTGCCGTCAGTGTGTACGTGGATGTTGCCGGGCCAGTAATCGCCATGCAGCAGGGTAGCCGGTTCCTGGTTGAGCCGGGCGCCAATCTCTTCAGCATGGGAGATGAGTTGTTCGAGAAGTTGCTGCAAGTTGACATCCTGGCTGAGTACGCTGGGGGGCATGCGGTTTTCGAGCTTGCTCATCCCGGCCTGGGCGGCCTGCAGGTGGATGCTGAAATCGGTGTCCAGTGGGCGGCGCAGCCAACGGTAAATGGTCAGGTCGTCGCCCAGGCTCCAGAAGCGGTCGTGCAGCACGGCCAGTTGGTCGGTTGCCAACAGGTAATCGGCGGCTTGCCACTTTTCCGGAATGCGGCCTTCGCTCAACTGGTTGAAAACCAGCCACGCGCCGGTGGTGTCCGCCGCCAGCAAGACCGGCGTGCGGATGGGCAGGTGGTCCCCGAGGGTCTTGTATATGGATACCTCGCGCAAACCAGCCCCGGCTGTACCGGCGCGGGTGCTGCCCTGCGGCTCTTTAACGACCATGTCGATCTTGTGTTTGCCGGTGCGGCCTTGCGTATAGACCTGTAAGCCGCGAATGCGCCCGATCGCCGGGCGGCGTTGGGGCACTTCGGTTTCGTTGATCTCGGTGATGGTCAGGCTGGGGTCGCCGGTTTTGCGCCGCAGTGCGGCGGTAAGCTCCGAGCGGCTGAACGGCCACGGGCGGGGTGTTTCCAGCATATCCCGGGAACTGAGCGCAGTTTGCATTTCGGTCATAGCAATTGACTTTCTATATAAACCAAGATAGCAGATAAAAAATAAGCCTACGAAATGATTGTTAAGATTATAAGCGTTTTGGGAGGGGGAGTACCATAGTACTAAGGTGGGAGTGATGACGGTAATCTCGTTTACTTTCAAATGCTTATGGACCTTTTTGCGAGACAATTTCCAGTGCTAAGGTGGGAGTGAGGACCGTATTAGATGGGTTATTTACCTGTTTCGGCTGTGATCCTTTCCTCGGCTAATTGCGCATATTCGGCGTTGATCTCATAACCAACGTACTTTCGGCCGTTCCTGGCGGCGGCCAGAGCGGTCTGGCCGCTGCCCATGAAGGGGTCGAGCACGACCTCGCCTGCGAAGGTGTAAAGCTGAATCAGGCGGGCGGGCAGCTCTTCCGGGAAGGGGGCCGGGTGACCGATCTGCCGGGCAGAGGCGGTGGCGAAAGTCCACACGCTTTTGGTGTTTTCCAGGAAAACATCACGTTCGATTGTACTGGGGCGTTTCTCTGTGCCGTTGTTTTCGGGCTGCGCTCGCCGGAAGCTGTCTTTGGAGAACACCAGAATGTATTCGTGTACGTCGCGCAGGGTGGGGTTGCTGGCCGACATCCAACTGCCCCAGGCCGTGGAGGGACTGGCGCTGGCCGCTTTGTCCCAGATGATCTCGCCGCGCATCAGGAAACCCAGCGAGAGCATATCGGCGATGATGAAGGCGTGCAGGGGGATGTAAGGCTTGCGTCCCAGGTTGGCGATATTGATGCAGGCCCGCCCGCCGGGAACGAGCACGCGGTGGGTCTCCCGCCAGACGCGCAGCAGGAAGGCGCGGAATTCTTCCAGGGAGAGGTCTTCGTCGTATTCTTTGCCGACGTTGTAGGGTGGTGAGGTGACCATCAGGTGTACGCTGCTGTCGGGCAGTTCGGCCATGTCTTCGCTGGAATGGGTGAAGATGCGATTGCGGTATTTGGCGGGGATGGCGTTCTCGATGTATTCGACCGCTTTGTCCCCGTTTTGACCCTTGTATAGCTTGCTGTTGTAGAAGGCACTGGCATCGTGGTTGACGCGTTCGCTGCTGCCGAAGGAACTGGTCGAGGATGAATTCGCTCTGGGTGAATTCATATCTGAGTTTGCCTTTGCCAAATTCGCCGAGTTCGTGCCCTCGTGTGCTTTGTCATTCATGTGCATCGATCCCTTCCACAAAGCCGTCTTCTGGCCGCAAGGCGGCTAGCGCGGCTTGAGCGGAACGCACCTGTTCCGGGTGCCAGCCGGACTCGCTGACCATGCTTTCCAGGTGGGTGAGCACGGCCTGCTTGGCCTCGGTGTCCAGGCCGGCAAAAGCGGCGCGTACCTTATCGGGTTGGCGCGAGAGGATTTCGTTCCAGAATTGTTCTAACGGGTCGACCATTGGCGAAAATCTCCGGCTTTCGATTCCTGTCCTAACTTTAGCGTAGATTTCCGCGGCGCGCAACTGCCCACGCGCGTGAGAATTCGGCGAAGCGTATTGAATTTATAAGAAGAGGGGATGATTAAGCGGTATTATGTCGCGGTGATTGGAGAAATCTTCTAGATCTCTCCAAAGCCGCAGCAGCATTTTTACCTATTATTGGAATCTGAAATCGGTGCAGCTTTAGCTGCCGCCGACTGGCACAGAAGTAACCTGTGATCGTGGTTATTGCCTTCGGCCTAGCTCGCCTTTTCCCACTCCCAACTGCGCAGTTCGCGCATGAAAGCACGGGCGGTCAGGTCGAGCTGCAAGGGCGTGATCGAGATATAGCCGTCCAGGATGGAGCCAATGTCGGTATCTTCCTCGGCGACGCCGCTGGGCGGTTCCCCGCCAATCCAATAATAGGGTGTGCCATGCGGGTCGGCGCGCTGCACCAGTTCATCGTTGTAGATGCGCAGCCCCTGGCGGGTGACGCGGAAGCCCTTGAATTCATCGTCTTGTAAATATGGAATGTTGACGTTGAGTACGGTGTTTTCGGGCAGGCCGTGTTCGATCACTTGGACGGCAACTTGCTGGGCAATGCGCCCGGCCGGAGCAAAGTCATCCTTACCGCCATTTTCATGCAGCGTTTCCAATGAGAAGGCCACCCCCGGAATCCCTGCGATAGAGGCTTCCATGGCGGCGGTGACTGTGCCGGAATAGGTTACGTCGTGGCCCAGGTTGGCATGCGGGTTGATGCCGGAAACCACCAGGTCGATCTTTTTCTTCACCAGCCCCAGGATCGCCAGGGCGACGCAATCGGAAGGCGCGCCGTCGGTGGTCATGGCCGGGGTACCGTCGGCCAGCTTGGTTTCCCGGGCGCGCAGCGGGCGGTGCATGGTCTTGACGTGCCCGGAGGCCGACCAGTTGCGGTCGGGGGCCAGTACGGTGACCTCACCTAAAGCGCGCATGGCCTGAGCCAATGCCAGCAGGCCGGGGTGGTTGATGCCGTCGTCGTTCGTTACCAGAATGTGCATGAAAAATCCTTCGTAGAGTTTTGAATACAGAGTGAGTATTATATCAGGGTGGGGTGCTTGGATGCAGGCTAAGAGATCGCTGAGATTTTGAACATTTTTTCGGTGAAGGGAGTATTAAGGGTAATCATCTGCTCGTTTTCCAATTACGCGGCATCTTCGGCGAACGACTCAGATTTGTGTTTCTCCCTTCTCAATTAGGCAGCCGAAATGGCTGCCTAAAAAATTTAATGATATTGGAAAAATGACAGAATGAGGGTGAGCGTTTGTGGAAAGGTTAGGGGGGCCGGATGTCTATTCTAACTTTACGATCAACTTTCCTGGGTTAGATACTCGCTGCGCAGCAAGCCGTACAGGTACGAACCTTCGTAGGCACCGTCCGGGGTTGTGTGATTTTCGCGGATATGGCCTTCGCGCCTAAAGCCGCAGCGTTCAGCCACGCGGGCGCTGCGCAGGTTGGTGTCCGCGCAGCCCAGGCGCAGGCGATGCGCGCCTAAATCTTTAAATAGGAAATCCAGGATGGTGCACAGGGCTTCGGTCACGTAGCCCAGTCCTTCGTGCTCGCAGTCGGCAAAATAGCCGATCGAGAATTCGGGTAACTCCCAATTTACCGGCCCGACGTAGATCTGGGCGACAAATTCGCCGCTGGTCTTCTCAAAAGCGCCTATGAAGAAATGTTTGCGGGCCAGCCAGTCGACCTGGAGTTGGCGCACCAGCACTTCGCCTGCTTCGGCATTTTGGATGGTCAGGATTACGTTGCCGGATTCGTAACGCGTCAGGTGCTGGCGGTTGCGTTCGGCAACATTGAAATACATTTCTCCATCTCCCGGCTCGTAGCAGCGAATGACCAGGCGCTGACTTTCGAAACGGGTGGGGATGTCGTAAAGCATCTTATTCAAATTCATGTCTCCATCATACGCGGAAAAAGAGCCGCAGCACGCGGCTCTTTCTGAACCTTCACCTGAAAACGCATCGCCTCCTCACCACGTGCGTGATTGCGTTTTCCTCAGGCGGCGGGTTGTTCGGCTTCGGGGTTCTCCTTCAACCAGACCTGGTAGGCTTTCCAGCCGGGGCACCAGCCGGTGTGCCATTTCCACAGCCGGGCCATGAAGGATTTGGGGTTAGCTTCCGCTTTCTTGCGCATCGGGCAGTCGCCGCATTTGGGGGTATTCGCATCCATCATACTTCCTCACTTATGCTGATATACGGATAAGATTGCAAACCATTTTTATTGTACTGTATTTTGCCCGGATTGCAACTGATTTCACAAAGCTGACGTTCATGAAAGTAAATACTTGGCCGGGGAATTATAGTGCCGGAACGAAAAACGCAAATCGGCTATAATTGCCCAATCTTTTACGCTTCATGGATGTGCATATGTATAAGACAGCCGATTTCATTATGGGCCAATTCCCTGGGCTGCGCCGTTTCCTCAACCGAATTTTCTACCAATACCTCGCCGGCCTGGATGCTACCGGCAAAGTGAAGCTGATGAACTACGGCTACGCTTCCGCGACTGGTAAAATTCCCCTGCAACCGCAAGACGAACCCGACCGTTGCTCCTTGCAACTTTATCACCGCGTGGCGAGCGCCATCGACCTGAATGGCCGGGATGTATTGGAAGTCGGTTCGGGACGTGGCGGGGGGGCCTCTTACATTATGCGTTATCTCAAACCGCGCACGATGACGGGCATGGATTATTCCAGCAAGGCGGTAGCCTTCTGCCAGCGGCACTATGCTGATGTGGAGGGGCTGCAATACCGGCCCGGTGACGCCGAAGATATGCCTTTTGAAGCAAATAGCTTTGACGTGGTTGTCAATGTTGAGTCTTCGCATTGCTATGGTTCGATGGAAAACTTCGTCAATGAAGCGGGGCGCGTGCTGCGCCCCGGTGGGTACTTCCTGTGGACCGACCACCGTCCGCCGCAAGATTTGTCGGGTGTATACGCCTTATTCGAACGCTGTGGCTTCGAGATTCAGGAGCGTCAATCGATCACCGAAAACGTGTTGGCGGCGTTAGATTACCAGCGCGAGCGCAACCGGGCCTTGATCGACGATAACGTCCCACCCATCGGGCGGCATATCTTCTACAGCTTTGCCGGGGTTGAAGGCACGCTCATCCATGATCGCTTTCGAAATGGGGAATTGGAGTACGTCCGGCTGGTGATGCGCAAGGCAACGTAGTAAAAGGTGATATAGCCACCACCAACTCTTACCCTTACCTAACATATTCCCCTGCAATCTCTAATTTGTGATCTGTAAATTTCGTTGTTCTTACGTTGATCTTATATTCATCTGGTACAAATAAAGGTTGGAGAAACCTTGCATTTGGGAGTGAAAGATGAGCGAAAAGACTGAACAACCCGAACAGACCGTCGCCTTCAAGGCTGAGATCAAGCAATTATTGAATATCTTGATCCACTCGCTGTACACCGAGCGTGAGATTTTCCTGCGCGAGTTGATCTCCAACGCCTCCGATGCCCTTAACCGCATGCGCTTCGAGATGCTCACCAACCGCGAGGTGCGCGACCCCGATGCCGAACTGAAGATCACGATCACGGCCGATGAGGAAGCCCGCACGTTGACAATCACCGATAGCGGGGTGGGCATGACCGCGGAAGAACTGGCCGAAAACCTGGGCACGATTGCCCATTCCGGGGCGCGCGCTTTCATTGAAGCCGCCCAGGAAGACCAGGAAAAGCTGACCGATGTGATCGGGCAGTTTGGGGTGGGCTTCTACTCGGTCTTCATGGCCGCCGAGTGGGTGCGGGTGACCTCGCTGTCTTACCAGCCGGATGCCGCAGCCGCTACCTGGTACGCCACCGGTGCCGACACCTACACACTTGGCCCGGCGGAGAAGCAAACGCGCGGCACCCAGATCGAGATCAAGCTCAAGGAAGATGCGGCCGAATTTGCTAAAGAACACCGCCTGCGCGAGGTGGTCAAGAAACATTCCGATTTCGTGGCTTTCCCGATCTACATCGGTGAAGACGAAGAGCAGGCCAACCAGCAGACCGCCCTGTGGCGCAAGCAGCCGCATAGCGTCGAGGATGAGCAGTACGCTGAGTTCTACCAGCAGTTCACGTTGGATATGCAGGAACCGCTGCTGCACACGCACCTGGTGGCCGATGCCCCGGTGCAGGTCTACGCCTTGCTCTTTGTGCCCGCCAAGGCCGAGCGCAACATCTTCTCGCTGCGGCGCGAGGACGGGCTCAAGCTGTATTCGCGCAAGGTGCTGATCCAGGAATACACCACCGACCTGCTGCCGGAATATTTCCGTTTTGTGGACGGCGTGGTCGATTCCGAAGACTTGCCGTTGAATGTTTCGCGCGAGTCGGTGCAGTCCACGGCGTTGATGGCGCGCCTCAAGAAGATCGTTACCGGGCAATTGCTCAAGGCGCTCAAGGACTTGGCCGAAAAGGACACCGAGAAATATATCGCCTTCTGGAAAGAACACGGCCCCTTCATCAAGCAGGGCATTGCCACCGACCACGCCGGGCGCACAGACCTGTACCCGCTGGTGCGCTTCCACACCACCACGCACCCAGGGGAATGGTCGGCGCTGGACGATTACGTGGGGCGCATGAAGGATGGCCAGACGGCGATCTATTACATCCTGGGCGACGACGAACGCTCGGTGACGCGCAGCCCGCACTTAGACTATTTCCGCGAGCATGACTACGAAGTGATTACGCTGACCGATCCAATCGACTCTTTTATGTTGATGGGCCTGCCGCAGTACCAGGAGCACCCGCTGCAGAACGTGGCCGCCGCTGACCTGGAACTGCCGGAGGACGAAAGCGAAGAAGCCGATGCTGAAGAAGCTCCGGCCATCCCCGAGGACGAATTCGGCGGGCTGGTGGAACGCTTCAAGCAGCACCTGGGCGACAAGGTCACCGATGTGCGCGCCAGCACGCGTTTGTCTGGTTCGGTGGCGCGCCTGGTCGACCCGGAAGGATCGCTGAACCAGGAAATGCAGCGCGTTTACCGCCTGGTGGATCGCGAATTTGAGGTGCCCAAGAAGGTGCTGGAACTCAACCCGCGCCACGAGATTTTGAAGAAGCTCAAGGATGTGCCGCAAGACAGCGAGCTTTCGGAGGCGATCATCGACCAGATCTACGACAGCGCCTTGCTGATCGAGGGCTTGCTGCCCGACCCGGCCAGCATGATCCCGCGTATCCAGGAATTGATGCAAGCGGCGTTGAAATAGCCCCGGATGAGATTGGTTTGCTCAAGCTCGAGCAGTCCGGGTGTGATCAAAATCGGAAGAAAAGGGGAGAAATGCAATTGA
>JAFGRA010000199.1 GCA_016935415.1 Anaerolineales bacterium
CCCAGCAACCGGCCTTGTTCGATCCTGGCAAACACACCCAGCCTACCTCCCCCAGTGCCGAGGCCCAGCAGCGTTCGCAGGCCCATCTGCTGGCCGCTGTACGCGCCGGGGGTCATACGGCCGACACGCCCGAAGACGCCTGGGGCAAACTGGTCGGCGTGCAAACTGAGATCGCCCTCGAAGCTGAGAACGGCACCAAGGCTACTTCGGCCGCCAAGCTGGTTGCTCAAGCCACTGGCTTACTGGAAGAAGAGCAAGCCAATCCGCTTGGGCCGCTGCTGGAAATCATGCACCTGTTAGAAGGGGGGACCGCCCAGGCCGTCCTGGCAGAGATCGAGAAAATCCTCAACGAGGCTGATGCGGGAGACTCAGAAGATTAACCGCAGAGACGCTGAAGCGCAGAGATAAGAAAAACTCTGTGTCTCCGCGTCTCTGCGGTTAAAAAAATTTTTAATCCATCACCCCTCTCAGGGGCCATGCCCAAACCAAAAACTGCCCACTTCGCAAGACTAAGCGCCCTGCTGCGCCAACTCTCGCCGGACGAATTGTACGCCTTCGAACGTTTGTGCCGCGCCGGCATCGCCCGCGCCTCGGATTCTCCCACCGGTTTTGACCACTTCTACCGCCTGATCTTCAACCGCTCGCTGCCGCCCCACGCCCGGACCGAATGGATCGAACCGCTCTACACCGCCCAGCAAGCCGGGCAGGGTCTGGTGATCGAAGCTTTCCGCGGTTCCACCAAGACCACCTCGTTCACCATCGCCTTCGTCGCTTTCCGCATCGGCCAAGAACCGCAGAAGAGCAACCTGCTCATCCAAGTCGGGGACGACATCGCCAAAGACAACGCCCAGCAGATTGCCGACCTCATCGCCCACAACCCCGGCTGGAAGCTGGTTTTCCCCAACGTACTCCCCGACCGCAAGGCCGGGTGGGGCCGCGACGGCTACGAGGTGCTGCACGCCGATCGCGATTACGCCGTCTGGCGAGCGCAGTGTGCCCGCGAGAAAGGCAAAGACCCCACCTTTATCGGCCTGGGTTACAAATCGCGCGCCATCATCGGCAAGCACCCCACCGGCATCCTGGTCGTCGACGATATCCACGATGAGAACAACACCCGCTCCGCTGCCGAGTTGGAGACCGTCATCAAGATCGTTACCGGCACGCTCATGCCCACACTCACGCCCGAATCCTGGAAAGTTTTCATCGGTACGCCCTGGGTGCTGGACGATGTATTGGCCTACATCAAATCCACCGGCGAGTTTGCCAGCGTCAAGACTCCCATCCTGCGCGACAAGGAAGGCGAATCCGTTCCCACCTGGCCGGAACGATTCACCTGGGCGGAAATCGAGAAGCAGCGCGCCCTGGCCGGGGAAGTGGAGTTTGCCCGCATGTTCCTGCTCGATCTGGAAGCCGCCAGCGGTGTGCACCTCAAGGCCGAATGGCTGCACAAATACCCATATGCCCAGATCGACCCCGGCTGGCCGGTAGTAATGGGCGTCGATTATGCTTCCACCGCCGACCAGACTACCAGCACCAAGCGCGATTACTGCGCCATTGCCATCGGACGCGTACTGCCGGGTGGCGGCGGCGTGGTACTGGTCGATGGTTTCCGCGGCAAGGTTTCCCAGGGCGCAGCCGAAGAAAAGTTAAAGGAACTGGCCGGGCGCTACCCGACCACGCAGATGATCGGCGTCGAGGCGGTCGGCAAGGGCGAGGAGTTCTACCACCTCATGCTGCGGCGCTCGCGCCTGCCGGTCACGCCCTGCCACACCGGCGGCAAGAGCAAAGGCCTGCGTTTCGAGCGCGGCATGGCACCCTTATTTCAATCCTCGCGCGCCTTCATCGCCGACATCCAGACCCCCTTCCTGAAAGCTTTCCAGGACGAGTGGGTGCGCTGGCCGCACGCCCCCCATGATGACACGCTCGACGCCGTTTACTGGATGCTGTATACGGCGCGTGCCCATCTGATTGGCAGCAGCGAAAAGCTCAAGGACGCCCGCCCCAACCCCTTCGGCTCGCTGGCGCGCGGCTGAACCATCCACTTAATTCAGAACACGAATACTCATAAAAATTCGTGTCATTCGCGCTGCGCTCTAATTTCTAATCTGCAATCTGTAATTTGCACGCCATCCCGGCATAGAACTCCCCCATATACGAAATCGGTTCCTTGTGTAAAATGCGCGCCTCTTGATACCCGGCCTGCTGCGCCAGTTCCAGGAAGGCGTCCTCATCGAGCGGGTGCGGTACCCACTGGTTGCCGCGGTTAGTGTTGTACTCCACCACGATCAAACGCCCGCCCGGTTTCAGTGCATCCGCCAGCCCACGCAGCGCCAGCGCTTTCTGGCGCACGAAATGCAGCGAGTTTGCCATTAAAATCCCATCCAACTGGATCAATTCCAAACCAGATGTAAAATCGACCGCGTGGGTGATTAGCTGGATCGGGGGATAGGCCGCACGCAAGTTACGCTCCAACCTTTGCAGCGCATACCGCTCCCGGTCTACGGCGTGAATCTGCGCATTTTCTCCCACGATCTCATAAAGCGCGCTGGTGAAGATGCCATCCCCGCAGCCAAGGTCAGCCCATGTTCCACCTGGTGCAGGGATGCCAGCCTGAATCAGACGTCTGGCTCGGGCGATCTGCTCAACGCGCGAAGTCATACCTTTTCTCCAATGCAACCATTATCATCGTAATACCGCTCATAAAGCATGATTATAACGTTACCTCTGTGAAGAAGTTATAGGCTTGGTATTTTTTGCGGTAGAATTAGGCGTGCAAACTTTGAACTGTGAGGAAATCATGTCAGCTAAGCATCCCCCCATTGAATTATCCGTGATCGCTCCCATGTACAACGAGGAGGATAACGTCGAAACCACTATCCAGGCTATCCAAGCTGCCCTGGAAGATTTCAGCGAACCTTGGGAGTTGGTCTTCGTCAACGACGGCAGCACCGACAATACCCTGGAAGTCGCCCGCTCCTGGGAAGCCAAAGTCGAAAATTTGCGCGTGCTCTCCTATCCGGTCAACGTAGGTCGCGGCAAGGCGCTGCGCACCGGCTTTGAAAATGCCCGCGGCCAGTACGTGGTCAGCATAGACTTCGACCTGACCTACAGCCCCGATCACATCCTGCGTCTCTACCGCGAACTCAAGGACAACCCTAATGTAGACGTCGTACTCGGTTCCGCCTATATGAAAGGCGGCAAGACGGTTGGTGTGGCTCCTTTCCACTTGTTCCTCAGCCGCTGGGGTAACCGTGTACTTGAAATCGCCTTTGGCGGACGCTTCAAGACCATCACCTGCGTATTGCGCGGCTACCGTCGCGAGGTGCTCGAAGCACTGGTGCTCGAATCCAATCGCAAGGAAATCCACCTCGAGATCCTTTCCAAGGTGGTCGCCCTCGGATATTACGTGGTCGAAATTCCTGCCACGCTCACCCGCCGCCAGAAAGGCAAGTCCAAAACGCGCTTCGGCAAGACCTCCATCTCCCATCTGTTGTTCTCTGTTTACGAACGCCCGGTGATCTTGTTCAGCATGTTAGGCGCAGTATTATTGGTCATTGGCTTCATCTTTGGCATATACTTGAGTGTGCTGCGTTTCATCGGACAGCTCAACCCCGGCCGCCCACTCTTCTACGTGGTCGTATTATTCATCGTCACCGGTGTTCAGCTCTTATCCTTCGGCGTGATTGCCGGGCAGAACAGCTTTTTACGAAACGAAATCTACAAGCTGCAAAGCCGTCTTAAGTTGATGGAAAACCGGGATCGGCACACCAATCAAGACTAGAGGGAATATCTTATGGGCATTGCACGTATGAGTCCGGCAAAAATAGCCAGTTGGGAATTCTTCCGTTGGTTAATCATTATCCTGGGCGATATCCCCGGCGTGGTCGGTGTGTTCTTACGCTACCTTTTCCTCCGCCCCTTCTTTAAACATAGTGACGGTTTTTTTCGCATGCTGGAACGCGTCGTTGTCGAATACCCACACGGTCTTAGTTTAGGCAAGGACGTGGGCTTCAACATCGGCTGCTGGGTCAACGCCCGCGGCGACGTAACGATTGGGGACTATGTCATCCTCGGGCCATACTGTGTGATCCACTCCGCCAACCACAATATGGAATCGCTGGACGTGCCTGTTCAACAGCAAGGCTTCGTTGAAATGCCGGTCACCATTGGTGATAATGTTTGGATGGGCGCACGCGTAACTGTGTTACCCGGCGTAACCATCGGTGAAAACGCTGTAATTGGTGCCGGGGCAGTAGTCACTAAAGATATTCCCCCCAATGCTATTGCTGTCGGCAACCCCGCCCAGGTTTTGCGCCTACGCACGGAAGAAAAATGACTGCGTCAGATTCGTCCAAACAGACCACTCTGCGCACCCGTCTGATCAACATCGCCAAGATCGGGTTGACTGTGGTTGCCGTCGGCTACCTGGTTTACGTCGCCAAGCCCGATCAGATTCTCGCCTATCTGCGCGTAATGGACAAACGTTTGCTGATTGGTATTTTGGTTTTGAAATTCATCACTGACATTTTCAAGATCTGGAAATGGCTGATCCTGGCCCGCGTTGAAGAAGCTGACTTCTCCTACTGGAAAGCTTTCAAATCGTTCTACATGGGTATCGCCCTGGCTGTCATCACCCCCTTTGCCATTGGCGAACTCGGGCGCGGCGCACTGATCTCGCAGGAACACAAGGCAGAACTCTCTGGCCTGGTCATGCTCGATAAGGTTTTCGATCTCGCCACCGTGGCGCTGTTCTCTTTCTCCGGCTTACTCGTTCTCAACGGCAAGTCCGGATTGATCGTCCTATTGATCGCCGCCTACCTCACCGGAATGATTCTGATCCAACACCTGGTGCGCCTGGTCGAAAAGCTGGATTTCATCGGCATCTTCAAGCTTAAGATCGTCAACCGCCTGGCTGCCAGCATCCGGCAGGTATCCGCGCGCATCGTCCTGCAAAGCGCCCTACTCTCTGTGGTGTACTTCTCGCTCTTCTACTTGCAAGCCTACCTCATCATGCTTTCCTACGGCGAAAGCTTCCCGCTGGACGTAGTGCTGTACTTTCCACTGATTACCCTCAGCACCATCATCCCCATCACCATCGGCGGTGTGGGCATCCGGGAGGGCACGGCCATCTTACTGCTTCGGCAGTACGGCGTCTCCGAAGCGCTGGCCTTCAATACCTTCTTCATGCACTTCGTAATCGCCAACGTAGTTGCCGGATTGCTGGGGGCAATCTTATTCCTGACACCGCAGAAGAAATCCTCTTCCCCGCAAACGGTTGTTGATAGAAAACAGGGATAGAATGACTTCAAGAGTACGTTCTTCTTTGCAAATCTTTTTTTTATTGAACGTTTTTGAAGGCCTGGGCGCGTTCGTATATCTCCTTACTATCCCCTCCGATGACAAACAAATTTTACTGTTTGGACTGTCCCCAGCGCGGCTTGCCCTGGCTGCCGCACTGTTACTGGCGACGTTGATTTTCCTGGGACTGTTTACTGCTTCCACGCGTTTTGGCTCACGCCTGATCCAATTCACAAACTGGTTGAGCCGCATTATGACGCGCCAGATCGTCTTTTGGATCAGCAATTTGGGCTTACTCCTTGTCACCGTATCTGCATTATCCTTGATTGCTCTAGGACCAGGGAGGATAGCGGTACGGTACCAAGCCTATCTCGTCAGGCTTCTCCCATTGGTTATCTGGGTTGGATTGATTGCGTTACAAACCATGACGCTGTTGTTTGTTGCCTACTTTCATCTACATCAAGCCCGAGTAAGGTATTTCTTTTTACGCTTTGTTGGCAATCATATCTTATTCTACACGCTCCTGCCTATCGGGGCAGTGTTCACAATTTACCTCACCTACAAGCTTTCCTCTTCGAGTTATATTTTTACCGATCCCGAATATCGACGATATTTTTGGTATTACCTTGTTCAGGCCGCCATCCCGCTGACCTATTTCTTTGTACCAGGCAAAGCTAGGGTCAATACCGAGATCAAAGCCGAGCTGGAGAAGCTATGGCGTAAATTTAAAGCCCATTGGAAACTCTTCTTAATTGCATGGATATGCTTCGCAGCTATTTACCTATACTTGGGATATAATGCCATCCCGACTTTGAATGCTCGGGCACTACGTTTCCTGGAACGCGAACCTCCTTTTATTCCTATCGAACCCATGCTAGGCATGCTGCTTAGTTTTGAGTTGAATTGGGTGATGCCGGCTGAACTTGTTAGCCCCATGATCAGCCTTTTCGCTTTCACATTGATTTATCTTTTCTTTATTTTTGTAAACGAAGAGGATGCCAGCATCATTCCACTTACGATGCTTTTCATATTAACCAATAGCTGGATCGTCTATTTCTCCTTGATGGGCAACATCGAACTTATCCCGGCCGTGTTTGGTTTTTTGGGTATGTTCAGCATTATGCGTCGACGCTACTCTCTGGGTGCCATCCTACTCATGATCGGCGCAATGATCAAGGCCTCGACTTTGTTCTTCGTAATTCCCGCCGCCCTAGTGATTGGCTACCACATCATCCGCGACCGACGCACCCTGAAAGAGCTCAACTACGCGGTAGCTTTCATTGCCGCTTTCTATGCTTTGTGGGCATTGTTTGGCATTTATCTCTACATTACCAACACTCACGGCAGCGCCGATTATCTGTTCACGTCCAAAGGCTACATCATCTGGGTTACCCCGGCCTTACGGTGGATAAACCAGTTTTTTGGCCGGTATATCTACCTGACCTTGATAAGCTTACTGGCATTCTTCTATAAAGGCAAATACCGGAATACAGCACTGACCTTATTTGTCCTGGTCTTCATCGCTCGCAATATTTCCCGGTTGTGGGGTGGTTACTATATCCTGTTCTATATCCCCCAATTGGTCTTCCTCACTTTCCTTGGCATATCCTTCCTTTTTCGTACTATCTCTTCACATTGGCCGGGTTATGTCAAATGGTTTGTTATTGGTGCGCTGATCGTTACATCCGTGACCCAGTGGACAACTGAGACCAATGCATACAACACCACTATCAACCGTTTCAATAGTAACCTAATTGAACTCGTCACCCAAATGGCAGCCGAGTTACCGCGCGAGGTGACAGTAGTTCAACGCCGGATTTCTATAAAACTGTACTTCGACCGACTCGGACGTGATGACATTCAATATTTCAACTATTCGGAAAATAGGGAAAGAACATTACAGGGATTGCAGGAATCAGGTTGTATTGTTTTACTATCCAGGCAAGATGATCTAAAAATCACGGATACTGATTTGAAAGCCATCGGCTACCAGCAAATCTATGACCTACAAGATGATACGGGGGTATGGCGCTTATGGTTAAAAGATTGCGATTAGTAAAGAAGATTAGCTCAACAGATTAATAGAAAATAGCACTCTTCGGTAGTCTGGCGACCCTAATCATCTGCTGACGATGATCTTAGGCCCATAACTTTGCGCCGCCACCTTTCGATGGGTTTGCCTGTTCGGTAGTCTGGCAGCCGTAGTTGTTATCATCGATCAACTAACCTTAGGCCCATGACTTTGCGTCCTCACCTTTCGATGAGTTTGCCACTTCGTTGGTCTGGCAGCCTTGGTCGCCTACTTCCGGCGACCGTTCGACCATCAACTTCCGGTGGTCGGCCAACCATCTGCTTGCAGTGGCTGGCTTAGCCATCTGACTTCCTTCCGGTATGCAAGCTGCTCGCTTACAGTTGCTTGCTACCAAAAACCTGATGACCTTAGGCTCATGACTCTGCGCCCCCGGCTTTCGCGCGGGTTTGCCTTTTCGGAGTGCAGTTAATATTAGTTTACATAATCTAACCTTGGGGGTCAAATTAATGAAGCCCTTCACAGATGTGGGATACTTCACATGCCAGGGGCAGGGGGTGTATTGTCTAAACAACTCCAGGTGGCCTTTCGATATATCCCCCCTTCTACAAGTAACCGAATTGAAACTTTATCGCCATAAACTGGGTCAAAACAAATGCATTTGGCCTGACCAGCAACCCATCTCGATTTGAATCGTATACCTTCATGAGGCCGCCGATGTATCCTCGGCCTATCCAGCAAGCTCAATTTTCGCCTGCTAAATGTAACCCCGGATGTACCTTTTGGTAGATGTCGGGGAACTGGTTCTATGAGAACCTTATGCCGATCCAAAACATACCGAAAGGAAAACATCACTGATGAAATCGAGCTGCCTCCAAATTGAACGTTACGCGCAAGCGATTGCTAAAAGCAGTGCCTCCAGCCCGACGATGCGCAACTTATTGTATTGGGCTGCCAAACCGTTGGCAGACGTCGGCTCCTGGGCGCTTTTCGACCTGGACATTGAATACCACGCTGCCTTGCCTGCCGGTCCAAAGATCATCGCCTCCAATCACCCCAGCACGACCGATCCCTTTCTGATGGCGAAACTCGCCGCCGAACCGCTTAGTCTGGTGATTGAGGAGCGCCTATTCAAAGTGCCGGTACTCGGCCGTTATCTGGAAAACGCCGGGCACATCCGCGTGATCGACGGCAACGGGCGGCTGGCTTATGAAGAAGCCAGGCAGACCCTGCTGGACGGCGGGGTGGTCGGCATCTATCCCGAAGGTTCCATCAGTCCATTGGAGGGCGGCCTGCATCCGCCGCGCTCCGGGACGGCCCGCCTGGCGCTGGAAACCGGCGCACCGATCATCCCGGTTGGCATTCACCTTGACCGCGAACGCCTCAAGTTGATCGAAACCAAGATCGAAGATGAGATCGCCGTGGGCACCTGGTACCTCAGCGGGCCGTATGCTATGACCGTCGGGCGGCCGCTGGTTTTCAAAGGCTCGGTCGAAAACCGCGATTGGGTGCAAAATGCCGCCGAGCAGATCATGGAACGCATTGCCGGTTTGATCGAAGCCAGCGAAGAACGCGTTCTCAACAAGCGCCTGCGGCTTTTCTCTCCCAATCCCAGCCGCTCCGGGTTGCTGCCGTTCTAAACCAATACCTCCGGCGGCGAAAAGATTCACAGGGGCGTACTGCGTACACCCCTGACACGATTTTACTATCCAGCGCCTAAGCTATGAGCAGGGCATTATAGATTCTTAGCACACCTACCAAAACCGATTCTGCTTTCCCCTCTTATGTTAAAATATCAACGCTAGTCAAAATCCGTTGATATTCGCACATTTGAGGTAGATTTTCCTTGTCCCTGCTGACCACCAAATTGCATGCTCCACCCACCCGTCCCGGCCTGGTGCCGCGTCCTGCCCTCATCGACCGCCTGCAAGAAAGCCTGCGCCGCAAACGCAAACTGACCCTATTCTCCGCCCCGGCCGGTTTCGGCAAGACAACTCTGATTACCGAATGGGTCAATGCCACTGGATACAAACTTGCCTGGGTTTCACTCGATGAGGGCGACAGCGACCCGGTGCAGTTCTTACAATACCTGATTGCTGCCCTGCAAAGTATCGATTCCGAGATCGGCCAGGCGCTGCTGCAAGTTTTGAGTACGCCCCGGCTTCCTTCGGTCAAAAATCTGATCGCCCCGCTGATCAACGAGATCAATACCACCGGCCAGGACATCATCCTGGTGCTGGATGATTACCACGCCATCACCTCCCCCAAAGTCCACGAGATCGTCGAGTTCCTGCTGGAGTACCAGCCCGCCTGCCTGCACCTGGTGATCGGTACGCGTGCCGACCCGCCCCTCCCCCTACCGCAAATGCGCGTCAGCGCCAAGATCACCGAAATGCGCGAGCACGATCTCCGTTTCACAAGAGAAGAAGCAGCCACCTTCTTGACCGAAACCATGCACCTCAACCTTTCCGAAAAAGCGGTCGCCGCTCTGGAAGCGCGCACCGAAGGCTGGGTGGCCGGGATGCAGTTGGCCGCTCTGGCTTTGCAGAACCACCCCGGGAATGCAGAAGATTTCGTTGCCACCTTCACTGGTGACGACCGCTTCATCATGGACTATCTGGTCAGCGAGGTCGTCGACCGTCAGCCCAAAGAGATCCGCGAATTTCTGCGCCGCACTGCCATCCTGCACCGCCTGACTGCCCCGCTATGCAACGCCCTCACCGGCCGCCGCGACAGTCAGAAGATCCTGGAACGTTTAGATCAGGCCAACCTATTCGTCGTCGCCCTGGACAACCGCCGGGAATGGTTCCGCTACTACTCGCTTTTCGGCGATGTTTTACGCGCCACGCTCGACGATAAAGAACGCCAGCGTTTGCACCAACAAGCTATCAAATGGTACGAGCAGAACGGCTATGCCGACCGCGCCATCCAGCACGCCCTTGCCCTCGCTGAGGTCAGCGGCGATTACCGGCAGGCCGAACGCCTGATCCAGGATGTTGGTGAGACCACGCTCTATACCGGCAATATTTCCACCATGCAGACCTGGCTGGATGCCCTGCCCGAACAACGCCTGCGCGCCAACAACGCCCTGGCCGCACAGCGCGCCTGGGCAGCGGCTTTCAGCGGCGACCTGGAACTGGCTGAAGAATACGCTGCCCTGACTGAAGCCAACCTGGGCAAGAAAAAATCCGACCGCGAACTGCTCGGCAAGTTGCACGCCCTGCGCAGTTTCCTGGCGATCATCCGGGAAAACTACGAAAGCGCCGTAGACTATGCCAGCCGTGCCCTCGATAACCTGCCGCACAGCCAGGCCCACGCCCGCATCATCGCCCTGTGGACGCTGGCCGAAGCCTCCGAACGCACCAGCGAAGCCAGCTTTGCCATCGAAGCCTTTCGGGAAGCCCACCGCGCCGGGCAGCAGATCGAGCACAACATCTTCGCCGCCGTGGTCGAAATGTCGCTGGCATCGGCTTTGAACGAACACGGCGAACGCCGCGCCGCCATTGAAGTCTGCCAGCAGGCGCTCAACAATTATGAGGATGAACACGGCCGCACCTCCCCGCTGGCCGGGATGGTCTTGAGCCGCCTGGGCCATCTTTATTATGAAGCTAACGAACTGCAAGCCTCCTTGAGCTACCACGAACAGGCCCTGGCGTTGACCAAACAGGTTGCCCAGGACGATTATGTTATGCTCACCCACGTGCTCGCCGCACCCACCTTCTTCGCCTTGGGAGAAACCGAACGCGCCTTTGCCGCCTTACAGCAAGGTTACGAACACGCCGCTCCGGGAGGCATCTCCAACAGCGCCTGGGCCACATCCGAAGAAGTCAAACTGCGCCTGCGGCTGGGTGACCGCGCCTTTGCCAAACGTTGGGTCGACAAGGCCGCCATCACCCCCGCGGATCCGATCAACTACATCGACCTGGACCAGAAGATCGTATTGGCCCGTTATCTGGTATCCGAAGGGGAGCCGGATGAGGTACGCGCTTATCTCAAACGCCTGGAAAAATTCACCCGTGAACGTGAGCAATACCGCAAGCTGCTCACCGTCCACATCTTACAGACCCTGCTGGCCCACAAATGCGCGGATAAGAAAGCCGCTCACGATCACCTGAAAACGGCGCTCAAACTGGCCGCCCCGGAAGAATATTATCGCGCCTTTCTGGATGAAGACACTGTCCTGCTCGACCTGCTGCCCGATGTGCGCGCGACCGCCCCGCTGTTCGTCGACCGGTTGCTGGCCTTTGCCACCGGATCCGAAGCGCCGCCAACCACACCCGGACAGCAACTCGTTGACCCGCTTAGCGACCGTGAA
>JAFGRA010000200.1 GCA_016935415.1 Anaerolineales bacterium
CCCGGCCGCCCGGAGGAACTCTTCGAGCACGATCCCAAATGGCTCTACAACGGCCAATGGGGCGCGATCCAGTTCGCCAATCCCACTCAAGGCGCAGACTGAGCAAACAGCCAGGCCTGTATTTCCGGGAGCACTTCATCTGCCCGCTTTGCCAGCAGGAAATGATCGCCTGCATATTCCACATATGTCCCCAATTCCCCAGCCTGCTCCGCATAGCGGCGGGCGGTACTAACCGGGATGCGCTCGTCGCCCGTAGCGTGAATCACCAAAGCCGGTATTCCGCTTGGTTCCGCACCGGGGTCAGCGCCGGAGATCAAGATCAGGCCATCGATTTCCCCCGCCACGTCTAGGGCCAACCGGCTGGCTCCAACCCCGCCATTTGAAAGCCCGGCCAGGAACACGTGCTGCACGCCGCGCGCTTTTAAATAATCCAGTGTAGTTTCGAGTGTGCGTTTCCCATATTCTCCCCACCAATAGCCATCGAAACGCGTCGCAGGGCAGATCGTCAGTATACCCAAATCCTGCGCTGTCTGGCCGACCAGCCAACATTGCAGTGTAAAGTTGCCGCCAAAGCCGTGTAAGAAGACCAACGCGCTGTCTGGATTCTCGATATCCGGTTCCAGCACCAGCAAGTCAAAGCGCCGCGGCGATTGCGCCAACAGATAGGTCGTTAAAAATGGAGAAGGCACCATACCTTCTGCGGTCGCGATCTCGGCATAGATTTGCTCGAAGGTTTCTGGCGCAGTGTTAAATTCCTGGCGGGTCACCAGACCCAGTGTGCGCGCAACGGGCAGGGCATACAACACCACATCGCGCTCATCGAACAGCCGCGTGAGCAGCCGCCCCGAACCCTCACCCGGCAGGGTGACCAACTCTAGAGTATCGCTGCGCGTGGTCAACACAAATCGCGCCGCGAACACGCCCAACACCAGCACCACACCAATGATTCCCACCCCCAGAGCGTATTTCTTCTGCCACGGCGCGCACAGTCCCGTCGCAGTCACCAGCCAACAACCGATCAAGGTGAGCATCCCAGAAGTGGTAATCGGGACGGAGAATGTCAAGAAAGAGAGTAAGGCAAGCGGCAGCGCCAGGACGAGGCCAAGCAAGAAGACAAGGATTCTCATAGGCGTATCTCTTGAAACACGAATTACACGAATAAAGCGGATGGCACGAATATTTTTATTGCTCTTCAAAGCATTTAATAACCATTCGTGCTATTCGTGTTTTTATTATAGCGACTGCTTGCAAAGACCGGAAACACCCGACCAGCAAAGATCGAGCACCTGAGTGTATCCCCCGAAATTTATTCCAAAACCTGATAAGCGCGCTGCACCAGCGTATAAAGCTGCGCCAGGCCATCCTCCAACGGACCAGTAAGGATGTATTCATCGTTGGTATGTGCCCCACCACCGCGCGTCAGTCCAATGCAGATCGCCGGTAAGCCCTTACTAAGCGGGATATTGGCATCCGTCGAACCAATCCAGAAACCCGGATCGACACCCTGTTCTTTCAAGACTCCGGTCGCCAGTTGCACCAGCGGGTGGTCGTTGGCGATGCGGCCTGCCGGTCGGTCGCCAATGATTTCGGCCTGCACGCTCACGCCTTGTTTGTTAGCGGCCATAACGATCGCTTCCACGTCGGCGGCCATCTTCTGCAAGGCATCCGGTTTCGCCGAGCGCAGATCCAGTTCCAGGCAAGCCTCAGCCGCAATCGTGTTCACCGAAGTCCCACCCCGGATCACACCCACGTTCAGCGAGCACAACTCGTCCTTGGAAACCGGCAGGGCCGTCAACTGGGTAACCAGCGCTGCCAGTTCATGGATCGCCGAGGGAGAACCGTAATCGCCCCAGGCGTGGCCTCCGGCGGTACGCGCCGTAATGCGGTAGCGGCGCACCCCCAAACCCTGGTTGTAGATGCCGCCGTAGGACAAGCCTTCCAAAATGACATAGGCCCGCGGGTCTGCGCCGAAACGCTCCACGATGGCTTTCATGCCGCACAGGTCGCCGAGGCCCTCCTCGCCCACATTAGCCACCAGCCACAGGTCGCCGAGCAGTTCGATTTTATTTTTTCGCAGCCACCACACTATCCCAAATAGAGCCGCCACGGAAATCGAATTATCCCCCAGGCCAGGGCCACAGATACGCTTTCCCGAAGTCTTCACCTGCAAGTTGGTTTCGAGCGGGAAAACGGTATCGAGATGGGCGCTGAGCACCAACGGACGGGCCTTTCCTTTCCCGGGCAGGCGGGCGTACACATTGCCGACTGCATCAGTCTCCACATCCGCCAATTTCTCTTTCTTGAAACCTTTTTTAACAAAAGCAACCCGTTCCTTTTCGGCAAAGGTCGGGGCCGGGATTTGTTGAATCTGGATGGCAAGGTCGAGTAAGCGGGTGACGGCAGGATCGGACATGCTACACTTTCCGCACCAGTTCAGGCAAGGTTTCCAGGCGCGCTTCCGCCAGGCCGGGCAGAGACTCCAGGGCGTAGAACGGGCCGCTGCCTTCGATTGCCAGCGAAGCGGACACGTTGCCGTGCAGCACCGCTTGCAGCGGATCGTACGTGCGCCGGTAACCCACCAGGAATCCGCCGCTGAAGGCATCACCCGCCCCAGTAGCATCCGCTTTACGTGAAGGGTAGGCCGGGATATCGTAACGGATTTTCGAAACCGCGTCGTACAAATACTGCCCCTTGACGCCGCGCTTGATCACAATGATGTCGCAGTCATAAGCCGCCAAGGCTTCGGCCATTTCCCACAGATCATCGCTGCGCCCCTGATACAGACTGCGCACATCATCCTCGGAGGGCAGGAAGGCGGTCAGCCCGGTAAGCAGAGCGGGCACCTCATAAAAGAAGGAACTGTTCATATAGCCCGGGCTGGGGTCCATGGTAATCGTGGTCAAACCAGACTGGCGCAGCACGGCGGGCATCAAGCTATGCGCCATGTAATCCAGCGGGCACAGGTGGGCGGCGCTGGCGTATTTGTAATCATCGGGCACATCGGTCTGGCGCAGGGACAGCGGGGCGAGCTTGTTCATATCGTCGATGCGCTCGCTGTTATCCTTGTAGCCCAGCAGTGATTTTGGGAATTCTTTTTCCAGGCGGGCGAAGTGTCCCACCGGATCGTCGGTGTGGCGGGTGTGCAGATCGGAATAGGCAATGAAGGCGCGCAAGTCGTGCGCTTCGGGCAGGATGCGCACCCCGCTGACATCGAACCCCATTTCCGTAATCTTATCCAGCCAGACGCGTGGATAATCCTCCCCCACGCGGGCGATCATCCCGGCGCGCTCTTTCCACAACGCCAAACCAGTAACGGCATACAGCAGGTTGCCGCCCGGCTGGTCGATGCGCACTTTGCCTTCGGCAGTGATGATGTACTCCCGGCGCAGTTGGCCGAGGAGCAGGTACTTTGGTGCGTCAGCCATAACGCCTATTATACGGTGATACAGCGCGGCAGTAAACGGTGGGCGATAAAACGTGTGGCGAGAATCGTGATTAGGGGCGAGTAACGAGTAATTAGTGACCGGTAATCAGGAAAGAGCGTGATTCGAGAGCCGAGAATCGCGCTATTGCCATGTTGCAGGCGACTTCAGTCGCCGGGGAAAATATGTGTAAATCGTGAACTGCGAAATGCAACTGGGCTTTGATCCTCAACCAACGTACCATCCATTTTGAGGATCGCTGGCCTGAATGAGCTTATCCAACTGTTTACACATACTTTCTGACACACCCCTGCTATATACAACTTTGAACTTACTCTCGTCTGACTTATGCAAGAGGTCTATTGTGTTCACTTGGTAGTTGTTTTCTGTTTTTGAGTTACTGAACATGTAGAATAATTCACATAAGCTTAACTCTGAATGCAATTGCGTTTGTTATATCTGAGAATCGATATGGAATGGTACATCAATGATCACAATATCTTTATACTGCTTCAATCGAGATCGAAGGCGTTCCGCAGTTTGATTGTGGAGAATCCGTTCAGCAGAGTGCTCAGGGATGAATTCAGGCACCACAATCGTCGTGATCATGTCAGGAAATTCTTCCTTATTTACCTTCTCAATGTAATCCACCAAGGGCTTTAGAATATCCCGATAATCGTACTCAATCGTCACTAAGCGAATATCTTCTGTAATGTTCGGAAATCTATTCCATCTTCTGGTCAAGCGCTCCTCCATTTCAGGCGAAGTGATGATTGTGAGCGCACGGACATCATTAGAAATGCGTTTGGCGTATTCCATCGCTAAAACGGTACCGCGATGCACATCTGCGATTGGAATAATGACTACATTAGCTACATCGGTAATGTCGTCCATCGTCATACCTGATGTGCTCAATGCGTTTGCTACCTGATCATAGTGACGATGAATAGCATGGAACGTAAACACCAAGATTGGAATGAGTACAGCGACAATCCAGGCGCCCTCAAGGAATTTTGTGGAAGTCAAAATAATGAAAACGATGAAAGTGACAACCGCACCAACTGCGTTCAAACCCTGTTTCCACCTGACATTCTTTTCATAGTGGATCTCAGTGACTGAAGTGTGCATAGTTTCGCTGGGCTTCAGGTGAGCAATTTTCCCCATTAAACGGAACATACCAGTCTGGGATATGCTGAAGCTAAGCATTACACCCAGGGCATACAGCGGCAGCATGGCGATCTCATCTGCCTGGAAGACAATCACGATAATCGAAGAGATCAAAGCCAAAGCCACAATCCCGGCACTAAAAACCAAGCGGTCACCGCGGTTTTGCAGCCAGCGGGGTAAAAAGTTATCTTTTGCCAGGAATGAACTCAAACGCGGAAAATCTTGATAACCGGTATTGGCAGCCAGGAACAAAATCATGGCGGTGAAGAACTGCACCCAATAATACAAAAAGCCTCCGCCTGTGATCCGGCGAGTCAACTGGGAGAGAACGCTTTCAAATTCATGTGGTACTAATTCAAGATGTGTGGCTAAGAAGGTGATCCCAACAAACAAGGACATAGCCATGGCACCCATCGCTATCATTGTAATAGCAGCATTTTTCGATTCCGGCGGTTTGAAAGCCTGAACACCGTTGCTGATCGCTTCGATCCCAGTTAAGGCCGTACACCCACCGGCAAAAGCACGCAGTAACAGCCAGACATAAGCAAACCCTGTCAGTGAAGCTGTGGCGGGCATTTTCTCTAGAGAAGGCTCAATCGGTGCAGCGCCAAAGATGCCGAAATAACGCACCAGACCGATTGCAATTACCACCAACACACCGCCAACAAAAGCATAGGTTGGGATTGCAAAGATCGTGCCACTCTCCCGCACCCCTCGCAGATTAATCCAGGTAATGAAAAGAATCGCGCCAAGTGCGATAGCAACCCGATGATCATATGCTTCAGGGATAGCCGATGTGACTGCCCGGACACCCGCAGAAACGGATACTGATACTGTCAGAATATAATCTGTGAGCAGAGCAGCCGCAGCCAATAACGATGCAGGTACGCCAAGATTGTCTTTTGCGACGGTGTAAGCCCCACCACCATCGGGGTAATGCAGAATGGTTTGGATGTAGCTGGAGATCACCAATAAAACCAGGGCTGCAACGGCCAGCCCTAAAGGCAGGGTCATGGAGAGCGCTCCACTGCCCAACACGATCAACACACTCATGATCGCTTCGGTTGCATAGGCATTACTGCTGATCGGGTCAGAAGCAAATACAGCGAGTGCCCGCACTTTATCTAAACGCTCGTGAATCTCGCGGCTCGTAGGAAAGGGCTCTCCGATCAAAAACCGCTTTAGGTTAGAAAATGACATAGTTAATTCCTTAAATTTTATCGATTCCTAGAAATTGGCATCAAACCTTACAATTATCCCATTAGACATATCAAGAAATAGTCAAATCAAATCAAAAAAACATCAAGAAAATATAAAGATAATATCAAGGCATCTTGATATTATCTTGATGTCTGGTCGATAAATTTTGCCAAAATATTTATACGACTACCTGTAGAATCAAAAGGTTATTCAACCTACAGGAGAACAATATGGACTTAGCAATCGGACTTATCTTTTTGGCGCTCATTATCAGCGCCCCCTGGATCACGAGAAAATGGGGAGATAAAGGATCTTGGGCCTGGGGTATAATCTCAATGATATTCCTTCTAACCGTACTTCTTATTCTTCAATAAGTGGAGTGATGAACAAGAAACCGATATTTTCTGCTCTAAATATCTCAGCGACAGCATCGAATCATTCTAGAAAATTTTTCCTTTCCTATATTTTTAGTCTATTAATCATAGTCGGCATTACTAGCATAGGTTTACTGATCCGCGGATTGATTACCCCTACCAATCTTGTGATGCCGTATTTGCTTGGGGTAGTAGGGATTGCGGTGTTATGGGGCCGTGGGCCTGCTATTTTTGCTTCGGTTCTTGGGGTGATTGCCTTCGATATTTTTCTGGTTCCACCTTATCTGACATTCGTTGTTGAGGACACGGAATACATCATTACTTTTTTCTCTCTTTTTCTGGTTGGCGTGCTCATTAGCAACCTAACGGTGCAAATTAAAGAACAAATGCTAGAAGCCAAAGAGAGAGAAGCTCGCGTCACATCTTTGTATCAACTCAGCCAAGCGCTTGCGGTCGCGTATAAAATGACAGATGTAATAAATGCAATTGTAGACAACATCCGCAACACGCTTAACAAAGACGTTGAACTATATCTATTAGATCGCTCGACTGAAATTACTGAAAGCATTGAATTTAAAGTTTTTCCGAGGCAGGGGGATAAAGAAACCAAGGTAAATGAGGCAATTTTATCAACTTTACGCACGGGAAATCCGGTTAGTTTAGGTGAAAGTGGATCTTTCGAGCACTCCTCAATTACTTTTCCCTTGGTAACAAATTCAGGTATTGTTGGCGCTATCCACATCTCTTCAAAGAATCCCCAGGAAATACTTGATAAGAACAACTTGCAAACTTATGAGGCCGTTGCCAATCTTTCTGCTTTGGCAATTGAAAGGGTTTACCTAAATCAAGAGGTGAGCCAAACTCAGCTGCTAAAAGCAAAAGAAGAACTCCAATCCGCCCTTTTAAATTCAGTTTCACATGATTTTCGAACGCCTCTAGTGACAATCACCGGAACACTTAGCAGCCTTGACACTGAAATTCATTTATTGGAAAAAGAATCGCAGCAGCACTTGATCCGACAAGCGCTGAATGAAGCGGAAAAACTCAATCGACTTGTGAGCAACTTGTTGAATATCAGCCGTCTGGAAAGTGGTGGGTTGCAACTGCAAAGAGAACCGGTTGATGTGCAAGATCTTATTGGATCTACGTTGGATCAGTTGAAAAATCGTATAGATCGGCAGATTAATATCGATTTACCTGATCAGCTTCCTTTAATTTTGGCTGATTTCGTTTTGTTGCAGCAAGTCTTGATAAATTTGATCGAAAATGCAAACAAGTATTCGCCTGAAGGAACACCGATTGATATTATTGTGCACGGAGATGATGGTTGGTTGTACATAGATATTGCAGATCGTGGACCCGGGATGGAGAAACAAGAAATTCCCCATATCTTTGAAAAGTTTTATCGGATAAAGAATCATGAAAAACCGAGTGGAACCGGGCTTGGACTGGCAATCGTAAAAGGGATTATGGACGCTCACCAAGCCAAAATCAAAGTATTCCCCCGGCAAGGTGGAGGGATGGTCTTTAGACTGACATTCTCTCCTCTGGAATATTCGCACGAGGAGTAATTTATGTCAACAGATACAGGTCTCAGAATTTTAATCGTTGATGATGAATTGGCAATCCGGCGATTTCTTAGAACTTCCTTGCAAGCACATGGTTATGCAATTTATGAGGCACACACAGGTGAAGATGCGTTAATGGAAATTGTCAATAAGCGCCCTGATTTGATTATTCTGGATATTGGATTGCCCGGTATCAGTGGAGTTGAAGTCACCCGACGCATTAGAGAATGGAGCGAAATTCCAATTTTGATTCTCTCAGTGCTAGATCAAGAAAAAGATAAAATTGCTGCTCTGGATGCAGGTGCAGACGACTACCTCACAAAGCCTTTTGGTGTTGGGGAATTGATGGCTCGTATGAGAGTGGCTATCCGGCGGAGTGCAACACCTAGCCATGATCCCATCTTCATCAGCGGCAATCTAAAGATTGACTTTTCAAAACGAATTATATTCGTTAATGATACTGAAGTGTCACTTACACCAACAGAGTATGAGTTACTTCGTATCTTAGCCCAGGATGCCGGAAAAGTTCTCACCCATCAACAAATTATAAAATCCCTTTGGGGTGGAATTGACCAATCGGAATCGCACTTATTAAGAGTGAACATCAGCAATTTAAGAAAAAAAATAGAGCCGGATTCCAACAGACCAATTTATATCGTCACTGAACCTGGGGTCGGTTATCGACTAAAAATTCTTGAAGATTTTAATGGCTTTGGTGCATAAATCTAAAAACAGCCATGTTGAATAAGTGTATATAGCTAACCGTGATTTCAAGATACCGCATTGCTCTTCGGCATGCCTAAGTGGGTCATCTGATTGAGCGCTTTGCAGCGAATGCGCACCTGTACAGTCTGGGCTTCTTCCGAACGCGTGCTGAGATGATCTCCAAAAATCGTTTTGAAACGGAACATGGCCATCTCTGCCAGTGAGCGTTGGTGGTAGCCCACTTCCTTTTTCCAGCTTTTGCGCCCTCGCTTTCGAATTGCACGCAGGGCTTCATCCCGTGGTAACGGCGGTAACTTGTTGTTGCCATGCTGTTTGATCTTGGCATTCTTCTGTGGGGGGGATGATCACCTTGGCGTTGGGAGCACGCGCCTGGATGGCATCATACACATCCCAGGTATCATAGCCGCCATCTCCAATCACCTGCTCGATTTCAAGCGCGGGGTGAAGTTGGGCCAACATCGGTTGCACTGATTTGCTGTCATGCCCTTTGGCAGCGGTCAAGTCGACCGCATCGTGCATCTTTGCATCCTGCCATCTGTAATTTGCAATTCGCCCCCCGCTCCCCCGCCCCCTTGCTCCTCTTCCTCCTACTCTTACTTTGCCAACACCAGGAAGACATCCTCCAAACTAGGTTCGGTCAACTCGATATCCTGAAGCTCGAAGCCGTTCTGGTTCAGCACAGCCTTGAGCGTATTAGCATCGACGTCTTTTTGGGTGATGGCGCGCAGGTGGTCGCCGGAAAGGCCGACGCGCAGCACTTCCGGGACTTTTTCCAATGCCGCCAGGGCGGGCAGCAAGGGCTGCACGAACACGTCCCAGGCCAGGCCGGGCAGCGCCTGTTCTTTTAGTCTGATAGGCTCATCAATCGCCAGCAACCTGCCTTCACGCATGATGCCCACGCGATGGCAGTACTCGGCTTCGTCCATATAGTGTGTGGTCACCAGGATGGTAATGCCCTCATCAACCAAATCGTAGATCAAATCCCAGAATACACGCCGAGCGGTCGGGTCAACGCCACTGGTGGGTTCGTCCAGGAAGAGCAACTGCGGGCGGTGCACGATGGCGGTTGCCAACGCCAGCCGCTGCCGCCACCCCACCGGCAAGTCGGCGACCAGTTCATCTACCATGCCCGCCAACCCCATTTGGGCAGTCACTTTATCAATGTGAGCAGGATCGTTGACGCCGTACACCCCGGCATAGAAAGCCAGGTTTTCGCTGGCGGTCAGGTCGTCGTACAGGGCAAATTTCTGCGACATATAGCCGACGCGTGAGCGGATTTCCTCCGGCTCGTGCTCCACATCGTAACCCAGCACCTCGGCGCGGCCCGAAGTCGGCAGCAGCAGACCAAGCAGCATACGGATGGTGGTCGATTTCCCCGACCCGTTGGGGCCAAGATAGCCCAACACTTCACCGCGCTCGAGCTCAAACGAAACGTTATCCACGGCGGTAAAATCGCCAAAGCGTTTGGTAAGATTTTCAGCAACTACGACCAAATCAGACATCAGAGTCTCCCATAGCAATATCGTTTTGCAGCATAGCGATGAAGGCATCTTCCAACTGCGGCCGCACCACGCGCACAGCCCCATCCGCAATGCCATTGTCCTTCAGGCGTTTTTGCAATTGGGCGCTGATCGCTTCGGCCAGGCCGGGTTTGACGCGCAGATGCAGGCGGTTGCCGAAGATCTGCACGTCCTCGATCTCTTTCATCTCGCTGACCAGGCCGCGCAAAGCCCGCAACGTACCGCCGCGCAGTTCCAGGATGCGGCCGTTGAGTTGCTCTTTCAGCGCCTGCGGTTTATCTTCGATCACAATGTGCCCGTCACGCATCAGCCCCACGTAAGTACAGCGCACGGCTTCATCCATATAAGGCGTGCTGACCAGCACAGAAATGCCTTCCTCGGTCACCAGCCGGATGATGAGCTGCCAGAAATCCTGGCGGGTGACCGGATCGACGCCACCGGTCGGCTCATCGAGCAGCAGCACGCGTGGACGGTGCACCAAGGCTGTCGCTAAGCCAAGCTTCTGCTTCATGCCCCCGGACAGGTAACCGGCCTGCCGGTCGATGAAGTCTGCCAAACCGACGAATTCCAGGATTTCCATGGTGCGCACCCGCCAATCTTCTCCGGCAATGCCGCGCACCTCGGCAAAGAAGCGCAGGTTTTCGAACACGGTCAATTCTTCATAGAGCGAAAAACGCTGCGAAAGATAACCGATCTGCTCACGCGCCTGGTCGGGATGCGTGCCCATATCACGCCCGCCAACGGACACCTCCCCGGAGTCGGGCAGCAGCGCCCCACATAACAGCCGGATGGTGGTCGTCTTCCCAGCCCCGTCCGGCCCCACCAGGCCGTAGATTTCACCTTCCCGCACCTGCAAGCTGAGGCCGTTCACGGCCTGCACTTCGTCAAAGGACTTGTGCAGGTCGCGGGCTTCGATCATCTTTTTGACAGCGGACATGTTTTCTCGCCTTATTTCAAGATAAAAGTTACGTCGGCGGGCATCCCGGGCTTCAACTTACCGTCCAGGTTCTCCACATCCAATTTGATGGCGTAAACCGTCGCCCGGCGGCCTTCCTGGGTTTGCACGTTACGGGGCGTGAATTCAGCCTGGTCGGCAATGCGCACCACCTCGGCGTTGAATTCCGCGCCGGGGAAAGAATCGACCTCAACCACCGCCTCTGTGCCAATCAAAACTGCACCATAGCGGTCTTCCTGAACGTAGACCGTGATCGTCAATTCATCCAACTGCGCCAGTGTGATCAGCGGCGCGCTCGGTTGGGCGACCTCACCCGGATCAACCGAGCGGAATAACACCGTGCCAGCGACCGGGGCGGTGAGGGTGAGCTTATCC
>JAFGRA010000201.1 GCA_016935415.1 Anaerolineales bacterium
AGAATATGGACCAAGAACCAGAAGAGAATTCTGTCATGCTTTGCCAGATGAAGATGTGGAGACAACCTGCTTAACTCAAAATGATTATGATTATGAGCGTTTGCTAATTGATGCATTTCCATCTGATAAGACAACTCGGAGGCAAGTGTCGGCTGCTTTAGGGAAATACTTTGATAGTTCGTACCAATCTTCCTATGGAACGGTAGATCTTTATGCAGTTACTAGAGGGCCAACAACATACGCAAGTTTCTATTATAATGATCAAGAAATATTGTTGAAAATTGTATATGAGGATTGGTAGATTTTTATGCAGTTCTGGAGGGGCGTCCATAAAGGCAAGTTTCTTTTTGTTGCCGAAACCTTAGGAGCGATTCTACGTATTGTATAGTGAAGGTTTGTAAATCAATCTCTGTCCGAGGAGTAGAAAAATGGCTCATGAAATGATCGTGATCGCTTTTCCCAAACAGGATGAAGCGGAACGCGTCTTGAAAACCCTCAAGCAAATGGATAAGCAAGCTGTTGTCGATTTGAAAAGCGCCGCCGTGATCGAGCGCGACCGCAAGGGCAAGATCGAATTCCGCGAGACCAAAGACCTGAATGCCAAGCAGGCTGCCATGGTCGGTGCGGCCGGGGGCGCATTGCTGGGTATCTTGCGCGGTAAGATGCTGAAGAAGGCTGTATTGGGCACCGCAGCCGGTGCGGCGGCCGGGAAGTTCATCGACCTGGGCTTGAAGGACGATTTTCTCAAAGATGTCGGCGCACAGTTGGAGCCGGGGTCTTCGGCAGTCGTGGCATTGGTCGATTTCCAATATGTAGATGAGGCCATGCGCGTGTTGGACCAATTCGAAGGCGGCACGATCCTGCGCCATGAACTCAGCGCCGAAGTGTACCAGAAATTGTCAGCGGTGGTTGAGGACTAGCGGATATTGAGGAACCCCAATCCCGTTATGGTTGCCAGGCCGGGAAGGGGTTAGAAAGATAATCGATTGTAGGATTTGTAGCCCAGGGCGTGCAGCCGCACGCCCCTACGAATTAATTTGCTAAATCTATACAAAAGACACCGGACATGTGCCCGGTGTCTTTTGGTTTAACTTGGTACGGATTAGATGACGATGTTAACCAGCTTGCCCTGGATGACGATCACCTTGCGGATCGGCTTGCCGCCGATAAACTCCTGCACGGTTTCGCTGGCCTTGGCAATTTCTTCGGCCTCGGCGTCGCTCAGTCCGGCAGGCACCTGGATGCGGTCACGCAGCTTGCCGTTGATCTGCACCACCAGGGTGATCTCGTCTTCCTTGGCGGCTTGCTTGTCCGCTTCCGGCCAGGCCTGGGTGTGGATGGAGTAGGGCTTGCCCAGCCGTTCCCACAACTCTTCGGCGACGTGCGGGGTGACGGGAGCCATCAGGCGCAGGTAGATGTCCAGGGCTTCGTCCCATTCCGGGCTGCCGGGCGCACCGGCTTCCCAGGCTTTGTACATTTCATTCATCAACTCCATCAGCGCTGAGATGATGGTGTTGAATTCGAAATCCTGGAAGTCACGCGTTACGCTTTCCACGGTCTGGTGCACTTTGCGGCGCAGGTCGCGCAGCGTCTTTTCGTCGGCAGTGGGTTCGCCGTCGGCGGCTTCGGTGAACAGCGTCCATGCCCGTCGCAGCCAGCGCGCCGAGCCACCGATGCCCTGGCTGTTCCAGGGGCCGCCCAGATCCCAACGGGCGAAGAACATCAGGTAAGCGCGCACGGTATCGGCCCCATACTGGCCGACCAGATCATCCGGGGCGACCACGTTGCCGCGGCTCTTGGACATTTTCTCGGAATCTTCGCCGAGCACGATGCCCTGGTTGCGCAGCACGATCATCGGCTCCGGCCCTTCGGTGATGCCCATATCGCGCAATGCTTTATGGAAGAAGCGCGTGTAGATCAGGTGCATGGTGGCGTGCTCAATGCCGCCGGTGTACACGTCGACCGGCATCCAGTAGTTGTACTCGGCCGGGTCGAAGGGTCCTTCGGCGTAGTCTGGGCTGAGGTAGCGCAGGTGGTACCACGAGGAGCACATGAAGGTATCCATCGTGTCGGTCTCGCGCGTGGCCGGGCCGCCGCATTCCGGGCAGGTGGTGTTCTTCCAGGTGGGGTGGAATTTGAGTGGGCTTTCGCCGGTCGGCCGCCACTCGATGTCGTCGGGCAGCTCAACGGGGAGCTGGTCTTCGGGGACGGGCTGCACGCCGCACTCCTCACAGTACACCATCGGGATCGGCGCGCCCCAGTAGCGTTGGCGCGAGATCAGCCAGTCGCGCAGGCGGTAGTTGACGGCTTTCTCACCGGCGTGCTTTTCTTCCAGGAAGGCAATCGTCTTCTTGATCGCGACATCACCGGGGGTACCGCTCATGCCCTGCGAGTTGATCATCTTGCCGTATTCGGAATGGTAGAGCACGTCCTGGTAGAAGTCCACGCCCCACAGCATTTCCATGATGGTGTGCTTGTCTTGCACACCGGGTTCCAGCGCCTTGCACTTTGCCAGGATTTGCTCTTCTGCGGCCAGCGAGTCCCAGGCGATAGTTTCATCTTCGAAAATGAAGACCCACTGCGTGCCGACGACCTCGTTCCAGCAGCCGGATTTGAGGTGCGCTTTGGCGATCTCGATGTATTGCTCGGCCTGGTCGCCGGATAGGGTCACCAGCACGTCGCCGTTTTGCTTTTCGTAGGGAATCCCGGCATCGTCCAGGGCCGCCTTGAAACCGGATTTCATCGTGCCACCTATGGCGAATGACTTGGTCACCCGATTTGGGTTTTCGATCACGGGGATGATCGGCAGGCCGAACTTGATGGCGAAGGCAAAGTCGCGCTCGTCGTGGGCGGGCACGGCCATGATCGCGCCGGTGCCGTAGGTCATCAAGACATAGTCGGCAATCCAGATCGGAATCTTCTCGTCGTTGACCGGGTTGATGGCATAGCCGCCAGTGAACACGCCGGTCTTTTCCTTATCGGCGGATTCGCGCTCGATGTCCGATTGGCGAATGGCCTGGTGGGTGTATTCTTCCACCGCGTCGCGGTATTCGCCCACGGTCACTTTCTCGACCAGCGGGTGTTCGGGGGCCAGCACCATGAAGGTGGCGCCCCACAACGTATCCGGGCGGGTGGTGAAGACTTCCAGCGGGTCGCCTTGCTCGGTCTTAAAGACCACACTGGCGCCTTCCGAGCGGCCGATCCAGTTGGTTTGCAGGGTTTGGACGCGTTCCGGCCAATCGATGCCGTCGAAGTTGCGTAGTTCTTCGGCGTAATTGGTGGTACGGAAGAACCACTGTTCCAACTCTTTCTTGATCACCGGGGTTTCACAGCGTTCGCACACGCGGTCTTCGCCCCAGACTTGCTCGCGCGCCAGGGTGGTGTTGCAGTTCGGGCACCAATCCACGGCGGCGTTCTTGCGATAGGCCAGGCCGTGTTCGTAGAGCTTGAGGAAAAACCATTCTGACCACTTGTAGTATTTGGAATCGGCCGAGACTGCCTCACGTCGCCAGTCCCACATGGCGCCCATGCTCTTGAGCTGGTCGCGCATGCGGGCGATGTTGGCGTAGGTCCACTCTTTGGGGTGGATGTTGCGCTTGATGGCCGCATTTTCGGCCGGGAGGCCAAAGGCATCGAAGCCGATCGGGAACATCACATTGTAGCCCTGCATGCGCATGAAGCGGGCGCGCGCGTCCGAGGGCGTCATCGCGTACCAGTGGCCGATGTGCAGGTCGCCCGAGGGGTAAGGCAGCATGGTGAGGGCGTAGTGCTTGGGGCGGCCCGCGTCGATGTCGGCGTGGTACAGCCCATCGGCCTCCCAATGCTTTTGCCATCTGGCCTCGATCTCGGCCGGGTCGTATTGTTCTTGCGCTCTTTTTTCGGTCATGTAGTTTCTCCAAATACAGATATTCGTATTGTGTGTCTATTTTACGACGACATTCAAAACCTTACCGGGCACGTAGATCACCCGTTTGACTTGTTTGCCGTCGATGAAGCGCTGCACACCGGGTAGAGCCAGGGCCTGCGCCCTGACATCTTCCTCCGGCGAGTCAACGCCTAATTTTACCAGTTCTCGCACCTTGCCGTTGACCTGCACCGGGATGGTGATGGTCTCGACCTGCGCCAGTTCCGCATCCCAGGTCGGCCAGGTCTGGGTGTGTACGCTGCTTTCGTGGCCGGTCTGGTGCCAGATTTCTTCGGTGATGTAGGGCGCGGCCGGGGCCAGGATCACCAGCAGGGTTTCCAGCGCCTGGTGATACGTAGTTGTCTTCCACGTTCCGGCGCGGCGGTGCTCATCCAAGTGGTTAACGAATTCCATCAGCCCGGAGACCATCGTGTTGTAACGGAACTCAGCGATGCGCGCGGTGGTGTCCTGGATGGTGCGGTGCAGCAGGTGTTCCAGTTCGGCGTCGGTTTCAGTCGCGGTCTGGCTTCCCTCGTAAGTCTCGGCGTACAGTGTCCAGACCTTGTTTAGGAAGCGGCGCACACCGTTGATGCCTTCCTCCGTCCAGATCACATCCTGGTCGAAGGGCGCCATGAACATGACGTGCAGGCGCAGGGCGTCGGCCCCGTAGGCGGCCACGACCTCATCGGGGGTGACCGAGTTACCCTTGGATTTGGACATGCGTGCCCCATCGACACCGTGCAGCACGCCCTGGTTCATCAACCGCGGGAACGGCTCCCGGAAGGGCACCAACCCGGCATCGGCCATCACCTTGGTCCAGAAGCGCGAGTACAGCAGGTGCAGTACGGCATGCTCGGCTCCGCCCACGTACAGGTCGGGCGGCATCCAGTAGCGCATGGCGTTTGGCTCGAAGGGGCCATCCATGTAATGCGGGCTGGTGAAGCGCAGGTAGTACCACGACGAGCAGGCAAAACCACCCATCGTGTCGGTCTCGCGCTCGGCCGGGCCGCCGCACTTCGGGCAGGTGGTGTGCACGAATTTGGGCACGCGCGCCAGCGGCGAACGTCCGGTACCGTCCGGTTCGAAGTCGTCCATCGGCGGCAGGCACACGGGCAGATTATCTGCTGGGATGGGCACCTCGCCGCATTGTTCGCAGTACACGATCGGGATCGGTGCGCCCCAGTAACGCTGGCGCGAGATCAACCAGTCGCGCATGCGGTAGTTGGTCTTGGCGCGGCCTTGCCCCTGTTTGTTTAGATGCTCGGTGATGCGCGGCATGGCGCTGTGGTTATCCAGCCCGTCGAATTGGCCGGAGTGGATCAGGGTGCCTTCACTCTCATAGGCTGCGGTGAAGGGTGTGTCATCATACCTAGATGGAGCCACAACCACACGCACCGGCAAATCATACTTGGCGGCGAACTCGAAATCACGCTGGTCGTGGGCCGGGACGGCCATCACTGCGCCGGTGCCATAAGTGGGTAGCACGTAGTCGGCGATCCAGACCGGGATGCGCTCCCCGTTGATCGGATTGACCACGTAGCCGCCGGTGAACACGCCGGTCTTTTCCCGGCTCTCCGAGGTGCGCTCGATCTCGCTTTGGCTTGCGGCCTGGGCGGCGTACGCTTCGACGGCAGCGCGCTGTGCTTTGGTCGTCAGGCTGGGCACCAAGGGATGTTCGGGGGCCATCACAAAGAAGGTCGCCCCGAACAGCGTGTCCGGGCGGGTGGTGAAGACCGGCACGGTACCCCCGTCCGCGGTGGCGAAGTCGATCTCGGCTCCTTTCGAGCGCCCGATCCAGTTGCGCTGCATGGCCTTGATGCCGTCCTGCCAGTCGATCTCGTCCAGCGAGTCGACCAGCTCATCGGCGTAGGCCGTGATGCGGAAATACCAGGCCGGGATTTCTTTCTTGAAGACGCCGCGGTGGCCCCGCCAGCACACGCCGTTACTGACTTCCGAGCCGGACAGCGTGGTCTGGCATTCCGGGCACCACCACTGCCACTGCGTATCGCGATAGGCCAGGCCGCGTTCGTACAGCAGCAGGAAGAACCACTGCGTCCAGCGGTAGTAGGCCGGGTCGGACGAGTCGATTTCGCGCGACCAATCGTAGCTGGTGCCGATCAGGCGCAATTGGCGCTTGAAGTTGGCGGTGTTGCGGTCGGTGGTTTCACGCGGGTGCACGCCGTCACGGATGGCGGCCTGTTCAGTCGGCTCGCCAAAGGCGTCCCAGCCCATCGGGTGCAGCACGTTATAGCCGGACATGCGCTTGTAGCGCGTCAGCACGTCGATGGGCACGTAGTTGCGGCAGTGGCCGACGTGCAGCCCGGCCCCGGAGGGGTAGGGGAAGTATTCCAGGACGTATAGTTTGGGCTTATCGCCCGTTTCTTGGGCGGCGTAGATACCGTCCGAGTCCCAACGGTCTTGCCATTGAGCCTCAAATGTTTCAGGAGAATAAGAGTCTTTCACGTTTGATATTCCTTTCGGTTGTACGGATGCGGACAAGCTGCGGGTTGGCTGGGAGCCACAACGCAGAGGCGACAACCGAAAGGCGGAGGTCCGCGCGTCCTGAAACACGGGCGAGAAGGGAGCGCACGCTCCGGCGCAATTTATTGTAGAAATTCTTTTTCATCGCGAACCTCCTTTCAGGATACGTAAAACGTGATTCGAAAAACGAGAATCGTGAACCGTGATTCGTAAATCGTAATTCCTATGCAGTCGATCAAACGTTGGGCTTTGGATCATCCCGGTTAACCGGCCACCAACGACCGATTATCCGACTACATAACTATCCAACCACCGCACTACCCAACTACTAGACTACTTAAACAAAACACCCCTCGCCTATTCAGGGACGAAGGGTTGCTCCGCGGTACCACCCTGCTTAGTGTCTACGACAAGGTGCAACCTCGTCAACACTCTGCTTGGGGGCGTGATAACGGTCGCTACCCGGCGCCGATTACTGAGGACTTGCTGTTCGTGCGGCGCGGCCTGCCCGAATGGGCGACAGGCGAGTTCAGCCTTGGGGTGTTGCGGGCGGTCTGTTGCCGCCTTGCCGGGCTTGCACCGGGTGATCCCGACTCGCTGACAGATGGCTTACTACTCCTGCCTTGGCAGTAAAAGTATGTGGTTGTAAAGGTGGACCCAGTGGGGTTCGAACCCACGACCTCCACAATGCCATTGTGGCGCGCTCCCAACTGCGCTATGGGCCCATAGGGTATTTTGTTGTTTTTGCTGTAGCAACGCAGTGGACCTGGCGGGATTCGAACCCGCGACCTCATCAGTGCGATTGATGCGCGCTCCCAACTGCGCTACAGGCCCGTTCAACAGGCTGGCAAATTTTACCTGAGCGGGCGCAAGCTGTCAAGCATATGCCAGACAGGTAAGTTCTATTTTACGCCAAGTCGGGCGGAAATACAATAGGAGTTTTGTTAATATAGAGACAGGAAGTCTTGAATTTGATCAATAATAAAAAGTGTACCCGCAATGTTTGCACTTAACTTTCTCCCCTTTTTTAGAACTTGTTTGCCTTGATTTGATTATAGATTTAATTATACTCCAGGGTATCCATACTAAAAGCCACAAACCAAATGACAAAATAACAAGTATCACATTAAATAAACATGAGTAGAAATTATCATCAGCATATGCTACTTTATAGTAACTGCAGTTAGGACATTGAAGTCCTTCAATTTCATCGAAAGAGTAATCTTGACTCATAAAAAGGTTCTCCCTTTTATTATGGCTTGCTAAAAAATGCAACGTTCATTTATTATGATTTGCAGTCTCAGACCTCCCTTTTCTCAAAAGTCTTTTTAACCTATCTTGTTCTTCCTTATGAGAATAATCTTTCTTTAATTTGTCGATACTTTGATTTAATTCATCAATATATTTTCGGATTATTCCGTAGCCACCTAAAATTGCTACCTTTTAAAAATTTATTTCACTCCCAGCTCCAGTTGCTTTTTTTCTCATCAATGCTAAATTAAACTCTCGTTCGTGAAATTTTACGGACGAAATGTAATGATAAATTATTGTAAATCTATTTAGCAAGCCTAATAATTCAGCATCTAACCACTTGACTTCGCCCCCCTCAGAGATTGCTTTCCATGTTTCGTCTTTTAATCCAGGAAGTAAAGTGTTCCAATTTGACCAATTGTTCCCTTGGAGCTTACCTTCATTCGTTTCTATTTCAGTGAGATTGCCACTGAGTTCATTTAGCAGCAATCCAAGAATTTCATTTTTTCTTTTTTCCCTTTGCTCAATATCTTCTCTTTTTGAAAGATAGAAAGTCACTACAATACCTATAAAAAGTGCTACGAGAATATCTGAGGCTAAATTTTGAAAGAAGCCAACCCAGAAACTATTTAGGGGTAGAATGGACCCTAGCCAAAAGGCTACAAGCACAATTATTAAAGCGATTATTATTATGATCGATATTTCCTTTTTAGATTTCATAGGCTAATGCACCCATTTACTGATTAAGAATTGAAGTTTTCGTTCAAGTTTTTTGATGCTAACAAGGTCACTTGGATAGAGAGCAACTAACTTTATATTATGCTTTTTACATAGCTTTTGCTTTTGTTCTGTTCTTTTATCGTAATCTAGATTTCCTTTCAATCCAAAATATTCGATAAACACATCGTTCACAACAAAATCTACGCGATATTTGCCTTCGGGGTAAGGTTGTTCTTTTTCGTGTGGAATATCATTTGAAAATAAATAATCATCAATTGTTTTTTCACCTAGAGAAAAACAAATATGCCCATCATTAGCAATACAATGAATTCCGCGACTTGTTCTACGTACATCATCATCTAATATGTCTGCTTCGATGAGAGCTTGAAGCCAAGAACCAAACAATTCTTTTACTCGTTGGACAGATGGCTTTTTCTGTAATTGCTGAAGTATCAGAAGTCTTTCTTCTCGGTCAATTCCGTGGAAGTCATTTATTCCTTCACCAAAATTTTGACGAGGAATACGCTGCAACACGTTAGTAAAGTCTTTTATAAACTGTAAAACTTGTTCCTTTGTTGCATAGTCGTTTCCCCTGTTGTTCTGAAGAACAGTATCTCTTAGACAGGGAGAACAGTAATCTATATTCTCTATGCCAAGTCTTTTTATTAAAGGGTGGGGTAAAGAACTTTCAATAAACTTATTTTTGCATAGAGGACATAATTTCCAATCAGGTTCTCGAATGTATTTTGTCAATCCTAGTTTTTTAGCCCGAGTAATTGCAAAATACATTATTTCGTTATATGAGGTGTTCGCATTTTTTATAGAATCAATAACCTCTTGAGAGCTGTCGAATAAAACTGCTTCAGCTATTTCCCAATACCAATGCCATTGCCACTTTTTAATAAGTTCCAGAATTAAATCATCATGTGCTTGCCCCCACCACTTTGCAATATTTTTATTGGCGTAGGGTCTAAAATCGTCTCTATATGCCGGTCGGTCTCGATAATCGTAAATACTCATCAATTTGATTATACAGTATTCAATCTAAAACCCAACCTCTCCCCACGCGTTTTGCGGCTATAATTTCCTCGAAAGATAATCGTTTCTAAGAGGAGAATTCTTTGTGCTTACCCCACAAACTTTGATCGCCCGTCAAAAGAAATTAGC
>JAFGRA010000202.1 GCA_016935415.1 Anaerolineales bacterium
CGAAGTCGGATCATATGCACGAAATTGTTACCAGGATATTTATTGTTCGCTACAACCTATCACTTATTACTTAACCACTACCAAAAAAAGAACAAGGGTCAGCTTGGATTGGTATTACTATTGGGGAAAAGATTGGCCGTCATAAAGGCATTGGCTCTCATGCTTTGCAATATTTAGAAACACAGATCAAACTTCACGGGTTGAAACGGATTGAGTTAGGCGTATTCGAGTTTAATGCACCGGCCCTTAAGCTCTACAAGAAGTTAGGTTTTATCGAAATTGGGAGAGTTGCCGACTTTACTTTTTGGAATGATCAAATGTGGCAAGACATTCGGATGGAAAAATACCTTTAACCCTTTTCGTTGTACTTGGATAGCCTTAGCAGTCTGCTGCTGCGTAACATGAGCTAAGTATGGTCTCTAAACCCCTAGCATAAAAGTGACAATCTCTTTCAACTCCCCTTTTTCGAGCACGGTGTGCGAGATCTGGCCTTCGAGCAGCAGCGCCGTGAAACCGTGCACGCTTGCCCACATGCGCGTCGCCACCAGTTTAGGTTCCTCATCGGTAAGCAGCCCTGCTTGCTGGCAAATCTCGATGATCTCGACCAGTTGGTAGAAAGTTTGCTGAGAAATTTCAACGAAGTCAGGATAATCTTTTTCTTGTTCCAGCACACCGGAGAACATCAGCTTGAAGCGATCAGGGTGGCTGCGGGCGAACTGCACGTAGGCCCAGGCAATTTCCGGCAGCAGAGCCTGCGGCTCGGCCGCGTATACCTGGCGCACGGCCGTAAGTTGGGCGTAGAGCTGCTTGAAACTCTCCGTGGAAATGGCAGCGATCAGGGCCTGCTTATCGGCGAAGTGGGCGTAGGGGGCGGCGTGGCTGACCTCGGCCTGGCGGGCAACTTCGCGCAAGGACAGACTGGCCACCCCGTCCCGGGCCAGTACGTCCAGCCCGGCCTGGATGAGGGCGTTCTTCAAATCACCGTGGTGGTATTTACTTCCGGTTGTCATCATTTGATCTCAAATAACTTGACTTTTGTTTCATAATAGTGGATAATCTTTACAGTGTCAAGATTGCTGTGAGGTTTAACCATGTCCAAATTCCAATCCCAAAAAGAGCAAATTGTAACCATTTGCCGCATGTTGCTCGAACGCGGTTATCTGAAAGCCACCGAAGGCAACATCTCCTGCCGTTTGCCGGGTGGGGCGGGCTTTGCGATCACGCCCTCCAACTACGATTATGCCCAGATGCAGGTCGAAGACATTTGTGTACTGGATTTCGAAATGCAGCCTATTGAAGGCGAGCGTAAGCCCTCGATTGAAAGCGGCATGCATGCCGCCGTATACGAACAGCGCCCGGATGCCCATATTATCATCCATACCCACCAACCCTACGCCAGCGCGCTGGCGATCATCGATAAACCCATCCCGGCGTTATTCGATGAGCAGGTGCGCCTGCTGGGGCGCGGCGTGGATATCATCCCCTACGGGCCGTCCGGCACCAGTATGCTGGCCGGGAACGTGCGCAAGAAGGTCGGCAACGGCAACAATGCCTACATCTTGAAGAATCACGGTGTGCTGGTGCTGGGTGGGGATGCCGAACGTGCCATCCACAACATGGCCTTGCTGGAAAAATGCGCCCTCACCTACCTGCTGGCGCTGCTGACTGAAGAAAAGGTCAGCAAAGTGCCCGTGCTGGTGCGCGAGATCGCCTTTTCCAAGCTCAAAAAAGACGAAAAGAAATTTGCCGAATTGACCGAAAAATAACGAGGAAACCATGACCGAACAAGAATATGCCATTTCCCAATATCCTGACGTCGATCAGGTTTATGCCCAATTAAAGGAACTCACCAGCCAACCCCTGCGCCCACTCCGGCGGGACAAGATGGAGGAAGTGTTGGGTTACTTCGATGAGCAGTGTCCCAAATCCAAGGCGCTGATCGAGGAGGCCAAGCAGTACATCCCCGGCGGCGTGCAGCATAACCTGGCTTTCAACTACCCCTTCCCGATTGCGATTGAAAAAGCCGAAAGCGCCCACATGGTGGACGTGGACGGCAACCGCTACATCGACTTCCTGCAGGCTGGTGGCCCGACCGTGCTGGGCAGCAATTATGCCCCGGTGCGCGCCAAAGTGATGGAAGTGATCAACTCCTGTGGGCCGGTGACCGGCCTGTTCCACGAATACGAACTCAAGCTGGCTAAACTCATCAATGAGCATATGCCTGCCGTGGAGATGTTCCGCATGCTCGGTTCCGGCACCGAATCGGTTATGGCTGCCATCCGGGCGGCGCGCGCCTACACCAAAAAGAAGAAGATCATCAAGGTCGGCGGCGCATACCACGGTTGGAGCGACCAGATGGTGTACGGCCTGCATATTCCCGGCACCGGACGCCTGGAAGCCAAGGGCATCCCGCGCGGCGCCAACCGCCACACCCAGGAGTTCTTCCCCAACGATCTGGCGGCGCTGCGCCGTAAACTGATCGCCAACCGCCTGCGCGGCGGCACCGCCGCCGTGATCCTGGAGCCGGTCGGCCCGGAATCGGGCACCCGTCCGGTACCCTATGACTTCAACCGAAAGGCGCGTGAGCTGTGCGACGAGTTCGGCGCGCTGCTGATCTTTGACGAGGTGGTGACCGGCTTCCGGTTGGGTATGGGCAGCGCACAGGGCTATTTCAACGTAGAACCAGACCTGACCATCTTTGGTAAGTGCGTGACCGGCGGTTATCCTATGGCAGGGGGGGTGGGTGGCAAGCGCGACGTGATTATGCGCTTTGCGGCCGGGATTGGCGGCACTGGCGAACGCGCCTACATCGGCGGCACGCTTTCTGCCAACCCGCTCTCGTGTGTGGCCGGGTACTATGCCATCAAAGAAATGGCGCGCACCAACGCTGCCGTGATCGCCGGGCAGGCCGGTGACCGCCTGACTGCCGGTTTACAGCAGATCATTAAAAAGTATAATTTACCTTACGTGGCCTTCAACCAGGGTTCGATCGTGCACCTGGAAACTTCCGGCGTGATGCTGCTCGACCTGAAGAACCCGCTCAAAACGTTGAAGGAGCTTAACTCTCGCAAGCATATGATGGAAGAAATGGGCGCAGCTTACATGGCGCACGGCCTGATCACATTGGCTGGTTCGCGCATGTACACGTCGATGGCTGATACCGACGCAGTGATCGATGCCGCCCTGGAAAAATTCGAGGCAGTATTATCCAGCGTCGAAGCCATTAACTGAGCAAACAACGAGGAGAAGTGCATCTTGAGCGGCAACTATAAACTTTACGGTTATCGCTGGGTGGTGTTGGCGGTCTTCATGTTCGTCAACCTGACCATCCAGATGCTGTGGATCACCTACGCCCCGATCACCGGCCCGGCGGCGGCCTTTTACGGCGTCACCGATCGCCAGATCGGCCTGTTGGCGATGACGTTCATGATCGCCTTCATCCCGCTATCGATCCCGGTTTCCTGGGTAATCGATACCTACGGCTTCCGTCTGGCAGTAAGCATTGGCTCCGTCTTGATGGGCGTGTTCGGCCTGCTGCGCGGCTTTGCCGGAGCAAATTACACGTTGGTGTTGTGGAGCACGATCGGGATTGCGATTGCACAGCCTTTCCTGCTGAACGCCTGGACCAAAATGCCCGCAAACTGGTTCCCCACTGAAAGCCGGGCCACCATGGTTGGCCTGGTGACGCTGGCGAACCTGATCGGCACAGCCCTGGGGATGGTGCTTACGCCGGTCTTGATGGAAAACATGGCGATCCCCAACATCCAACTGCTCTATGGCGGCATCGCCGCTTTCTCGGCCGTGTTGTTCGTGGTGCTGGCGCGCGAGAATCCGCCCACGCCGCCCTGCCCGCCGGGAGAAGAAACGCGCGCCCTGATGCTGGACGGCCTGAAACACGCCCTGACCATCAAGCCTTTCTGGCTGTACCTGCTGGTTTCTTTCATCGGCCTGGGGATTTTCAACGGCCTCACGACCTGGGTCGAGAGCATCATCCGGCCGCGCGGTTTCACCCCAACCGACGCCGGGACGCTCGGCGCGCTGATGATCGCCGGAGGTTTGGTGGGCGCGGTGGTCTTACCGGCGCTCTCCGACAAGCAGCATAAACGCCAGCGTTTCTTGATGCTGGCATTCGTCGGGACCATCCCGGGATTGATCGGGCTGACCTTTGCCACGACCGCCCCGCTGTTGTTCGGTTCGGCGGTGGTGATCGGCTTTTTCTTGGTCAGCGCCATGCCGGTTGGCATGCAGTACGCCGCCGAGATCACTTATCCTACGCCGGAAGGTACCTCCAACGGCCTGATCCAGCTTTTTGGGCAGGGCGCGGTGGTGTTCGTTTCGATCATGGAAGCGATGAAGACCAGCGACGGCTCATTTACTCCCTCGCTCTTATTGGCGCTTGGCCTGTTGGTGCTTAGTGCCTTGATCGTTACCCAATTGAAAGACCCCGATAAATTGTAAACTTGACCGCGGAGCCAGAACCATGCCCGAAAAGCTCATCCTTGCCGTAGACCTGGGGACATCCAGTATGAAAGTGGCGCTGATCACCGTCAGCGGGAAGGTGTTGGGCTGGGAGGCTGAACCGGTGCGCCTGCTGGTCACGCCGGATGGCGGGGCAGAGCAGGTGCCCGATGAATGGTGGGCGGCGTTCGTGACCACCACGCAGCGCCTGCTGGCGCGTGTGCCGGAAGCGCGCCAGCGTCTGGGGGCGGTGTGCTGCTCCACACAGGGTGAGGGCACCATTCCCGTTGATGAGAACGGCAAGGCGCTGGGCAACTGCATCTTATGGATGGATATGCGCGGTGCACCGCATCTACGCCAGCAGATCGGGGGCTTGGTCAACATCGATGGAGCTGGGCTGGCGAAAGTACTGCGCTTCGTGCAGCTAACTGGTGGCATGCCTTCGATGACGGGCAAAGACCCGGCCGGGCACATGCTCTTTATCCGCGATACGCAACCCGAAATCTACGCTCAAACCTACAAATTCCTCAACGTGCTCGACTATTTGAACCTACGCCTGACCGGGCGTTTTGTGGCCACCTTCGATTCGATCCTGACTTCGTGGGTAACGGATAATCGCAACCCCGATGCGATCCATTACCATGATAAGTTGGTGGAGATGCTTGGCGTCGATCAGGACAAGCTGCCGGAGATCGTGTGCTGTTCTGAAGTGATCGGGACGCTCAAGGCGGATGTGGCCGCCGAACTGGGTCTTTCTACAGATGTGCAAGTGGTGGCCGGTTCGATTGACAACACCGCCGCGGCGATTGGAGCCGGGACGGTGGACGATTATGCCATGCACCTTTACATCGGCACCTCGTCCTGGATGGCCGCACATGTACCCTACAAGAAAACCGACGTGCTCTCCTCAATGGCTTCTGTGCCCTGCGCCGTGCCGGGGCGATACCTGCTGACGGCTTTGCAGGCCACGGCGGGCGGCAACCTGACCTACCTGCGTGACAACATCCTCTATCATAAGGATGAATTGCTGCAAGAAGCCGATGTGCCTGATATTTTCAAAGTGCTCGACCAGATCGCCGAGCGCGTCCCGGCCGGGTCCAATGGGGTGGTCTACACGCCCTGGATTTGGGGTGAGCGTGCCCCGGTCGACGACCGCAGCGTGCGCGCCGGGTTGTATAATCTCTCGCTGCATAATACGCGTGAAGACATCATCCGGGCCTTCCTGGAAGGCATCGCCCTGAACACGCGCTGGCTCTTGCAGCCGGTTGAGAAGTTCATCGGTCGCAAGGTGCCTTCGATCAATATCGTCGGTGGTGGGGCGCAATCGGA
>JAFGRA010000203.1 GCA_016935415.1 Anaerolineales bacterium
CGGCTGGATGGCGCGGATCAGCACCGCTGCCGGAAAATCTTCCCGCTCGGTGACCGCGTTCAACATCCAGTGGTTGCCATACGTGAAATAGACATAAGCGTGCCCCGGTGGCCCATACATGACTTGCGTACGCGGCGTGCGCCCGGCTTTAGCGTGACAGCCCAGGTCTTCCTCGCCAACGTAGGCTTCGGTCTCGGTGATGAGGCCAACCAACTTGACGCCCTCCAGAATCCGCACCAGCCGTGCGCCAATCAACTCACGAGCGACAGTCAGCGTTGGGCGATTATAGAATTCGCGAGGGAGAGGGTGATTTACCACAGATGAACACAGATAAATAAGATAAGGTTGATAAACGAGGTTCTAATGTTGGGGGTTTTCCAATAGACTGAGGAGAGCAGGCGCCTGATTTCGAAAATAAATCATCCATATTTATCTAACCCAAAAAGTTCATCTGTGTTTACCTGTGGTTAAACCTACTTGAAACGCGGATCACGTTGAAGAGTCAGGCGCAGGCCCTCGTCCAGTTTGATCGAGGGTTTGTAGTTAAGTTTTTGCCCGGCGAGAGTCAGGTCTGCTTTCATGCGCGAAACGCCGCCAGAGGTGTTCGAGTTGTTGAGTGAATCCACTTCGCGACCGGTGACTTCGCCAACTTTTTTCACCAACTCACGGATGCTGGTCTCTGTGCCAGAACCCACGTTGATGACCAGTCCGTTGACATTGGATGCAATAGCAGCAGCAGCCATCGCGCTGACCACATCATCCACGTAAACGTAATCGCGAGTCTGGTCGCCATTGCCATGCACGACCAGCGTCCCACCGCGCAGAGCCTGGCGCAGGAAATGTGGCACAACCGGCGGATGCGAAGGCGGCAAGTGTTGCCCCGGGCCATAGGCATTGAAGATGCGCAGGCAGACCGTTTCCATGCCCCACAACTTGCCAATAGTGCGGACGTAGTACTCAGCAGCAATCTTGGAGACAGCATATGGCGAATGAGGATCGGGTGTAGCGGCTTCTTTTAACGGTTGCTCACCCTGGTCGCCATAAACTGCGCCGGAGGAGGCCAGGATAACGCGCCGCACACCCACATCACGCATGGCTTCCATCAGACTGACCGTACCGCCGACGTTGGCGGTATTGTACTCGCGCGGGTACAGCACCGATTCGGGGACCGAGACGCGCGCCGCCAGATGGTAGACGCAGTCCACTTCTTGCAACAACGTCCACAGTTTGGGACGGTCGCTGACGTCGCCGCGTGTAAAATGGACTTCGGGCGAAAGCGCCTGCGGATCGCCTTTAGACAAATCGTCCAGAGCGCGGACTTGATGTCCTGCGCGGATAAGGTGGTTGGCAAGTGTTGAGCCGAGAAATCCGGCTGCGCCAGTGATAAGGAAGTTCATCAGAATTCAATCCCGGAGTTCGTTATTGTGGAAGGATTATAAACGAAATCCCCCATACAATTGATAAGGGTATTCTGCTACCAGGTAAGGGGGTCTTTTAATTCTTTTCCAGATACCTGGCAAGTTGTTTGCCGATCACAATATAGTGGAAATTCCTTCCCTGAAAGGTCATAATGGCACCAACAATTCCATAAATGATGAAAATCGCGCCGCCAATGAATATAGCCCCAAAGATAATGAATGGGATAAAGAAACCCGTCAGAAAAAATGGGGCAACCGTCGGGTCAACTTCGCCACTACTGCCTGCAAACGGAATCGTCAAAAAGATAGAAAAGAAAGAAAACATGTAACAACCCATACCAACGAACCATGCAAATATCATAAGTAATTGATATGCAATTGCCTGTAACGCTTGGAAAGCTACAAATTCGGACTTGTCCTTTTGCGTTATCCAAATAACGATAGGTGCGATAACACCCATGAAGGGCAAGATTGCCGAGACATGCGCCAAGGCAGCCATAATCTTATCATTTTGAATGGGGGCCGATGATGCAGGATTTTCTGTCATATTTCCTCCATGATAATTTGAAATGGTTTATACAACTGTCCACATACTTACATTAAGATGCGTCCACGTTCGCATTTACTTGCTTAATCGATTCCGCCAACCTGTGGGAAAATCCTGCCCAAATCTCCTGCGGATAAATGATGGCATTCGTGCCGGGCAACTGCTCCATCGCCAGACCGGTGTTCAGGTTGATCCCCACCTGCTGGTATGCCTTATAAGCCAACTGGCTGCAATAAAAATTCTCTTCGGTTTCAGCGTTCAAAAAATTGAGATTGTACGACTTACCCACTTGTGACAGGCAATACTGTGCCACTTCGGCGCGCATATGAGCTTCATCCTCTTCCGAAAGTTCTAATCCCCCCAATGGATAGGCTACCCCATAGAATGTGTCGAACAGCAGGCCGCGCTCGCGTGCCATGAACTCGGTATCCCAGACCCCGCTGTGTGCGTGATAGGCGATCACGCCACGTGAGCCGGATTCCACGCAGCGCCCCTCCGGACCGACGTAAATTGCTACGTGATCCACATCGCCCGGCACCAAGCGGCCTACCAGCCGCCAGAACTCCCCGGGCAGGATGTCAGGCTTGCCGTTCATCGTGCAGATGATATCGCCTGTTTGCAGCGTCAAGCCTTCGATTTGGTAAGTGAAAACCATAATTTGCCTGTTATGAAATATACGAGACGCTGTCCATATTGTTTCAGGAAAATTCTTGTTGGAATGCCCGTTCTGCGGCCAAGCGCCCGGCTTCGATCAAATCCCTGGACACATCCCCATCATAATCGATGATACGCGCCGCCGGCAGGAAATCATCCGGCGCAACAACCACGACTTTTACCATACGATAACGGTATGGCCCTTTCCCTTCTATGCGCTCGCGTTCGGCAAAACGATTGTAGGCCTCGATCAATTGCAACCGTTCGCGAAAAGAGGCCAACAAGGCCCAATCGAGCGCCCAGGTGATAGCATCTCCAAATGAAGCAGGCATGCGCCGGGCTGCACCGGGCGCCTCAGCCGGATCCTGCCACCAGGGCGTCATCAAAACAACCACGACCTCAGCCGGGACATCTACGGGCACATCACGCGTCATATCCAGGGCCGCGCCCAACGGCGTGTTCGCCACCACGGCGCCATCCCAGTAAAAGGCGTTGGTTTCCGGGTCAAAGGTCCACGGATACACGAGCGGAATCGAGCAACTTGCCAGGATGCGATCGGCGGTGATACCGGTCGCCACGTCACGGCGCGCTTCGCCGGTATCCCGCCGGTATATCTCGCGGTTGCTGAACATCATCCGCTCACCGGTCTGGACATTGGTAGCAGCAATCAAAAGAGCCTTAGCGCTCTCAGCGAGCTTTTGCTCATCAAAGCCAAACCTTGTATACAGCGTTTTTCGCAAAGGTCCGGTGTCGAGCAAATTGATCCAGTGTCCGATCAGGCGTTCGCCCAGCCAACTCGGCAAAAGCGGCAAGGGGGGCCAATAATCCTTTGGAATTGGCGAGGTGGCCTCCTGCGCCGGAACCTGCAGGAGGCGCGCATCCATAATATCGGCAAAAATGCGGCGTGACATCCAGCGCGCAAGGCCACGCATGCCCGGCGGCAGGCCCTGAACATCATGCTCCTCCAAGGATAGCCAGACTCGCTCCAATTCTTCCGCTGACATACCCTGAACAATAGCAGCCCCATTCACAGCCCCGATGGAAGTTCCAACCACCACTTGCGGATCCCATATGCCCTGGTGATTGGAGTCCATATCGACCTTTTTAGATTCCATCAAATATTTATACACGCCGGCATGGAAAGCGCCGCGTCCGCCACCACCTGACAGGACCAATGCTCGAATCGTGTCCATGTTCCGCTCCTCGAATGGAATTGCTTCTGTTATAGAGGAGATTTCAAGGGATGTCAAGCAACAAAATTCTTGACAAATAGATAAACTTCGATATAATAACAAATAGAAAATCATCGATATGAAAACTCCAAACCCCGTCCACTTTGCCAAAGCCCTGGCTGATGAGACCCGCCAGAAGATCATGAACCTGGTCTGCTGCCAATGGCTCTCGGTCAATGAGATCGTCGAGCAATTGAACGTCACCCAGCCCACTGTCTCGCACCACCTCGCCATCCTGCGCGAGAGCGGCTTGGTGGACATGCGCGAGGAAGGCAAACAGACCTTCTACTCACTCAACCAGGAGCGCGTGGCCTTTTGCTGTGGGCAGTTGATGATCAAATTCGCTCCCGAAACGGAAACAACCGAAACCGTCAAGAAAGCCATCGAAAGCTGAATAATGGGATGTCCGTCCGCGGCGGCATCCCACCTATTTTGACCAAATACATAGACAATCATCTATACAAGGAGACAAAATGACCCAAACCCCAATCCACGCTGTTGTACGGGAACACTACGCCGAGCGCGCCCGCAAATCGGACTCTTGCTGCGCACCGGACGCAACCTCTGCCTGCTGCGACACGAAAAACGTCATCTACACTGACGAATTGCTCGCCACCGTTCCCGACGATATCGCCAGCTTCAGCCTGGGCTGTGGCGACCCGATCACCCTGGCCGCCCTGCAACCTGGGCAGACCGTGCTCGATCTGGGCTCCGGCGGCGGTCTGGACTGCTTCCTGGCAGCCAAAAAAGTCGGCGAAAGCGGACACGTCATCGGCGTGGACATGACTCCCGAAATGCTCGAAAAAGCGCGCGCCAGCGCCAAACGCATGGGTGTGACCAACGTCGAATTCCGCCAGGGCTTCCTCGAAGATTTGCCCGTGGACAGTAACAGCATCGACGTGACCATCTCGAACTGCGTGATCAACCTTTCCCCCGATAAGGCCAAAGTCTTCAGCGAGGTCTTCCGTGTGCTCAAACCAGGCGGCAGACTGGCTGTCTCGGATATCGTTACCGATGGGCCGCTACCGGATGCCATCAAACAAAGCCTGAGCATGTGGGCCGGCTGCGTAGCCGGAGCGGTCGATGCCAAAGACTACATTGCAATGATGGAAACGGTTGGCTTTACGGAAATCACGGTCACACCGACCTTCTTCGACAAGGAAACCGTGGACGAAGCTATCAAAGAAGTTGGCGACAAGATTGACCTGAAATCTGTATCGCAGGACGAGTTGTACAAAACCGTCTACAGCGCGCGGATTACAGCCAGAAAACCAGGATCACTTTAGTGGAAAGGAGGTGAAAATCATGATCGCTTTACAGGTACTTGCAACGTGTGACGAGTCTTGTGAAGATTGTGGCGGCGGTGGTAGCTGCTAGATTAACTATACATTCTTCCAAAAGTATAAAAAAGTTGTTGCGGCAGTTGTACTGCTGTGATAACTTTTTTGTGATCGATGGAGGGAAAATCCGTCGGGTTTTCTTAATCAGCAGGTATCGCTTCGGCCTTTGGCAATTGGTCATGGTCAGGCAAGGCAGATTCCAAGTTGCGAATCGCCGGGACGTAATAACCGCTCAACCCCACCAGGACACACGCCAGGCAACAAAAAACCGACAGCAGCCCCATGCCAGCCCCGGGACCGTTGCCGACCAGACTGCTGAATGTTCGCGAAATCCAACTGGTAGTTTGCATGGCGGGCTCCATCACATAATCGGCCAGCAAACCGGCAATGATAGGCGTGACGGGTTGCGTCACCCAGGCGATCAGGCGCCGCGAGGTAAAGACACGTCCCTGTAAATCAGGGGCGACCTTGGCCTGCCAGATCGCCTGGCTGGAGCTGTTGATCAACGGGAAAAACAGTGCGCCAATAAATTGGCAAAATCTTCAAAATTCCTATCTCCGCCGCAAGCGGACGGAGTATTACGGAATTTTGCCCCTTCGGGTACAGATTTTGCAAAAGCTTGGAACCCGCGTAGCAAGCTACGGGGTATTCTGCAAGAATAAACATAGATGGAATCCAAATGGAGAGGTCGCGCCCTATCCCAAGAAAAACCAGCGCCAGGCTGGCCAGGATCCAACCCACCAGCACCCCGTGGATGCGGCGCTTGAAGCCGCCCCACAGGCTCATCAACACCCCGCCGATCACCCCACCGATTGCCCCGGCAGATTGAACGCTGCCAAAGATCACTTCGTTATTGCCCGTACGCGAAAGGATCATCGGCGCAAGCAAAGTCCACTGGATCCCGGAGAACAGGTTTCCCAGCAGGAAGATGGTGAGCAAGCCTACCAGCCCCCGCCGGGCAAAGATATAGCGGAACCCATAGACCGCCTGCTCCCAGAGACTCCCCTGTCCCTGCGCGCCTTCCTTTGTACGCGGCGGCTGTGGGATATAAACAATCAGAAGCGCCCCGATTGCCAGTAAAAACGTGGCAACGTCGATAAGCAGGATACCCGCCAGTCCGATGAACGGTAACAATGCCCCCGCGATGAGCGGCGCGATCACGCCCGGCCCGGCCTCGATCAGGGACATCATGCCGTTGGCGCGCCCATATTGTTCCTTGGGCAACATCGTGCTGATCGCCGCGGAATAAGCCGGCCATTGAAAGGTATTCCCCAGGCCATTGATGACCGCTGCCAGGTACAAATGCCAGACCTCCAGAACACCAAAGGCCTGTAAGACCAGGATGCCCACTGTGGCCAACCCTGCGCCCAGGTCGCTGACCATCATCATCAACTTGCGGCTATGCCGGTCGACCAACACGCCCGCAAGCGGTGAGATCAACAGGAAGGGCGTGACGAAGAACACCTGGATCAGGCCTAAGGCGGTCGCGCTGCCGGTCTTCTCGAAAGCCCAGATAGTCAGCGCAAATTGGGTCATCAGGCTGGCAAGCACGGATACGATCTGTCCCAGCCAGACCACTGTGAAACCGGGCATTCCGCCTAAACGTTTTGATGGTTGCATTCTTTCTCCCATGATCAAATCATGAAAAAAGATGGCTAAACGCCTGCGTTTAACCATCTCCTCACCGCTAACAGTCTAGCATTAATCCAGGCGAAGGACATCCTCTCGAAGAAGGGTTCTCTCTCCTACTCTATCAGGGAAAGCCGCACCACCATCGAAAAATTATTCTATAAAGATCTCAACGTGTTCGCCGTCATCTTCGTCCAGCACATCGATGATCTTGCCGGTCACACCGGAACGCAAGGCATCCATCACGTTGGACATATCCACGCCCTCCACTTCCGGGGCAAAATGTGCGCCGATCTTCATCCCGGCATCCACCAGTGCCAGCGGGATTTGCACCGAAGCCTTCGAACGCCCGGAACCCATATCCGTCACGCGGATGCGTAATGTGCGCGGCGCTCCAGGTCCGCGCGATGGCGTGGATCCGAGGGAGCTGCGGCGGCCCTCCGCTAAGGCCGCCAGCAGCTTGGCTCCCTCTTCCGCACTGATTTTCCCCTCTTCGATCATTTTCAAGATTTTCATCCGTTCTTCAATGCTTGTCATCATGTACCTCCTGGTACCGCACGCGCGGTGCTACCCGATATAGACCTGGACACGCTCGCCATGATCGCCTTCATCCACGTTAACAATCAGCGGCTCATCCAGATTTTTTGCCAGTGAAAGTGCTGTTAAAACTTCATCCACATTAGTCCTGTCCATCCCAGGTATGAAATGCCCAAAATTACGTAGGGACCAGCCGATAATCCCCAACGGGATTGGGAAACCCAGCGTGATGTGCTGCGGCCATTCCCCTTTTTCCTGCTCCACATTCACATACAGCCAGCGCGAGTTCATCCCGCCAGCCGAGATGGCAACCAACAGGATACCTAATAAAAGGGGGAACCAGGCAAAGAAGAACCAGAACCCGTAGTTCGCATTCTGCACCAGGGCATACATCCAGTATGCGCCCAGGACGGTAAAAGCGACGCCAATCCACAGCGGGACCATAGCAAAGCGACGCGCCCGCGCTTTGACTTCTTCGAACTCCGGGCCCGCGCTTCTTTCCTGATTTGGGCCTGCCACCATTTCGATGACTTCGATCTCGTCCTCGGCAGGAGTCTCCTCCAGTGCTCTGATGAGCGTCATCGCTTCATCAGCAGAAATCTTGCCATCTTCCACCATCTTCAAGATTTGTTTCTGTTCATCAGAAGACATCACTGGCCTCCTTCCAACACGGAGAGCAATTTTTCAGCTTCTTCCGAGGTGATTTTCTTCTCCGCCAGCATACGCAGGATGGTCATGCGTTCTTCGTCGGAAACTGGCTCCCGTTTTGCTTCGGCGGTTTCCTGCGCAAAAGTCCAATTCCATTTACGGTTTTTACCGCCTGCGTGGCGGAACTTCCGATCCAGGTGGC